>OMZU01000020.1 GCA_900315605.1 uncultured Eubacteriales bacterium | reverse complement strand
TGTTCAAATCTTTTTAGAGCTTTAATCTCTAATTCAGTTACTATCTTTGCTGACAGTTCGTGAATTTACTGTACTTTTTAGTGTGTACTCACTGTAATTCTTGAGTCTTTTTAAACTCAAAGCAATTACGGGTTTCTTCTTTCTCGTTGTTTAATTTTCAAGGTCCTGTTGTTCATTATATACAAACGTCACATTCTCACTTTAGTGATATTTCACACTGTTTTGAGTTGTTTTCGTTTGCCGAACATATGATATTATAGAATAAAACCCGATAAAAGTCAAGCCTTTTTTTAAAAAAATTCAAAAAAATTTGCTTTTATTTTTTTCTTGTGGTTTTTTCGCGAAATTACCCATTTTTACCACAATATATCGTTGCTTTTTAGCGCGTTATCAATTTATTATATTAAATCAAAAGTGTCGTCGCGCTCTCTCGCACACCTGTCCGAGCCGCGCACCTATAAAAAATTAATATGTTCAACGGCAGGATCAGGCTGCTTTTTTATCAACAAAAAAACAGCGGAGCGTTCACTTTTTCCGCAAACCGCTCCGCTGAAATCATTTTCATAGCTTCGCCGACTTATTGACAGCGTTCTGAAATCATTATCAGAACTCCGCAAGCTTCTCCACTGCGTTCTGACGTTTTTTGAAGTTGTCGGCATTTTCGTCCGGCTTTTCGTCGTTGATCGACTTGTCGGTGTATATCATCATAAATTTTTTGCTGTTTGAGAGGTAAGCCTTTACCTCGGGAAGCTCAAGAATCGAAAAGCTTCCGTTTTTCTCGATCTCACCGATAATTTCCTTTGCCGTATCGCCGAGACCGGTCGTCTTGTACTCATACAGCTCGATCGTCACGCTTCCGGCCGCGTATTTTCTGCCTGCTTCCGCGCCGACAAGCGAAGCGTCCATTTCTATATAAGGATCTGCTTGGTCGCCGTCCGCTTTTTCAGCCTTGGCGATGATGCCGAGTTTTTCAAAATATTGACTTAATCCGGCAAGGTTTTTCTCAAAATCCGCAGCCTTTACCTCGGGCTCGGTCGTTGCCTGAGCGTCGCCCTGAGCCGCCTGTGAGGAGCCGCTGCTGTTGAAGAGCGCGTCCTGATAGGTGCAGCCGGCAAACGAAACTGTTATTACTCCTGCGCAAAGGAGCGCGGCAAGATTTTTTTTCATAAACTACTATCCTTTCAAGCTGATTTCTTGATTTACAGACATAATTATAACCCATATTAT
This sequence comes from uncultured Eubacteriales bacterium, assembly GCA_900315605.1. Lineage (GTDB taxonomy): Bacteria > Bacillota > Clostridia > Oscillospirales > Acutalibacteraceae > Ruminococcoides. The sequence goes on along the minus strand of OMZU01000020.1, from coordinate 29,359 downwards.
CCAATAAATCAAGGGCGAAACCGTTTTTGGCTCCGCCCCGGATTCTATTTCATAAAACTCACAATCAAAGAACATATACGTTTACGTCTCTTCTTCCCCAGTTTACGCACTGGTCATAGGAGAAGTAGAAGCAGTCAACGACCGCCGAGCCGTCCATAAGTGCGCCGCCGGTGTCTGCGGCTGTGGCATAGCCGTAGGTCATGCTTCCGTCGCTTGCCTCGACATAAACCTTTGAGCCGTAGGGGATAACGTTGGGATTGACAGCCACCGCGCCCTCATAAACCGCCGCGCCTGTTGACATATGCGCGCCGGCAGGAGCTGTGTAGGCTGTGCCCGAGCCGTTTACAACATATTTGTAGGCAACGGTGTTTCCGTTGGAATCGGTAAAGGTACCTGCGCCGCCCGATGAGCCTGCGCCCTTTGTGCCGACGAGAGTTACCTCGCTGACCGGCTCCTTTACGATCTTTTTGTCAACGACCTCTGAATCTGTCTTTTTGCCGTCAACAAAGGTCGTTCGGGTGGTGATTTCCATTTTGCCGTTCTCGCCCTTGGTTTTGACTTCTTTTTCGCCGAGCTCAAGGACGTCGGAATCCTCGGTAACGCTTTCAAACTCGATTTTCTCGGTCGTTACCTCGTCCTTAAAGGTAACGCGCTTTACAGTCACCTCGCTGATATCCTCGACCTTGCTGTCGCGCGAAACGCTGAGAAGGTCATTCTTGCTCACGTTGACGCCTGCCATGTTGAGAGCCGCGGCAACGTTGCCCAACGGAAGAAGCTTCTTTTCGGTTTTTCCGTCGGCTGTGACCGAAACATATTTTCCCTCGCGAACTACGATCTTGACGTCCGAATTGATCTCGGTTTTTTCTCCGGGGATCACAACGCAGTTATCGCCGATCTCGATATTTTCGGATTTAAGGATATCGGAAACCTTGCCCTCGCTCACAAGAAGCTTTTTGACCTCGCCGTTGTTATCAAGAGTCACCTCGTGCGCCGCGAGGACGTGAAACAGACCGTTTTTGCTGAGGTGAGAATCAGGCTTGCTCTCGGCAGCAGTGAACTCCGAGTCGGCAGAGGCGTTCTCGTTCTGAGCTGATGACGAAGCGATCGCCGTTACCGAAAAAGCCGAAGCTGCAAAGGTGAGCACAGCGAGCGCGAGCGCACATGCTGTTGCGATCGTTTTTTTGGCGTTATGCTTTGGTATCATAATTTTCTCCTTTTCACAAAGCTTGGACGGAAATATCGATCCCGTTCAAGTTTGCCGCAGTAAAATTCACGATAAAATGCGGCTTTTACCTTCCGTTTTGCAAGTTCTCAAATATACCTTGGAACTGCTTGACGGACATTATATGCTTTTGCTTTGGTAATGTCAAATAAAAATGGCGTTGTGTTTTTGTGCAAAACCTACAAAGGAAGTTACAAATATTCTTCTGTAGCATTATTTTTGAAGCCTGAGCTGTTTTGAATCCTGCAAATTCTTGGGCAATTTGCAAGAATCTCAACAAGCACTGTTTTGTAACCTTTTTGCCGCCGTTTTGTAATAAATATATGGAGAAGATTACAGAAATATTACAATAACCTTTGATTGGGCAGACAGGTTTTATGTGGAAAATACTTTTGTTCCCAAACTTGATCCAATTTACATTGGACAATTGACAATTTTGGTCGTGTAGAAACAGTTTATACAATAGAAGCGTTAGTTCCCGACTGTATTATTATTGATTTAATATTTTTTGCCATTAACCGTAGGGGCGCACCCATGTGTGCGCCCTACCTATAAACCAACGTTTGTTCCTTTTTTTAGTGTGGAGTTTGGAGTGTGAAGTGTGGAGTTTTGGTCGAGAAGAAACGTCTGATTTAAAAATGCGTTCGTTCCCGGTTGGATAAATATGGATTTAATCTTAGTTTTTCTAAGTTGTAGACGTTAATATTGGTCATTCCTGCAATACCATACAGAAAGATAAGGCTTTCTAAATAAAAAAAGACTATGCCCATATTAAATATGGATATAGTCTTGTTTCCTTTAATATATGTGATATAGAGGTGAAATAATTGCTAAACAAATATAAATACAACCGGGAACAAATGTATTTTATATATACATTCTATCTTCCCGACCAAAACTCCACACTTCACACTTCAAACTCCACACTGAAATAACCGCCTTAAAACAGTTTTAAGATCTTCACCGTGTCCGACTGGGAGTCCGTGACGCCAAGCCCCAAAAATTCGCCTGTTGCGCGGTTTTTTATGCGCAGACGGGTTTTGTCGGGGAGGTTCGCGTTCTTTAGCTGCGTGCGCGTTATGTCGAGCGCGCCGCCGTTTGAAAAACGCTTTGATTGCTGCTCTGAGATTTTTAACTCGCCAAGCTCTGTGAACAGGCTTTCGACCGAGCGCAGGCGTGCCTCAAGCTCTCCGTTTTCGGCGAGCTGCCGCGCCTCGTCGAGCGTTATGCACTCGTCAAGCGAAAAGCCGCACGCGCCGGTGCGGACAAGCGAGGTCATGACCGCACCTGTGCCAAGCCTTGCGCCGATATCGTCGATTATCGTGCGGACGTAGGTTCCCTTTGAGCACGAAAGCTTTAGAAAACCGCTTTGCGATCGCGGGTCAAAATCCGTGAGCTCAAGGCTGTAGACCGTGACCTTTCTGGGCTCGCGCTCGACCTCAACGCCCTTTCGGGCAAGGTCGTAGAGCCGCTGACCGTTTTTTTGAACCGCCGAAAACATTGGCGGTATTTGGCTTATTTCGCCCCTGAAGTCGGGTAAAACGCTTAATAATTCCTCTTTTTTGACCTCGGATGGTTTTTCGCTTGTTACCGTTCCCCAGATGTCAAGCGTGTCCGTGGTCAGTCCGAGCCGAAATCCGGCGGTGTAGCTTTTGTCGTGATTCAGGATCAGATCCTGCGCCTTTGTTGCCGAGCCGAGCAGTATCGGCAGCACCCCGGTGGCGTTGGGGTCGAGCGTTCCGGTGTGACCTGCCTTGCGCTGTCCGGTGAGCCGCCGCACCACCGCGATAACGTCAAAGGACGTGAAATCAGTCGGCTTGTTTATCAGCAAAACTCCGTTCATATTGCCTCTTCAACCGCAGCTATCAGCGTTTGGCGCGCTTCTTCAAGGCTGCCCTTTATTGTGCAGCCCGAAGCCTCGCGGTGACCGCCTCCGCCGAATTTTGCGCAGAAATCCGCTGCGTTTATCACCTCGCTGTTGGTGCGAACCGAGACCTTGAAGATCCCGCCCTCTTTTTCGCGCATGGTGATACCGACGCTGACGCCCTCGATCTGGCGCGGGATAGAGGCAAGACCCTCAAGCTCGTCGCTGCTCACGCCGAGCTTTGCCTGCATATCAAGCGTTGTATAGATGATCGCGCACCTGCCGTCGGCGCAGTATGTGATGTTTTCGTAGATCTCCTTTTCGAGCCTGAGCTTTGCCTTTGACTTGGTGTCGAACATAAGCTTGTTTATGTACGCCGAGTCGCAGCCGATCTCTATTATATCAGCCGCAAGGCGCAGGGTTTGGGGAGTTGTGTTTGAATATTTGAAGCAGCCTGTGTCGGTTGAGATACCGGTGTAGATCGCGTTTGCGATAGGTCGGGTGATCTCGACCCCAAGCTCCTGTATGATGTGATAAATGATCTCGCAGTTTGCCGCTGCGGAACCGTCTACAAGCAGATTTTTTGCCTCAACTCGGTTGGTCGCGTGGTGGTCGATGCAAAGGTCGATCCTTCCGCGGTACTTGTCTGCATTGCAGCCCAAAAGCTTTTCGTCGGCAACGTCAACGCTGACGATTGTTTCGGCTTCAAAGCTCTGTTCCTCAACGCCTTCATTGAGAAAGCCGAAGTTCTTTGGCAAGCCGGTTGTGATTATTCGTGCATTTTTGCCGAGCGAACGAAGCGCGAGGCACAGCGCGTAGGCACTGCCCAGGGTGTCGCCGTCGGGATAGTCGTGGGTGAGGAGCTCAAAGTTGTTGTGCAGCCTCAAAAACTCGGCGGCTTCTTTAACTGTCAGCATCTTCTTCCTCGCTCTCTTTTATGTCAAGTCCGCTGAGGATCCGGCTGATATTCGCGCTGTATTCGATGCTGTCGGTGGCGTTGAAGATCAGCTCCGGAACATGGCGCAGCCTGAGCCTGTGACCAAGCTCGCGGCGGATAAAGCCTGAGGCGGATTTTAGCCCCTTGACGGCTTCCTTTGCCTTGTCAAGCCCCTCGATCGCGCTGACGTGGACGGTGCAGTAGGAAAGGTCGTTTGTGACCTCGACCCTGACGATCGACAAAAACGCCCCCGTCACGCGCGGATCCTTGAGCTCGCGGAATATCGCCGTCAGCTCTCTGCGGATATCCTCTGTTGTTCTTTCTATTTTATGACCGGACATAGTTACTCCTTTATCAGTCAGTATCAGTCGCGGTATTCCTCGATCGTGTATACCTCGAACATATCGCCTTCCTTGAGGTCGTTGAACTTTTCAAGTCCGATACCGCACTCGTAGCCCTCGTTGACCTCCTTGACGGCGTCCTTAAAACGCTGGAGCGAGCCGATGTGATCCTCGGCGATAACGATACCGTCGCGGATAACTCTTACGCCGCCTCCGCGCTGGATCTTGCCGCTCTTGACATATGAGCCTGCAATGGTGCCGACCGACTTGATCTTGATAACGTTGCGGCACTCCGCCATACCCAAAACGACCTCTCTGGTCTTGGGCGCGAGCATACCCTTCATGGCGGCTTCGATCTCGTTGATGCAGTCGTAGATAACGCTGTAGAGGCGCATGTCAACGCCCGAACGCTCGGCGTGATCGAGAGCGACCGCGTCGGGACGAACGTTGAAGCCGACGATGATCGCCGAGGAAGCCTCTGCAAGCATAACGTCGCTTTCGTTGATCGCGCCGACCGCGCCGTGGATAACGTTTACTCTTACCTCGTCGTTTGAGAGCTTTTCGAGCGACTGGCGAACAGCCTCAACAGAGCCCTGAACGTCTGCCTTAACAATGATCTGAAGCTCCTGTACCTCGCCCTGCTTGAGCTGGTCAAAGAGGTTGTCGAGAGTTACCTTGGTCTGGGCTGAGAAGATCTCTTCCTTCTTTGCAGCCTTTCTCTGGTCAACAAGGGTGCGAGCCAAACGCTCGTCGGAAACTGCGTCGAAAACGTCGCCGCCGGTCGGCACCTCGTCAAGACCTGTGATCTCAACAGGAACAGACGGACCTGCCTCCTGAACTCTCTCGCCCTTGTCGTTGGTCATTACTCTGACTCTGCCGACTGTTGTTCCGGCGATGATGATGTCGCCCTTGTGAAGCGTACCGTTCTGAACGAGGACGGTCGCAACAGGACCTCTGCCCTTGTCAAGACGCGCCTCGATTACCGTACCCTTTGCCGCTCTGTCTGGGTTAGCCTTGAGCTCCTTCATCTCGGCAACAAGAGCAACCATTTCGAGAAGGTCGTCAAGACCCTCCTTTGTCTTTGCCGAAACAGGGATGCAGGGAGTGTCTCCGCCCCATTCCTCCGGAATAAGCTCATATTCGGTGAGCTGCTGCTTGACCTGCTCGGGGTTCGCGCCCACCTTATCCATTTTGTTGATAGCAACGATGACCGAAACTCCGGCTGCCTTTGCGTGGTTAATAGCCTCAACAGTCTGCGGCATGATACCGTCGTCAGCCGCAACGACAAGGATGGCGATATCGGTTACCTGTGCGCCTCTGGCTCTCATGGTCGTGAACGCCTCGTGACCCGGAGTATCGAGGAAGGTGATTGGCTTTCCGTTCACCTGTACCCTGTATGCGCCGATGTGCTGGGTGATTCCGCCTGCCTCGCCTGCGGTAACATTTGCGTGGCGAATGGCGTCGAGGATAGATGTCTTTCCGTGGTCAACGTGACCCATTACAACAACAACAGGAGCTCTGCCCACAAGATTTGCGTCGTCGTCCTCGCTGTCGTCGATAAGTCTTTCTTCGATCGTGACAACGACCTCTTTTTCTACCTTGGCGTGGAACTCCATGGCGATGAGCGAAGCGGTGTCAAAGTCGATCGTGTCGGTGGCGGTTATCATAGTACCCATGAGGAACGCCTTTTTTACGACCTCGGCAACTGTCGCCTTGAGCCTGAGAGCAAGCTCGGAAACAACGATCTCCTCGGGGATCTGGATCGTGATGGGCTTTTGCTTGCGCTCAAGCGCGATACGCTTCAAACGCTCCGCCTCGGTCTCGCGCTTGCCGTGACGTCTGCCCTTTTGCTTTTGAGAGCGGTTGGCAAACTTTTGCTTCTTCATGGTGTTGTCGTTAGTGCGGTTTTTGGAGCTGTCGCTCGCCATATCGTCGTACTTTGAGTTGTAACGCTCAACGTCGATATTTGTTGCGCGGGTGTCAATTACCCTGCGCTTGCGCGAATGCTGCTCGGGCTGCTTGTCGTCCTGCTTTGCAGGCTGAGCCTGTTCCGCAGGCTTTTCGCTCTTTTGATTATTATTTGCCTTTTCGGGCTTTTTATCGGTTTTGTTTGTCTTGGGAGCCTTGGCTTCTTTTGCCTCGGGCTTCTTTTCTTCCTTAACCTCAGTCGTCTGAGCCTCGGCGTTTTCGATCGCCTCGTTGCGCTTTGCAAAATATTTGTCAAAGCTATCGACCTTGTTCTCTGCGGTGAGCACGTCAAAAATTACGTTCAGTTCGTTTTCTTCAAGCGACGTGCCTGCTTTTTTGCTTACTCCGCAAAACTTTTCAAGCACCTCTGTGATTTTTTTGTTCTGTACCCCAAAATCTGTGGCTACATCCTTAACCTTGTATTTTATCATATAAATCTCCTCCCTGCTCAGTTTCAAGCATGGCAATCAGCTTTTTTGCAAAGCCCTCGTCCTCAACCGAGAGCACGCCGCACAGTCTGCCCAGCGCAAGGCTGAGCTCCTCCTTGGTTCTGTGCGTGTTCATAATCCCGACCCTGTGCTGCTGTGCGGCAGCCGCGACCTTTTTGAGGCTGTTCGCCGAAAAATCCTCGGCATAAAGGATCAGGCACGATTTGCCCTGCTGCGCGGATTGAACACATATATCCGCACCTATCACTAATTTTTTGGCTCTCAGGCAAATGCCGAGAAAGGACAACAGCTTGTCGTTCATGTCAGTCCTCCTCCGGCTTTTCAAGCTCTGATCTCAACCTTTCGTATACATCCTCGGGTATCTTGCAGCTCAGCGAGCGTTCAAGCCGCCGCGCCTTGCGAGCCTTTTCAAAGCATTCCGCGCTTCTGCATATATACGCCCCTCTGCCTGCCGCCTTGCCTGTGAGGTCAAGCAAGATCTGCGGCTGAGCGTCCTCAGGTGCGTCCTGCGGCAAAGGAGCCTTTACCACGCGGATCAGCTCGCGCTTATCCTTCATTTCGCCGCAGCCCGTGCATTTGCGCATTGGATATTTTTTCTCTTTCATCATATCATATATTCATCAGCGTGATCTCGCTGTTATTCCGCAGAAGCAGCTTCTTCGGCTTCGTCGTCGGTTTCTTCGGCTGTTTCTTCGTCAGCCTCGTCCTCGGCTTCCTCGGCTTCTTCGGCGATTTCTTCCGCTGCTTCGTCCTCGGCTTCTTCGGTTTCTTCGGTGATTTCTTCTGTTACTGTTTCTTCTTCGGCAACCTCTGCGGCTTCCCCGGAGGTTTCCTCCGCGATCTCCTGAGCAGCCTCGTCAGCTGCTTCCTCAGCTGTTGCCTCAACTGCTGCCTCCGCCTGCTCGTCTATGATATCCTCGGCGGTATCCTCTGCGGCTTCATTTGTATTCTCAACAGGCTCGTCGTCCTCGTCCTCGCCGTAGAAGCCGCTTTCGGGTCTGATGTCGATCCTCCAGCCGGTCAGCCTTGCAGCAAGTCTGGCGTTCTGACCCTTGTTGCCGATCGCAAGCGAAAGCTGGTGGTCGGGCACAGTCGCCTTGCAGCTCTTTTTCTCCTCGTCAACGATCTCAACCTTGATGACCTCTGCCGGAGAGAGCGCGGCTGAAATATATTTTACGGGGTCCTCGCTGTAGTTGATGATGTCGATTTTTTCGCCGCCGAGCTCGGAAACGATGCTGTTCACTCTTGCGCCCTTGGGACCGATGCACGCGCCGATCGCGTCAACATCTGGGTTGGAGCTTGTAACAGCCATCTTGGTTCTTGAGCCTGCCTCGCGCGAAACCGACTTGATCTCAACGATGCCGTTATAGATTTCGGGAACCTCCTGCTCAAACAGCCTTCTTACAAAGCCGGGGTGAGTGCGCGAGATAAATGCGTGGGGACCTTTTGAGCCTGTTTCGTCGATCTTAGAAATATATACCTTGATATGGTCGCCCTCAACCAGATTTTCGTAGCCGAGCTGCTCAGCCTTGGGCAGCACAGCCTCGCTCTTGCCGATCCTGATGGTCGCCGCCCCGGATTTGGGGTCGATCCTCTCGACTGTGGCGGTGACGATCTCGCCGAGCTTGCTCTGAAATTCAAGCAGGGTCTGATCCTTTTCGCCGGCGCGGATACCCTGACGGATAACGCTTCTTGCCGACGAAACCGCGATCCTGCCGAGCTGCTTTGGATCGAGCGGAACCTGGATCTCCTCGCCGAGCTCGATCCTTTTGCGCTTTGTTACCTTTTCGGCGTCGGCAAGACTGATCTCAAAGTCGGGCGAGAGCACCTCGTCAACAACGGTCTTTACCAGCTTTACGTCAAAAAGATTTTTGCCCGGGTCGATTTTAAAAACAACGTTCTCGTTGCCCTTTTCGGTAGGAGTCGGCTCCTTTGTATTGTCCTTACTTGCCGATTTTGTATTATTTTTGCAGGCGGTAACGATCGCCTTTTGAATCTGCTGAAGCATATAGTCCATAGGAATGTTTTTTTCTTTTTCAAACATTCTCAAAGCTTCAAAAAGTTCTTTGTTCGTCATTTTCCTATCATCCTTTTCTAAAGTAAATAATGTCAGTCAAAGTCGTCAAGCTTGATCCAAGCCGCGTCCTTTTTGTTGATCGTGATCTCATTTTCGTCGCTGTGGTCGCGAACGGTCACCATGCCGTCGGAATAGGCAAAAAGCTTGCCCTTGAAGTCTCTGCCGATACCCTCGATCGGACGGCGCATACGGATCATTATATCCGCGCCCAAAAACTGCTCAAAGTGCTCGTCGCGAACAAGCTCACGCTCGATTCCGGGAGAGCAAACCTCAAGACAGTAGGCGTTCTCGATCGGGTCGAGCTCGTCAAGCGGATCGTTGATAGCCCGTGAAACACGTTCGCAGTCGTTGATATCAACGCCGCCGTCCTTGTCTATAAAGACGCGCAAAAACCAGTCCGCGCCCTCTTTGACGTAGCGCACATCCCAAAGCCTGAGCCCAAGCTCACCGACGATCGGCTCGCAAAGCTCCCAAACCTTTGAGACGGTCACGCCGCCCTTGCTTTTTGCCATAGAGCACCTCCATACACAAATACAAAGGAGCGGGTCGCTGCCCACTCCTTTACTTTAAACTATTTATCATTAGGATTATATCACCTTTTTTCGGAATTATCAAGTGTTTTGAGGTAATTTTTTTAGATTTCAGGCGATAAACAGCTTTTGCAAGCACAAAAAACAATTTACAAAACCCCTCTCGCAACGAAAATATCAGATTGCGCAAAAAAATTTTCAAAAAACATTGAAATTTCAAATTAAATATGGTATGATATTTCTCGGACAATAAAATAATACGCTGATATAGCTCAGGAGGTAGAGTGCGTCCTTGGTAAGGACGAGGTCACGGGTTCAAATCCCGTTATCAGCTCCAAGAACAATCGCTTAGGCAAGCCGTTATTCGGTACCTAAGCGATTGTTTTGCCAATCACACATTATTAAAAGCCGATGCAAAACTATTGCGTTGACTAACAAAGTGAACAACAAAAGTAAGCTGAAAACAATCAAAACGTTTAGTATAATATTTTTGTTAAGGATACAGTTTTGATTAAAACAAATATTTATAGGAGAAGTAGATGGACGATTTATTAGAAATATTGGATAAATACAAATGTCACCTTAAACGAGGTTCGTTATCCATGGCTGAATATTTAAAAATAAACTATGATAACTATCTAAAAGATTTAGCCTATGCCGCCAACTCTACGAACAACCAATTAGTTGGTAAAGAAATGAGTGAGCTTGTAATTAAGCATTTACCGGATATAAAGAAAATCTCGGATGACATTATTAAAGTGTTTCTATTGTATGACAGAGGAAAAATCATATCCGCATCGAATCTGGCGTTTGAAGTTTTCTCTTTTATGAAAAATCATTTAATGTACAGATATTACACCGGAAATGATTTTAATACATATTACAGGATTAGACCACACAAAACTGACAACTTTGACTTGTGCAGGAAAGAACTCTTTCATATTCCGATAAGCAAAAAGCATTTAGTCCGTACAGAAAGGTACAGTATGCCCGGGCATCCGTGTTTGTATTTGTCTTCACAAGAAGAGCTGTGTTGGTTTGAGTGCAACAAACCCGAGGAGTTTGCAATAGCAAGATTTGAACTGCCTCGGGATGAAGATAACTGCCTTAAATTTATAGACTTTTCAGAAAAGCTTATGCCATTAATGCACTCGTTTTTCTGTTGGTTCCATAATGAGAACGATAAGGATTCCGTACGTAAATACTTGTTAAAGCACCTATACTCGTATCCACTGCGCGCAGCTTGTTCAGTGAAGGTTGAATATCCGGAGGGAAACTTCAAGGAAGAATATATTATTCCGCAAATGCTTGTGCAGTGGATATTAATTGACGATGATTTTGACGGGGTAAGATACGAATCGAGCAGCAATTCTGATGAGGTCAAATTTATGGGCGGTCACAACATCGTGTTAGTTACAAGCAATTATGATCCTGACGGATATGACAAGAAGCTTCGTAAATTGATAAAGATATGCGAACCGGTATTAGTGAAAGCAACTTCGGTTGACGATATCACGAAAAGCTATCGCGAAGATAACTATGACACCCGACAATATTTTTAGTTCCCCGATAAGGACAACTGACGCTTATTTGGCGCTCACCACAACAAGGCACCGTCAGAAAACGCCCCGGATTATTGCGCTGTTTTCCCGGATCACCCGCACTGCAATCTATAAATACGCCGCAAAAATCTTAGGTAAGATACCCTGTACCGTTTGGTAAGGACGAGGTCACGGGTTCAAATCCCGTTATCAGCTCCATAAATAATGGATACTCAAATTGGGTATCCATTATTTATTTTACCTAATTCAGAGCTGATAACGGGATTTGAAGGCGAGCGTGCCAAGGATCAAGCGTTAGCGCGATCCGCAAGCAAAAACGTCACTGCGTGACGTTTTTAGCGAGAGCGTTACGCATACTTATAGCTATACACACGCCGCAACAATCAAGCTGAATTTTTTCGGGAACTGAAACACACGTTATCAGCTCCAAGACCGTCGGAAACCTATGTTTTCGGCGGTTTTTAACGTGATTAATAAAACATGCAGCATGGTATAAAAAGCATAAGCAGATTTTTACTTTGTAAAAGCTTTACAGCATTTTTCGGCTATAATACGATTGTATCTTATTTTAGCCGGTGACCCTTAATTTGCTTTGCACTTCTCGTGACGGTTATCATTATCACGTTAAGTAATAGTAATTAAAACCGCCTTACTTGTATATTTTTTCGCACGATTTTTGATTTTCATTCCGCATAGTTTTATGTGCTGGACAAAGTGTTTACGATGTGATATAATATTAATCGTAAAAGAACGGCGGCGGTTGTTCTGACTCCCTTTTGAGAGGGGTGTATTATTAGTGATTGAAACTAACGAAATCTTTTACATATTGGCTTTTGCAGTAGTGTTATTGATTTTTCTTGAAATCATTAAAAATATAAAGAAGTAACCGCCCTGTACTGCCATACAGAGCGGTTATATTAATCAATCCGTAGCAGAACAGCCCATGCTGTTCTTTTACATTTATATTATATAACATATTCTTTTGTTTGTCAACAGTCTAACACATAAAAGCCGGCGCATTGCGCCGGCTTGATGTATTTATCGTGAAACTATTCTGTTAGCTTGATCCGGTTTTGGATCAGATAAGCTCGATGATAGCCATTTCTGCTCCGTCGCCGCGGCGCGGACCGATTTTGGTTACTCTTGTGTAGCCGCCGTTGCGGTCTGCGTATTTGGGTGCGATCTCAGAGAAAAGCTTGCTTACAACGTCCTCCTTTGTAACAAACGCTAAAACAAGACGTCTGTTGTGAAGGGTGTTGTTCTTTGCTGTTGTTATCATCTTCTCCGCCATAGCCTGAACTTCTTTGGCGCGGGTTACTGTAGTTTCGATTTTGCCGTTCTCAAGAAGAAATGTTACCATAGCGCGAAGCATTGCGATCCTCTGCGCTGTGTTTCTTCCCAGCTTTCTTGTACCTGGCATTATGTTCACTCCTTTACTGTTTTATAAAAGGGTAATTTATTCGTCTTCCTTCTGGAGACTGAAACCGAGAGAGTTGAGCTTCTGAACAACCTCTTCAAGAGATTTTCTTCCGAGGTTGCGAACCTTCATCATATCCTCTTCGGACTTGTTAATAAGATCTTCAACTGTGTTGATTCCGGCGCGTTTCAGGCAGTTGAACGAACGAACCGAAAGGTCAAGGTCCTCAATAGTCATCTCAAGGATCTTTTCCTTGCCCTTGTCGTCCTTTTCTACCATCACCTCGGCGGAAGAAGCCTTGTCTGAGAGATTCACAAACAGGTTGAGGTGCTCGGTGAGTACCTTTGCTGCAAGCGAAACAGCCTCTTCGGCATTGATAACGCCGTTTGTCCAAACATCAAGCGTAAGCTTGTCGTAGTCCGTGATCTGACCTACACGGGTATTGTCAACTGTGTAGTTCACCTTCAACACAGGAGTATAGATAGAGTCAATCGGCAAAATACCGATCACGTTGTTGCCCTGCTTGTTGCGCTCGGAGGGAACATAGCCTCTGCCCTTGTCAATTGTGATCTCCATATTGAGCTTTGCGCCCTCGCCGAGTGTGGCGATATGGAGCTCGGGGTTGAGAATCTCAACCTCGTTGTCGCATTTGATATCGGCAGCTGTTACCTCACAAGGACCCTCGGCAGCGATCTCCACAACCTTGGGACTTGTTTCAAACAGCTTTGCAACCAGACTTTTCATATTGAGAACAATCTCTGTGACATCTTCCTTGACACCCTGAATTGTTGAAAATTCGTGAAGAACGCCGTCTATCTTGATGGATGTTACAGCGCATCCTTCAAGTGAAGAAAGCAGTACTCGACGCAGACTGTTGCCCAGAGTGTTACCGAATCCACGCTCAAGCGGCTCAACTACAAATCTGCCGTATTTTCCGTCTGCGGTCAGCTCTGCAGTTTCAATTCTCGGCTTTTCAATTTCAATCATTCGCGAATCCTCCTTAAATTATGCGGCCGAAAAAACGGCCAATTTTGTATAACCTGTTTTTTGTATTAAGGAAGTGCAGATCATTTCGGGCACAAAACCGGAAAATACCGATTTTGAGGTTGAAATAACCGGCGTTTCGTTTTGATTACTTGGAGTACAACTCAACGATGAGGTGTTCTTCAACAGGAAAGTCAATGTCCTCTCTCTGCGGAGCGGCAATAACCTTTCCGCCGAGAAGATTGTCGTCTCTTTCAAGCCACTTTGGAGTGAGAGCAGACTTTGTCTCGCCCTCTGCGATAGCCTTGAATCTTGTTGTTGAACGGCTTGAATCCTTGACTGCGATCACATCGCCGACCTTTACAAGATATGAAGGAATGTTTACCTTCTTGCCGTTTACAGTAAAGTGAGCGTGATTAACGAGCTGTCTTGCCTCTCTTCTTGTTGAAGCCAAGCCGAGACGGAAAACAACGTTGTCAAGTCTGCGCTCGATAAGTGTGAGCAATACGGCACCTGTCTTGCCCTCAGCCTTTTCGGCCTTTTCATAGTAAGCACGGAACTGCTTCTCCATGATACCGTATACAAACTTTACCTTCTGCTTCTCTGTGAGCTGAAGGGAGTATTCGCTCTTTTTTCTTCTCATTTTTCCGCCGGGGTTTCTGTTTGAAGTTTTCTTGGAATAACCCATAACGGCGGGTGACAAGCCAAGCGCGCGGCAACGCTTTGCGATCGGCTGCATATTCTTTGCCATAGAAAAATCCTCCTTATTTTATAAAACTATACGCGTCTTCTCTTTGGAGGACGGCATCCGTTGTGAGGGATAGGGGTAACGTCCTTTATCATTGTTACCTCAAGTCCGGCTGTCTGCAACGCTCTGATCGCTGCTTCTCTGCCCTGTCCGGGTCCCTTTACATAAACCTCAACGTACTTCATGCCGTGCTCCATTGCTGCTCTTGCTGCTGTTTCTGCTGCTGACTGAGCTGCAAAAGGAGTTGATTTCTTTGAGCCTCTGAATCCGAGCTCGCCTGCGCTTGCCCACGAAACAGCGTTGCCCTGTGTATCGGAAATTGTAACAATCGTGTTGTTAAATGTCGACTGGATATGCGCTGCGCCTCTTTCAATGTGCTTGCGCTCACGGCGACGGCGAATTACCTTTTTACCACCCTTTGGTGCTGCCATAATCCCGTACCTCCTTACTTCTTCTTGTTAGCCATGGTCTTACGGGGACCTTTGCGTGTACGAGCGTTTGTCTTTGAACGCTGACCCCTTACGGGAAGTCCTTTTCTGTGACGAACTCCGCGGTAACAACCGATATCAATGAGTCTCTTAATATCATAAGCAATGTCACGGCGAAGGTCACCTTCAACGCGGCAGTTGTGCTCAATATACTCTCTGAGCTTTGAAACGTCTTCTTCTGTCAAATCTCTGACGCGAGTGTCAGGATTTACACCTGTTGCGGCAATAATGTCGTCTGCAGTCTTACGGCCGATACCGAAGATATAAGTCAAACCGATTTCAACTCTTTTATCTCTTGGTAAGTCAACACCTGCTATACGAGCCATTCAGTTGCACCTCCATAAATTATCTGTAAATTTGTTGTTTTAATGATTAGTAATTAACCCTGTCTTTGCTTGTGCTTTGGGTTGTCGCAGATCACAAGAATTTTTCCTTTTCTCTTGATAACCTTGCACTTGTCGCACATTTTCTTTACTGAAGGTCTGACTTTCATTGTATAATCATTCCTTTCCAAAAAGTCGTGTTTTCCCGGCTTATTTTGAACGCCAGGTAATTCTTCCTCTGCTCAGGTCGTATGGAGACATCTCCACCGTCACCTTGTCGCCCGGCAAAATGCGAATGAAGTTCATTCTCAGCTTGCCTGAAATAACAGCCAAAATCACGTGACCGTTTTGAAGCTCAACCTTGAACTGTGCGTTAGGAAGGGCTTCTTTTACGATACCTTCTACCTCTATAACATCTTGCTTTGACATAATACCGTCAACCTCCGTTTTTAAAGCCTTGAATAATACGTTTTACCTGCGGATTGGTTTCAAATGAACCCGCCGCGACTGTGTTTGTTGCCGAAAGATGCATCAGCTTTTTTCGCTTTGGGTGTTCAACGCGCCTTCGTTTGCCGTCGGCAATCAGCGCGTAGTTTCCGTCGCGTTCAAGCACAACATAACAGCCGCCCTTGTCCCGTCCTGCCTTGGCAATGACTATGCTACCCTTTTGAATATCCATAAGTCACCTTAATCGCACAAGGTCATTATCCTGGGACCGTCGGGTGTTATGGCGACAGTGTGCTCAAAATGCGCCGAGAGCTTGCCGTCAAGTGTGACGGTGGTCCACTCGTCGTCGAGCACCTTTACCTGATACGCGCCTTGGTTCACCATGGGTTCAATGGCAATTGTCATTCCCGGAAGAAGTCTTGGTCCTCTGCCGGGTGTTCCGTAGTTTGGTACGCTTGGGTCTTCGTGCAGCTTCGCACCTACGCCGTGGCCGACAAAATCTCGTACCACCGAGTAACTGCGAGCTTCGACATACTTCTGCACCGCGCTGCCGATATCGCCTACGCGATTACCGGGACAAGCCTGCTTTATTCCCTCAAACAGGCTCTCTTTTGTGGCGTCAAGCAAAGCCTGCGCTTCCGCGCTGATTTTGCCGCAGGGGAAGGTATAGGCGTTGTCGCCGTGGAAGCCCCTGTAGTAAGCTCCAACATCCACGCTTACTATGTCGCCCTCTTTAAGAACGGTGTTTTTGCTTGGTATGCCATGGATAACCACATTGTTTACGGAAATGCATACGCTTGCGGGAAAACCGCCGTAACCGAGAAACGAGGGAGTGGCTCCCTGTTTCTCGATATATTTACGGACTATTGAATCAATTTCAAGGGTAGTGATACCCGGCCTTACAGCCTCTCCCGCAGCACGCAACGCTTCTGCAGAAATTTTGCAGGCGTCTTTCATTTTTGAAAGCTCCCGTGCTGTTTTGATCGAAACCATGCTTACGCCTCGATTGCCTTGAGAACCAGAGCTGTTGTGTCTTCAACAGTGTTCTGTCCTTCAATGTTAACGAGCTTGCCCTGCTTTTTGTAGAACTCGGCAAGCGGCTCGGTCTCTTTGTGATAAACGTCAAGACGAGCAAGCACAGTGTCGGGGTGGTCGTCCTTGCGCTGAACAAGGGTGCCGCCGCAATCGTCGCAAACCCCGTCTACCTTTGGCTTAAGGCTCTCGGTGTGGTAGGGTCTGCCGCAATTTTCGCAGACACGGCGTCCGGACATACGCTTGATAATATTTTCATCAGGTACGTCGATGTTGATAACGTACTGAATATCAACGCCCATATTGTCCAGAGCCTCGGCCTGTGGAATGGTTCTTGGAAAGCCGTCAAGAATGAAGCCCTTTTTGCAGTCGTCGGCAGAAAGTCTTTCCTTTACGATGCCGATAACCACCTCGTCGGGAACAAGCTTGCCGTCGTCCATATAGGACTTTGCCTTCAAACCCATCTCAGTGCCGTTTTTCAACGCTTCGCGGATCATATTTCCGGTTGAAATCGTGGGAATACCAAAGTGCTCACAGAGTACAGCGGCTTGTGTGCCTTTTCCTGCACCCGGAGCTCCTAACATAATAATGTTCATAATATTATACCTCTTTTGCCCTGATTAGTCAAGGAAACCTTTGTAGTGGCGCATCATCATCTGTGACTCAAGCTGCTTAACTGTGTCAAGAGCAACGCCTACGAGAATGATTACAGATGTACCGCCTACTGCCATTCTGCCCATGCCTGTTGCCGCGCCGTAGATGTGCGGAACAAGAGCGATAACCGCGAGGAACAACGCGCCGATAAGAGTTATTCTTGAAAGAATGTTCTTGATATACTCGGCAGTTGGTGCGCCCGGACGGATGCCGGGAACAGTACCGTTGTTCGCCTTGAGATTGTTAGCCATCTCGATCGGGTTGTACTGAATGGTCGTGTAGAAGTATGCAAACATGATTATGAGCAGGAAGTAAAGTGTGATATATACCGGGCTGTTTGAATTGAACATATCAAAGAACCAGTTGCCCTGAAGTCTGAGGAACAGGTTGATAGTGCCCGGAATAGAGAGGATCGAGCTTGCGAAGATGATCGGAAGAACGCCGCCGAGCGCAACCTTGATAGGAAGGTGGCTTGACTGACCGCCGTACATCTTTCTGCCGACAACTCTCTTTGCATACTGGATCGGGATCCTTCTTTCGCTGTCCTGCATAAAGGTGATGAGCCAGATGATAGCAAGGAAGAGGATGACCCAAAGCGGAACAAGGAAGTAGTACTGAGTGTAGCCCTCGCCGCCGAGATTCCAGTAGTTGATAAGGTCGCTGATGGTTGCAGGAAGTCTTGCGATGATACCTGCAAACAAGAGGATAGAGATACCGTTTCCGATACCGCTTTTGTTGATTTGTTCACCCAGCCACATCATAAGAGCAGTGCCGGCTGTGAAAACAAGCACGATTACGATAGCCGAGAACCAAAGCGAGAAGCCCTCGTTATAAACTGTGATGTGCTTGCCGCTTTCTGTTGTGGTGTTCTTCAGATAGAAGAAGTACGCCGTACCCTGGATAAGACCCAGCGCGACAGTAACATATCGCGTTATGGTACCTATCTTACGTCTGCCTGCCTCGCCTTCCTTGGTTAGTCTCTCCAGCGGAGGGATCGCAACGCAAAGAAGCTGGATGATGATGGAGCTGTTGATGTATGGGGTGATACCCATTGCGAAAAGCGTTGCGTTTGAGAACGCGCCGCCCGACAGAGTGTTGAGATAAGCAAGCATGTTGCTTGAATCCTGGGTATCTGTGATGAGCTTCATAGCCTCTGCCAGAGCGTTTTGATCCAGAAAAGGAACAGGGATTACCGAACCGATCCTGAACACGATTATGATCAAAAGCGTGAATAAAAGCTTTTTTCTCAAATCAGGAATCGACCAGGCGTTTCTAATTGTTTTAAACACTTAGATCACCTCTGTCTTTCCGCCTGCTGCCTCAATCGCAGCCTTTGCAGATTCGGAAAAAGCAGAAACCTTAACTGTAAGCTTCTTGTCGAGCTTGCCGTTGCCGAGAACCTTTACTGCGTCAAAGCCGTTCTTAACAACGCCGACAGTCTTGAGAGCCTCGATATCAACTGTATCTCCGTCGTTGAACTTTCTGTTCAGTGTGCTGAGGTTAATTGCAACCGTGTTTTTAGCAAAGATGTTGTTGAAACCTCTCTTTGGAACACGACGCTGCAACGGCATCTGACCGCCTTCAAAGCCCGGACGGATGCTACCGCCTGAACGAGCCTTCTGACCCTTCTGACCTTTGCCCGAGGTCTTGCCCCAACCGGAACCGTGACCTCTGCCGATTCTTTTGGATCTCTTTACCGAGCCCTCAACCGGTGATAGTTCGTGTAACTTCATAAGTTCGCACCTCCTTGCTTACGCTTCACTAACCTCTACGAGGTGGATGATTTTTGCTACCTTGCCCTTGGTCTGGGGATTGTCGGGCTGTGTAGTTGTGTCGCCGATTTTTTTCAGACCGAGTGCGTGAGCGGTTGCAATCTGATCCTTTTTGGAGCCGATAAGACTCTTTACCAATTTAATTGTCATAATCTGCAACCTCCCTTATTACAAAATTTCCTTAACAGACTTGCCGCGGATAGCAGCAACCTCCTCGGCGGTCCTAAGTGCGCCGAGACCTGCAAGAGTTGCTCTTACAACGTTGCAGGGGTTGTTTGAGCGGAGAGCCTTTGTTCTGATGTCCTTGATGCCTACTGCCTCAACGACCGCACGAACAGGACCGCCCGCGATAACGCCGGTACCGGGTGCGGCGGGCTTCATAAGAACTCTGCCTGCGCCGTATTCGCCGATGATCTCGTGAGGGATCGTTGTTCCTCTGAGAGCAACCTTCATAAGATTCTTCTTTGCGTCCTCAATGCCCTTGCGGATAGCGTCGGGAACCTCGCCTGCCTTGCCGATGCCAAAGCCGACTGTTCCGTTTCCGTCACCGACAACAACAAGAGCCGCAAACTTGAAAATACGACCGCCCTTGACCGTTTTTGATACGCGGTTAATGGTAACAACTCTTTCTTTTAATTCTCCGGTTACTTCTACTTTATTAGCCAAAGTTATTCCTCCTATTCCTTAGAAATTGAGGCCGCCCTCGCGGGCGCCTTCGGCCAATTCCTTAACACGGCCGTGATAAATGTTACCGCCTCTGTCAAAAACAACGTCAACGATATTCTTCTCTTTAGCGCGCTCAGCAACAAGCTTGCCAACAGCCTTGGCTGCTTCCTTGTTTCCGCCGTTACCTGTGATGGACTTGTCGAGGCTGGAAGCCTGAGCAAGCGTAACACCCTGCACATCGTCGATGATCTGAGCGTAGATGTTACTTCTGGAGCGGAATACGCACAAACGCGGACAAGACGCTGTTCCGCTTATTTTGGCGCGGACTCTCTTGTGACGTTTAGCACGAGCCTTTTTTGTATCTGGTCTGCTTACCATTTCTTTTCACTCCTTAATTATTTGCCCTTACCGGCCTTGCCTTCCTTGCGGCGGATAACTTCGTCAGCGTACTTGATACCCTTGCCCTTATATGGCTCCGGCGGACGCTTCTCTCTTATCTCGGCAGCAAACTGACCTACCTTTTGCTTATCAATGCCGACGATAACGATTTTGTTGGGATCCGGAACTTCGATCTTAACGTCGTCTGTATCCTCAACGATAACCTGGTGTGAGTAACCAAGGTTCATAACGCATTTGTTGCCCTGCTTCTGAACACGGTAACCAACGCCGTTTACTTCAAGCTCTTTCTTGTAGCCCTCTGTAACGCCTACAACCATATTGTTGATGAGCGTTCTTGTCAGGCCGTGGAGAGAGCGGTTTTCTTTTGCGTCGTTAGGACGTGTAACCTCAATTGAGCCGTCCTTGATCTCAACCGTCATGTTCTTGTTGAAAGCAAAGTCCAAAGAACCCTTGGGACCCTTGACGGTGATAACGCCGTTGTCGATCTTTACGTCAACTCCGGCGGGAATATTTATAGGTTTTCTTCCAATTCGAGACATTTTCGCACCTCCTCTTACCAAATGTAAGCGAGAACTTCTCCGCCGATGTGCTGCTTGCGAGCCTCGCGGTCAGTCATAACGCCCTTGGATGTTGAAATGATAGCAACACCAAGACCCTTCATTACCTTTGGCATATCTTCTGCATTGCTGTAAATTCTTAGACCCGGCTTTGAAACGCGGCGAAGTCCTGTGATAACAGGAGTCTTGCCCTCAAGATACTTGAGAGTTACCTTGATAACGCCCTGCTTGCCGTCCTCGATAACCGTGAAATTCCTGATGTAGCCCTCGTCCACAAGAATCTGGCAGATAGCCTTCTTGAGGTTAGAAGCGGGAATCTCAACAGAATCGTGCTTAGCTGAATTTGCGTTACGGATTCTTGTAAGTAAATCAGCAATTGTATCTGTAATCTGCATTACCTTTTCCTCCTATCTTACCAGCTTGCTTTCTTTACGCCCGGAATTTCGCCCTTGTAAGCGAGCTCACGGAAGCAAATACGACAAATACCATACTTGCGAAGGTAGGCGTGTGGTCTACCACAGATATTACATCTTGAATACTCTCTTGTAGAGAACTTCTGCTTTCTCTGCTGCTTAACTTTCATCGCAGTTTTAGCCACAACAATCCCTCCTTACTTTGAAAACGGCGCGCCCATGAGCTTAAGGAGCTCGCGAGCCTCTTCGTCTGTTTTCGCGGTGGTAACAAAGCAAATGTCCATGCCGCGAACCTTGTCAATCTTATCATAATCGATCTCAGGGAAGATAAGCTGCTCCTTGAGACCCATGTTGTAGTTTCCGCGTCCGTCAAAGGAATCGGGGTTGATACCTCTGAAGTCACGAACTCTTGGGAGTGCTACGTTGAAAAATCTGTCGAGGAACTCATACATTCTCTCGCCTCTGAGAGTTACCTTACAGCCGATAGGCATTCCCTCTCTGAGCTTAAAGTTAGCTACAGACTTTCTTGCCTTACAAACAAGCGGCTTCTGACCGGTGATCTGCGCAAGATCCTTGCAGATAGCGTCAATAGCCTTTGAATTTTCTCTTGCCTCACCCGCGCCGACATTGACAACGATCTTGTCGAGCTTGGGGATCTGCATCACGCTCTTATAGGAGAACTTTGACATAAGAGCAGGTGCAACTTCTTTTGAATAATATTCTTTAAGTCTTGCCATATCTTAAAATCCTCCTTAAAGTGCTTCGCCGCATTTAGCGCAAATTCTGCCCTTTGAGCCGTCCTCATAGATCTTGTGGCTGACTCTTGTGGGCTTTTTGCAGCGCGGACAAACGATCTGGACCTTTGAAGCGTACATTGCGCCCTCGGCCTTTACAATGCCGCCCTGCTCACCCATTTTTCTGGGCTTGATGTGCTTGGTTACCATGTTTGCTTTTTCAACGATAACCTTGCCTTCCTTTGGGCTAACAGCCAAAACCTGGCCTTTTTTGCCCTTGTCCTTACCGCTGATAACGATAACGGTGTCGCCTGTTTTTACATGAACCTTACTCATATTGTGACACCTCCATTAAAGTACTTCGGGAGCAAGAGAGAGGATCTTCATAAAGTCCTTATCACGAAGCTCTCTGGCTACCGGTCCGAAGATACGTGTTCCTCTCGGATTCTTATCTTCCTTTATAATTACAGCTGCGTTTTCGTCAAAACGGATATAGGTTCCGTCCTCACGGCGAACGCCCTTTGCGGAGCGAACGACTACAGCTCTTACAACGTCGCCCTTTTTAACAACACCGCCGGGTGCTGCTTTTTTAACCGAAGCAACGATAATATCGCCGATATTGGCATATCTCCTTCTGGTACCGCCGAGTACACGAATGCACATAAGTTCCTTTGCGCCGGTGTTGTCGGCAACCTTGAGGATGGTTTGCTGCTGAATCACAGTGTATTCCTCCTTTTCTCAAAGCCGCTAAACTTATTTAGCTTTCTCAATAATCTCGACGAGTCTCCATCTTTTATCCTTAGAAAGAGGACGGGTCTCCATAATCTTTACGCGATCGCCCTTGCCGCACTCGTTGTTCTCGTCGTGCGCCTTAAAACGAACTGTACGCTTAACAATCTTGTTATAAAGCTTATGCTTTACGCTGTCTTCAACCGCAACAACAATTGTTTTGTCCATCTTGTCGCTGACAACCTTGCCGACAACGGTCTTTCTCATATTTCTTTCACTCACTGTTAAGTCCTCCTCTCTTAAGCCTCACCGTTGAGTTCCATCTGGCGGAGAATTGTAGAAACTCTCGCGATGTCCTTCTTAACGGAGCCGATTCTGGATGAGTTTTCGAGCTGATTAACAGCAAGCTGGAAACGAAGATTAAACAACTCTTCCTTGAGTTCTGTGAGCTTTGTCTGAAGCTCGTCAACTGTCATTTCTCTGAGTTCTGATGCTTTCATTACTGCTCACCCTCCTCTTTCTTAACAAACTTGCACTTGATCGGGAGCTTGTTGGCAGCAAGACGAAGAGCCTCTCTTGCGGTCGCCTCGTCAACTCCGGCAAGCTCAAACATAACTCTGCCGGGCTTAACAACAGCTACCCAATACTCGGGGTTACCTTTACCTTTACCCATTCGAGTCTCGGCAGGTCTTGCCGTAACGGGCTTGTCGGGGAAAATCTTGATCCAAACCTTACCGAAACGCTTGCAGTAACGAGTCATGGCAACACGGGCAGCCTCGATCTGGTTTGATGTGATCCAGCAGGGCTCTGTTGCCTGCAGACCGTACTCACCGTAAGTAACCTTATTACCGCGAAAAGCCTTGCCGGTCATGCGGCCTCTGTGAACTCTTCTGTATTTTACTCTTTTAGGCATTAACATTTTTTCTGCCTCCTTCTCTGCGGGGCCTTCTGGACTTAACCTCGTTAAGAACCTCGCCCTTGTACAGCCATACCTTTACGCCAACCTTACCATAGGTTGTGTTTGCCTCGGCAAAGCCGTAGTCGATATCCGCACGAAGCGTCTGAAGCGGAATTGTGCCCTCGTGATACTGCTCCGAACGAGCGATTTCAGCACCGCCGAGACGGCCTGAGCACATGATCTTGATACCCTTTGCACCGCGGCGCATTGCGTTGCCGATTGACTGCTTCATTGCGCGGCGGAAGGAAATTCTCTTTTCGAGCTGAGCTGCGATGTTTTCTGCAACAAGCTGAGCGTCAAGCTCGGGAGCCTTTACTTCTACAATATTGATGGCAACGGGCTTGCCGAGCATCTTCTCGCACTGAGCCTTGAGCTTCTCGATCTCTGAGCCGCCCTTACCGATAACAAGACCGGGCTTTGCGCAGTGGATGCTGATTCTTACCCTTTTGCCGTCTCTTTCAATTTCAATTTTTGAGATACCGAAGTTGTAGAGCTGAGCCTTGAGCGTCTTACGGAGGTTATAGTCCTCAACCAAAGTTGCGCCAAAGTCCTTTTTGCCTGCAAACCAACGGGAATCCCAGTCTTTGATTACGCCAACACGAAGACCGTGTGGATTAACTTTCTGTCCCATAATTTAACCTCCCCTTAGTCTTCTTTTTCCTTGAGAACGAGGGTGATGTGAGATGTTCTCTTGTTGATTCTGAACGCTCTGCCCTGTGCTCTCGGACGAATTCTTTTAAGGATGGGGCCTGCTGTAGCATTGCACTGAGCAATGTAGAGCTTGGATACATCCATATCATGGTTGTTCTCGGCATTAGCCATAGCTGATTTGAGCAGCTTCAAAAGCGGCTCGCAAGCGGCCTTGGGAGTGTGCTTGAGAACAGCCTCCGCGTACTTGACGTCCTTGCCTCTTACGAGGTCGAGAACAACGCCAACCTTGCGCGGTGAAATACGAACAAATTTCGCAATTGCTTTAGCTTCCATTTGCAATACTCTCCTTCCGCTTATTTGCTTGTCTTTGAACCGGCGTGACCCTTAAAGGTTCTTGTCGGAGCAAACTCACCGAGCTTGTGACCAACCATATCCTCTGTTACGTATACCGGAACGTGCTTGCGGCCGTCGTGAACGGCGAATGTGTGACCTACGAACTCAGGGAAGATAGTTGAGCTTCTTGACCAGGTCTTGAGAATTCTCTTTTCTCCCTTTTCGTTCATTTCAAGAACCCTTTTCATCAGAACAGGCTGCACAAAAGGGCCTTTTTTAGTACTTCTACTCATTATTTAAGCTCCTTTCTGCCTTACTTACCGTTTCTTCTGCGAACGATGAGCTTATCGCTGCTCTTGTTGTTCTTGCGAGTCTTGTAACCGAGAGCGGGCTTACCCCATGGGGTAACAGGTCCGGGACGGCCGACAGGTGATTTACCCTCACCACCGCCGTGCGGGTGGTCGTTCGGGTTCATAACAGAACCGCGGACAGTCGGACGCCAGCCCATGTTTCTCTTGCGTCCCGCTTTACCGATTTTTACGTTGAAGTGGTCGGGGTTTGAAACCTGACCGACAGTTGCCATGCAGCTTTCGGGAACGTTTCTCAGCTCGCTTGAAGGAAGTCTGAGAAGAGCGTAGCCGTTTTCTCTCGCCATGAGCTGAGCCATGTTGCCTGCCGAACGCGCAAGCTGTGCGCCTCTGCCGGGATAAAGCTCAATGTTGTGTACGAATGTACCAACCGGGATCGCGGTGAGCGGAAGTGCGTTGCCGGGCTTGATATCTGCGTTCTCGCCGGAGATTACCTTGTCGCCTACCTTGAGTCCCTCGGGAGCGAGGATGTACGCCTTTTCGCCGTCGGTGTACTCGATAAGAGCGATGAATGCCGAACGGTTAGGATCGTACTCAAGTGTTTTTACTGTAGCCTCAACGTCAAACTTGTTGCGCTTGAAGTCGATGATACGATATTTTCTGCGGTTTCCGCCGCCTCTGTGGCGAACGGTGATTCTGCCGTAGCTGTTGCGTCCCGACTTTTTGTTAAGGGGAGCAAGCAGGCTTTTTTCGGGGTCAACCTTTGACAGAACCGAATAATCTGTAACCGACATATTTCTTCTTGAGTTAATAGTCGGCTTATAAACTTTAATTGCCATTTAGTTTTCCTCCTCATGATGGTTTTGCGGGATAATGGCGTTATCCCATAACTTCTGTCCGAATTTCGTCTGTACGTTCAATCCGAACTTACATCATGCCTTCAAAAAATTCGATAGGCTTGCTGTCCTCTGCAAGAGTAACGATCGCTTTCTTCCAGCTTCTTGTGTAGCCGCCGTTGTTTCTGCCCTGACGACGGAACTTGCCGCGAACGCTGATCGTGTTGACCTTTGCGACCTTTACCTTGAAGATTTCCTCGCAAGCTTTGGCGATCTCGATCTTGTTGGCTGTCTTTGCAACCTCGAAGGTATATACCTTGTTTACTGCGCCGAGCATACTTTTTTCAGTAATAATCGGGCGGATTACGATATCATGTGCAATCATGCGTATACCTCCTCGATTTTGCTAACAGCGTCCTTAACGATAACGAGCTTGTCTGCGTTGAGAATGTCGTAAACGTTGAGGGTGTTTACCTGAGCGGTCTTAACGCCCGGGATATTGTTAGCGGATTTAATAACCTTGCTGTCAATCTCAGGCAAAACGATGAGAGCCTTTTTGTCAGCCTCGATTGCCTTGAGCATTGCAACGATTTTCTTTGTCTTGTATTCATCCATTGCTATTGAATCAACAACAACGATCTCGTTCTCCACAGCCTTTGAAGAAAGCGCAGACTTGAGAGCAAGTCTTTTTACCTTCTTGTTTACAGAGAATCTGTAATCTCTTGGCTTGGGAGCAAAAACGATACCGCCGTGAGTCCACTGCGGAGCGCGGGTCGAGCCCTGTCTTGCGCGGCCTGTGCCCTTTTGTCTCCACGGCTTTTTGCCGCCGCCGGAAACCTCTGATCTTGTGAGAGCGGACTGTGTGCCCTGACGCTGAGCTGCGAGGTAGTTTACTACCATCATGTGCATTACAGCGGCGTTAGGCTCAATACCGAATACGGAATCGCTCAGGTCAACTGTGCCGACCTTCTTGCCTTCCATATCTACTACTGATAAACTTGGCATTTATAATCCCCCTTCCTTAAGCCTTAACGGAATCTTTGAGAACAACGATTCCTTTGTTTGGACCGGGAACAGCACCCTTTACGGCGATGAGGTTGTTTTCTGCGTCAACCTTTACAACCGTGAGGTTCTGAACTGTTACCCTCTCTGCGCCGAGGTGACCCGCCATCTTCTTGCCCTTCCAAACTCTGGACGGTGACGAGCACGCGCCGATTGAGCCGCCGTGACGAACGCAGGGGCCTGTGCCGTGGCTTTCCTTGAGACGGTGGAAGTTCCATCTCTTGATAACGCCTGCGGTTCCCTTACCCTTGCTCTTGCCGGTAACGTCAATCTTGTCTCCGGGGGTGAACACGTCTGCCTTAACGAGGTCGCCTACATTGTAAGCGTCTGTGTCGTCAAAGCGGAACTCCTTGAGAGTTTTCTTGGGTGCTACGCCAGACTTGTCAAAAAATCCCTTCATGGGCTTGTTGACCTTGTGCGGCTTCATGTCACCGAAGCCGAGCTGAACTGATGCGTAGCCGTCGTTTTCAACTGTTTTCTTGGCTGTAACCACGCAAGGGCCTGCCTCAACAACAGTTACGGGAATCATTCTTCCCTTTTCATCGAAAATCTGTGTCATACCGATTTTCTTGCCGATGATTGCCTTTTGCATTAAATGTATCCTCCTTGTAGGTTATTGGTTGGCTGTGCCAACATGACCCTGTCTGCTTGTAGGTTGGTATATTTTGATAAGCCTTTAGTGACAATTAAAGCTTGATCTCAATATCAACGCCGGCAGGGAGCTCTAAGCTCATAAGAGCTTCGACTGTCTTGTTTGACGGTCTCAGGATGTCGATAAGACGCTTGTGAGTTCTGATCTCAAACTGCTCGCGGCTGTCCTTGTACTTGTGAACAGCACGAAGGATCGTAACGATCTGCTTTTCTGTGGGAAGCGGAACAGGTCCCGAAACCCTTGCGCCTGTGCGCTTTGCTGTTGCCACAATTCTCTCAGCGGACTGATCCACCAGCTGATGATCGTAACCCTTTAATCTTATTCTGATTTTTTCCTTGACTGCCATTATCGTCGCCTCCTTAAAATTTTTACGCCGTTGCCTTGGGCGTATTCGCGCCTTGACGTCAGCGCATTTGATAGGCGGGCGTTGCTTCAAAACTGTTTAAACTCAGCCGGGTGTTTCTTCACCCTGCATTAAAAAACCCGATACGATATATCGGGACGTTCTGAAAGCGTTTGAGCGCAGTTGTGGCTAAGCAACCCTATAGCCGCAGTTTTGCTCATGTTTCAATTGAATACCGAAAAATCGGTATAATCGCCCGGTTTAAAATCGGACATACTCCACGGAAAAACCGGCAAAATTGCCGCAACCTCCCGCTTCATCGCATATCTTGTGCAGTCACACAATCTGTATTATACAGTAAAACAGCCGTTTTTTCAAGTCTTTCAGCCAAATCGGGCACTAGAGAAATTTCACGACTTTTTTGCTTCATTTTTGTGTAATTTGCTAATATTGTAAAAATCGCTATTTAGAGTTATAATAGAAAAAAATAGTTTTGCAAATATTATTACGAGGTGAGTTTTTATGCTTCATGTATATTACGGTGACGGAAAAGGAAAGACCACTGCTGCGATCGGGATCGCGGTTCGCGCGGCAGGAAGCAAGATGAAGGTCATGTTCCTTCAGTTTTTAAAAACCGAGTTTTCCGGCGAAAGGCATGTTTTGCACCACACCGAAAACGTGACGATCACAACCTGTCCGCTGGAGCTGAATTTCACCTACAATATGACCGACTCGGAAAAACAGCAGGCTTCGGTGCTTTTCAAAGGAATGTTCGAGCGCGGCGCGACCACAGCTTTGTCCGAGCGTTACGATATGATCGTGCTTGACGAAATATTTGACGTTATCAGTGCCGGAATGATAAGCGAAGCTCAGGTGTTTGAGTTCATTGCCAACGCGCCGATAAGCATGGAGATCATAATGACCGGTCACAATCCGCCGCAAAGATTTATTGACGCCGCGGATTACGTTACCGAGTTTAGAAAAATCAAGCACCCCTACGACCGCGGGATCAAAGGAAGGATCGGCGTAGAGTTTTAAAATAATTTCTTTGTAATTTTTCGCAAAAACTCTCACGTGCGCAAAAAATGTGCGCACGTGAGAGTTTTTACGTATTTCTGTAGTTGTCTACTATGTCATCCCAACGAGGAATATTGAGGTGTACTCCATAATAATCATAGTAATTTGCGAGAAATCGTCTTTTCCATGTACCAGAGCTTTCTCTTGTTTTTGGGTTCTGCCATACAGTTTGTTCAATAGCAGAAATGAAATCCTCTAATGAAGAAAACATAGGAAATTTAACCTTGTTTGTACTATACCAAACTCCGGGTCGGATTTTATGCACTACATTTTGTTTTATCTGCAAATTTATAGCCCATTCGTCCATACACCTTGTTATTTGCCAAACCTTTTTAATCCACAAATCTTTTATAGTAACAACACCCTCAGAGCTCATATCATATCCAAAAATAAGGTAATCAACATCAAGCATATAAGGCTTTTCAACAATTTCTTCCTCATACATTCTGAAATCTGCAATATCAAAGCCAGGGGTCGCCGAACGGTTAAACGCCTTGACCTCAAGTAAATCGCGTGTCAAATTATTCGGATTTAGGAAAAAATCAGGAGGCATTTGTGTGTTTTCTGATGGAGAGTATTCAATTCCGCGGCTATCAAGCCACCCTTGTAACCATTCCTGAATAATATTGCCAACTACATCCTTTTGTTTTACAATAATGTCTACACCGCCAAAGAAAAACTTTATTTGTCCTTCCAATTCCAAAATTCTATCTTCATCAATTAATTTATCACTCAACTTTCCCACATGAAAAATCAGAAAATCACTAGAAAAAGAGCGGGAAAATAATAAAAAAATACAGACAACATAGCCCCAAAATGTTATAAT
>OMZU01000049.1 GCA_900315605.1 uncultured Eubacteriales bacterium | reverse complement strand
GGATTTTGAGTCCGCTACGTCTGCCAATTCCATCACACCGGCAAATTACTATGCTATTATACTATAATGATTAAAAAAAATCAAGTGTTTTTTTCTTATCTGTTTATAATGAGTTTTCAGTTATTATTTCGATCAACACATAAACAGGAATAAAGCAGGCTTTTTTGCCTGATTTTATCTGAGATTAGTATAATATACTTTGAATTCTGCAATAATATTTTATGTTTTTCATAAAAATTCGATTTTAGCTTATAATTTAGTTGCGTATTTTTAAAAACTATATTATAATATAATATGTATTGTTATTTTTATCAGACAGTCCTTGCAAAACCGTTTGTGCTTTTGCAGGGATCAAGCTTATGCTTTATGTCTGCCTTTCGGCGGACAAGTGCAAAATGGAGGAATTTAATTATGGAAAAGAAAGAACTAATGTACGAGGGTAAGGCGAAAAAGGTTTATTCAACTGAGGATCCCGATCTTTGCATCGTTTCCTACAAGGACGACGCGACTGCTTTTAACGGTGAGAAAAAGGGCACCATCATCGGCAAGGGCGTTGTGAATAACCGTATGTCCAACTTTATGTTCAAGCTGTTGGAAGAAAAAGGCGTTCCTACCGATTATGTAGAGGAGCTTAACGACAGAGACACCTTGCTTAAAAAGGTTGAGATCGTTCCGCTTGAGGTTATTATCAGAAACAAGGCGGCAGGCTCTTTCTCAAAGCGTTACGGCGTTCCCGAGGGTACAGAGCTGAAATGCCCCACACTTGAGTTTTGTCTCAAGGACGACGCTCTTGGCGACCCCATGATTAACGACAGCCAGATTTTTGCTATCGGCGCGGCAACAAAAGAAGAGCTTGAAACTATTTCCAAATACGCTTATAAGGTAAACGAGGTAATGGTTGAGTTCTTTAAGGAATGTAAGGTTGACCTTATTGACTTTAAGATCGAGTTCGGCAGATACAAGGGCGAGATCCTTCTTGCCGACGAGATATCTCCCGACACCTGCCGCTTCTGGGATGTTGACACACACGAAAAGCTCGACAAGGATCGCTTCCGCCGCGATATGGGCGGCGTTGAAGAAGCCTATGCCGAAATGATGAAGAGAATAGGTTTGGCGTAAAAAAGTTAATGTGCAGGGTCGCACCAGCGTGTGCGCCCTGCAAAATGAACAACTATTTATACAGTCGGGAACAAACGTCTTTTACAGCAAAATTCTGTCCTCCCGACCGAAATTATTCATTATTCGTTATTCTTTATTCTTTATTCATTTTTTTCGGATGGTGTTACCTT
Organism: uncultured Eubacteriales bacterium; assembly: GCA_900315605.1. Lineage (GTDB taxonomy): Bacteria > Bacillota > Clostridia > Oscillospirales > Acutalibacteraceae > Ruminococcoides. Next base: position 10,978 of record OMZU01000049.1, on the reverse strand, counting down.
GAATTATTCTTTCGATAATTTTGCAAAAGAAGGACTGCACGAGGAATGCGGAGTTTTCGGAATAAGCAGCGACGGTTCTATCAGTCCTGCATATGCCTGCTACAACGGACTTCTTGCCTTGCAGCACAGAGGTCAGGAAAGCTGCGGTATTTCTGTGTGCGACGACGGTGTAATCGATTATTACAAAAACATGGGCTTGGTTACTGAGGTTTTTAACAACAGTATTCTTGATTCGCTCAAAGGTCAAATGGGTATCGCCCATGTTCGTTATTCAACAGCCGGAGCTTCTGTGCCCGAAAATGCTCAGCCGCTTGTTATGCGCTACAAAAAGGGTACGCTTTCGGTGGCTCACAACGGAAACCTGACAAACGCGGTTGAGATCAGGCGCGATCTTGAAAAGCACGGTGCGATTTTTCAGACCACGATCGACAGCGAGGTGATCTGTTACCTTATTGCCAGAGCAAGACTTAAGTGCCATTCCGTTGAGGACGCAGTTGCGGAAACCATGAAAAAAATCGAGGGCGCATATTCCCTGCTGGTAATGAGTCCTCAAAAGCTGATCGCAGCCCGCGACCCGCATGGCTTTCGTCCGCTTTGTATGGGAAAGCACAACAATTCATATGTTTTTGCAAGCGAAAGCGCGGCTCTTGACGCCTGCGGAGCAAGATTTATTCGCGACGTTGAGCCGGGCGAGATAATTGTTGTTAAGGACGGAGATTATCAGTGCATAAAGCCCGATTTGGGAGAAAAGAAAAAATCGCTCTGTATTTTTGAATATATTTATTTTGCGCGAAGCGACAGCTTTATTGACGGCGTGAGCGTTTATGAGGCAAGAAAGCAGGCAGGAAGGATCCTTGCCAGAACCTTTCCTGTTGAGGCTGATATGGTTATCGGCGTTCCGGAATCGGGAATTGACGCCGCCATAGGATATGCCGAGGAATCGGGAATCCCGTATGAAAAGGCGATCGTCAAGAACAGCTATATCGGCAGGACCTTTATCAAGCCCAGCCAAACGGAGCGTATGAAAAGCGTTCGCATCAAGCTCAATCCAATAGGCAATATGGTCAAGGACAAGAGAGTTGTTATGATCGACGACAGCATCGTGCGCGGTACAACGGTTGACCGAATAGTTACCATGCTTCGCGAAGCCGGCGCAAAAGAAGTGCATATGCGCATCAGCTCTCCGCCGTTTATGTGGCCTTGCTACTACGGAACCGACATTCCGTCAAGGGGCGAGCTTATCGCCTGCAACCATACCATTGAAGAAATAACCAGGCTCAGCGGCGCGGATTCTCTTGGATATTTGCCTGTTGAGACGCTTCATGAAATGCTTAATTTTGCTCCTGTCGGCTTCTGCGATGGTTGCTTTACCGGCAACTACCCTGCTTCTACAACTAAGGTCACACTTAAGGGCAAGGAACGCGGCGGAATGGATTTTTCAGAAAAAGCTCCCTGCGGCGGAACAAAAAGTTGATATCGAAAGGAAATCAAAGATGATTAAGGATACATATGAATCTCCCTTGTCGGCGAGATACGCAAGCAAGGAAATGAAATACATTTTTTCTCCGGACAAAAAATTCAGAACCTGGAGAAAGCTTTGGATCGCTCTGGCAGAAGCCGAAATGGAGCTTGGTTTGCCTGTCACCCAGGAGCAGATCGACGAGCTCAAGGCTCATGCAGAGGATATTAATTATGAGGTGGCTCAGGAGCGCGAAAAGCTTGTGAGGCACGACGTTATGTCTCATGTTTATGCCTACGGTGTTCAGTGCCCAAAGGCAAAGGGTATAATCCACCTTGGCGCGACCTCGTGCTATGTGGGCGACAATACGGATATCATTATTATGACCGAGGGCTTGCGCCTTATCAGGAACAAGCTTGTTACAGTCATTCGCAATTTGTCAAAATTTGCCGACGAGTACAAGGCTTTGCCAACTCTTGCGTTCACACATTTTCAGCCGGCTCAGCCGACAACCGTCGGCAAGAGGGCAACGCTCTGGATCCAGGAGCTTTTGATGGATCTGGAGGACGTTGAGTATCAGCTTTCAAAGGCAAAGCTGCTCGGCTCAAAGGGTACGACCGGTACTCAGGCGAGCTTTTTGGAGCTTTTTGACGGCGACCATGAAAAGTGCAGGGAGCTTGACGATAAAATCGCTCAAAAAATGGGCTACAAGGCTTGCTTCCCGGTATCGGGTCAGACCTATTCCAGAAAGCTCGATTCCCAGTTTTTGAATGTTTTGGCAGGGATCGCTCAGTCGGCTTCAAAATTCTCCAACGACATCAGACTTTTGCAGCATCTCAAGGAGGTTGAGGAGCCGTTTGAGAAGAACCAGATCGGCTCTTCCGCAATGGCGTACAAGAGAAACCCAATGCGCAGCGAAAGGATCGGTTCGTTGTCAAGATATGTGATGGCTGACGTTCTCAATGGCTACTTTACAACTGCTACCCAGTGGTTTGAAAGAACGCTTGACGATTCCGCGAACAAGCGTCTCAGCGTTCCGGAAGCGTTCCTCGCAGTTGACGGAATACTTTCTCTGTATGCAAACGTTGCAGACGGACTTGTTGTTTATCCAAAGGTCATCGAGCAAAGGCTCAGAAAAGAGCTTCCGTTTATGGCAACCGAGAATATTATGATGGACGCAGTAAAAAAGAGAGGCGCAGATCGTCAGCAGCTTCACGAAAGGATCCGCGTTCACTCAATGGCTGCTTCAAAGGTAATCAAAGAAGAAGGCGGCGAAAACGACCTGCTTGAAAGAATAGCAAATGACGAAGCGTTCGGAGTTACTCTTGAGGAGCTTGAAGGCATTTTGCAGCCTGAAAAATATACAGGACGTGCCAAGGAGCAGACCGAGGACTTCCTCAAAGAATATGTAGATCCCACGCTTGAAAAATACAAGAGCATAAAGAGCGACAAACCCGAGATCAACGTGTAAATATATAGGCAATACCGCATAATTCGAGCGTGCGGATTGCAAAATAAGATTTTTCGTCAGTAAATAAGGAGATAAAATTTTATGGTTAAAGCAATAGTAGGCGCGAACTGGGGCGACGAGGGCAAGGGGAAAATCACCGACGTCCTCGCGAACGACAGCGACATAGTAATTCGTTTTCAGGGCGGAGCAAACGCCGGTCATACTATTATCAATGATTATGGAAAATTCGCGCTTCATCAGCTTCCGTCGGGAGTTTTTCATCAGAATATCACCAACGTGATCGGAAACGGAGTTGCGTTCAGCGTTGAGAATTTTGTAAAGGAAATGAAAGAGCTGAGTGACAGAGGAGTTCCTCAGCCGAACGTTATAGTTTCCGACAGAGCGCAGATCGTAATGCCCTATCATGTGGCGTTCGACTGCTTTGAGGAGGAGCGTTTGGGCAAGAATTCCTTTGGCTCTACCAAGAGCGGCATCGCGCCCTTCTATTCCGACAAATACTCAAAAATCGGCTTCCAAATCAATGAGCTTTATGATGATCCCGATTCACTGAAAGAAAAGATCGATCATGCTCTTGAAATCAAAAATGCCACACTCAAAAATCTCTATAACAAGCCGGAAATCACCGCTCAGGAGATTTTTGACAAGCTTATGGAATACAAGGAGCAGCTCGCACCTTATGTGGGCGACGCTTTTATGTTCATACATAACGCGCTCAAGGAGGGCAAAAACATACTTCTTGAGGGTCAGCTCGGTTCACTGAAGGATACAGATTTCGGTATCTATCCTATGGTAACTTCATCAAACACTATTGCCGGCTACGGTGCTGTGGGCGCAGGTATCCCGCCTTATGAGATCAAAGAAATCATCACCGTTGTAAAGGCTTATTCAAGTGCGGTTGGCGCAGGCGAGTTTGTTTCCGAGATCTTCGGCAACGAAGCTGACGAGCTCAGACGCCGCGGCGGAGACGGCGGCGAATTCGGCGCAACAACAGGCAGACCCAGGCGTATGGGTTGGCTTGATTTGGTTGCAACACGCTACGGCTGCATGGTTCAGGGCGCGACCCAGGTTGCATTCACCGTTATTGACGCACTCGGATATCTTGACGAGATCCCCGTTTGTGTCGGCTACGAGCTTGACGGCGAGGTTATCGACTACTTCCCGTCAACAACAAAATTAAAGAGATGCAAGCCTGTTTTGAAGAAGCTCAAGGGATGGAAATGTCCGGTTACAGGAATTAAGAATTATGACGAGCTTCCTGAGGAATGTAGAGAGTATATTGAATTTGCCGAAAAAGAAATCGGAGTTCCGATCACAATGGTTTCAAACGGACCTTCGCGCAGCGATATAATTTACAGATGATTTGAGCTTGTTTATAAAAAGAAATACCGCGCAGAGTATATGCGCGGTATTGTTGATTGAGTTGCGAGGTGTATTTTTATGGATAAAGAAACGGTAATAGTTTTAGATTTCGGAGGTCAGTATAATCAGCTTATCGCACGGCGCGTCCGCGAGTGCAGCGTTTACTGCGAAATTTTGCCCTACACAACCGACATTCAAAAGATAAAGGAGCTTGCTCCAAAGGGAATTATTTTTACAGGCGGCCCCAACAGCGTATATGACGAAAGCTCGCCGCATTATTCGGCGGAGATTTTTGAGCTTGGCATACCGATTCTCGGAATTTGCTACGGCTGTCAGCTCATGGCGCACGCGCTAAGCGGAGTTGTTAATTCCGCGGTGGACAGCTCTTCAAGTGAGTACGGAAGGACAGAAACAGAGTATTTCGGAAACAATATTCTTTTTGAGAATATTCCTTCGCACGGGATTTCGTGGATGAGCCACCGCGACTTTATAAGCAAGGTGCCGGACGGCTTTGAAATCAACGCAAAAACCGAAAAATGCCCTGTTGCGGCAATGTCAAATCCTAAGAAAAAGCTCTACGGCGTTCAGTTCCACCCGGAGGTCAATCATACTGAATACGGATCTCAAATGCTGCGCGCCTTTCTCTACGACGTCTGCGGCTGCAAGGGCGAATGGAAGATGGATAGCTTTATTGAAGAAGCTGTCGAAAAAATCCGCCTAAAGGTGGGGAACAAAGGCGTTGTCCTCGGACTTTCCGGAGGAGTGGATTCGTCGGTTGCCGCTGCGATCATCAGCCGAGCTGTGGGCAAGAAGCTCACCTGCGTTTTTGTTGACCAGGGGCTGATGCGCAAGGACGAGGGCGATTTTGTAGAAAACACTTTTACAAAGCTCTTTGACATGAATTTTGTTCGCATAAATTGTCAGGATGAGTTCCTCTCAAAACTAAAGGGAGTTTCCGAGCCCGAAGCAAAGCGCAAAATAATCGGCGAGGAATTTTACAAAGTTTTCTGGAACAAGATCCGCGAGAGCTACGGCTCGGGCTTTTTTGCTCAGGGAACGATTTATCCCGACCGAATCGAAAGCGGCAAGGGCGACGCTGCAAAAATAAAAACTCATCATAACCAGGTTGGTATCCCAAAAGACATTTGCTTTGAGGATGTTATCGAGCCGCTCAAGGACTTGTTTAAGGACGAGGTAAGAGCGGTCGGCGAAAAGCTGGGACTTCCTCATGAGCTTGTATGGCGTCAGCCGTTTCCCGGTCCCGGTTTAGGAGTGAGAGTTATCGGAGAAATCACCGCAGAGCGAGTAAAGATCCTACAGGAAGCAGATGCGGTTTTGCGCGAAGAAATGCAAAGCTGCGGCTACGCCGAGAAAATGAGCCAGTTTTTCGCAGTTCTTCCGGGAGTAAAAACAGTCGGAGTAATGGGCGACGCCCGAACCTACAGCGAGCTGGTTGCGATTCGCGCCGTAACAACGGACGACTTTATGACCGCAGACTGGGCAAAAATCCCATACGATATTTTGGAACGTGTTTCCAACCGAATAATCAACGAGGTGGAACACGTAAACAGAGTGGTATACGACATCACTTCAAAACCGCCCGGTACGGTGGAATGGGAATAAATTTCTAAACTAGAATAATAATCAATGCTGCCAAGTGGGATAATTTCCTGCTTGGCGGCTGTTATCTATTGCTTATCTGTTGATTTTATGATATAAGCAAACCAATTTCACACTGAGTACCACCGAGTCACACTGAGTCACACAAAAATCCCGATTCCACGGAGCTTTTTGATGGTAGAAAGCCCCAAAACAGCGCAACTGCGCTATTTTGAAAATTCATGTATTTTGAAGTATTTTGGTAGAAACGTGGTAGAAAGCCAACGATGAAAAAGTTGGTAGAAACTTGGTAGAAGCCGAAAACAACCCATAAACGGTAGAAAGCCTGTTGACAAAGCAAACTGAATAATGGACAATAGCGGACGGTGTTTCATAACAGAAGCGCTGTCCGCTATTTTTATGCCTAAAAATTGAATATTGCACATCGCTTCTCACTGAGCCTGTATGAAAACAGGTCGCTGAGGAGCTTTTTTTATTTCAGATGAACTATGTCAAGGAGGTCTTTCTATGCCGAACCCTACTGAAATCAGTCTGCTCAATTACAACTTTGAAGCCAAAGCCTGTAATGAACTGCTGACGGCTATGCTCAACCATTCAGACTTTGACTACGTTACGGTCGATGAGCTTCGCCGTTACAGTGAGCTTTCGCAGTTCACCTTTGATGAACTTCGTACCGCTGTGTATGAGCTTTGCAAGAGAGGTTTCCTCCTTGTAGTACAGAAGCCGTATGGTCATGTCTATGCGGTCAACAAGCTGCGAATATCCAACATGGAATTTGTGTACGGAGCGTAAGCAGAGGTGAGAGAAATGGACAAGAAAACAAAAGCAAAAAAAACAATACCAGATACGATCTGCCGAGTACATAGGTCAGGCGGTTATGCCGTTCTGAGCAATTGCTTCGTGCGTTCAACTAATATCGGCTGCGATTCGATAGGTCTGCTCGGCAAGATCAATGACCTTCCGCCTACATGGAATTTCACGATTGCCGGACTTGTGGCTATCTGTGAGGACGGTGAAACAGCAATCAAGTCCCAGCTTGCTGAACTGGAACAGTGGGGATATGTCAAAAAGACCTTGCTGATGCCAAACGAATCCCCTACGGGCAGGATCAGCTATCTCTATGACTTCTATGAATACTCGGAACTGGACGATTCTATCCCGAAGTATGACATTGAAATGGAGACATTTACAGCGGATAACGCTACCCTGAACCGTGTGAAGAAAGACAGTAATTTCACCATTATCAGTGCAAAGCTCCTCAGAACCAATAAGATCAGAAACAAACTGATCGGCTTTATGCTGAAAGTTCTTTCTCTGCCGAATAGCTGGAATTTCTCTATGTCGGGACTGAAAGCAATCTGCAAAGAGGGCAAGACTGCCGTGCATAACGCTGTGAACAAGCTAATTGATAGGGGCTACCTTGTTCGCACTAAGCTCCTGTCTAACGAGAGTGTAAACAATCATTTTGAATATGTTTACAGCTTTTTCGATGTTCCTGTCAGCAAGGAAGAAGCAGACGAACTTGAAGCTGAGACCAGACGCAAGGCTATCACGATCCGTGAGGGCGGCAAGGCAAAGGCTGCTGTTTCTTCTACGGGTGAAAAACAGAAGGTGGAAAACCCGTATCTGGACACTCCGCCTGCTGAAACTCCGCTGTCTGAAATTCAGAGACAATATAATAACAACAATACAAAACAGAAAAATCAATTACTGTGTGATAAATCCTCTATCATTCCTCCGGCGGCAAAGCCAACTTTCAACATTCCGAGTGTTGAAAAATCTGCTGAGAGAGTGACTGACGGATATAACGCAGAAGAAGTTGAGTATTTGACAGAGGTTGTCAGGGAGAATCTCGACTACTGGCATCTTGGTGAATGGCTCTGTCAGGACGGTCGGGACGGTTATGCAGAAGCTGATGAAATTGTCGGCTTTATCGTTGACGAAATATGTTCCCCTCTGCCCTATACCACACTCAGAGGTCAGGCATTCCCCAGAGCAGTTATTCAGTCAAAGATGCTCAAAGCCAATATCTACATGGTAGAGAATGTCCTTGAAAATATGGCGAAGGTCGATAATATCAAGGATTTTCGCAGATATTTCATCAGTTCCCTCTACAACGAGGTTCTGACATATCATTTCAACGAAGGTTGTGAGAGCCGTAACATTGACGAACAGATCAGGCGTGATCTCGGCTATGGTATCGCTGTCTGACCACGAAAGGAGGTGGTTCTATGGCTGCAAAGAAGAATGTGGCAGTAACTCCTGCATTTACAGGCAGGAATGTATCGCTGTCTGAGATCTCTCAGGCAAGCGGTATCGGCATTGCTACGCTGAAAAAGGGGCTTATTGCCGGAGCTGTTGACTTCGGTTATGCGATCCCCTGCGGTAAAGGCGATCAGCATCGCTATTACTGCCCTGACAGGCTTGTGTATCTCAAGACCGGATATTTCAATCCGAATCCTGAGAAGCAGGACACAGACTCCGAAGCCGCTTGAAAGTCTGTAAACGACCTGTTTTACAGCTTTCACAGCGAATTTGAAGCGATTGTCATGGATATGCTCGGTAACAGGATAGACAAAAAGACACTTGATACCGTGTTTTCTTCTTTTGAGGAGCTTCAGGAGGAATATCACAACAGGCTCTATGAGCTGTTACGGAGAGGAGTGAAAAATCATAGCTAAGTCTATTATCACGCAGGACGGTAATGTTGTCAACTACAACAACCTGCTTGCGATCTATGTCGATGAGGAGCTTGACGATGATGAGAACATCATTGGCTACAATCTTCTCGGCGTGGTCGGTATGAACAAGAATTCCGATGCTATCCTGCTCGGTTTCTTCAATGACGAAAAGTCTGCGATGAACGCTAAGGCGGATATTATCCGCTGGCTCCAGAGTGAAGCGTTTTCCACTTTTGAGATGCCGACCGCAGACGAAGGCGGTGATGCGTAATGCCGTCCGACTACGAAAGCGGTGCAAAGAAAACCATCGACATTTCGATCAAGGCGGAAAAAATGACCGCCGATGTGCTGAAATCGGCATTGCAGGAGTTTTTGTCGGGCAAGGCAGAGAAAAAGGGACGAATGACCTTCAAGCAGTTGCAGGAAAAGTCACCGTCCAAGCTCGACAGCATTGAGGTTTCAGACCGAAATATCGGGGATTTTCTGAAAACCGCACGAAAATACGATGTGGATTTTGCCCTGAAAAGAGATAAAAGCACCTCGCCGCCTACCTATCATGTTTTCTTTTCCGCTGCTAAGACAGAGGATTTCAAGAGAGCATTTTCGGAGTATGTCGGCAAGGGACAGGGCAAGACACAGAAGCGTGGTGAGTTCACCCGTGAGCAGATGCACCAGCAGGCGCAGAAGATCAGGAACAAACCTCGCAAACAGAAACAGAGAGAGAAAACAAGGGAGAACAGACGGTGATCTATAACCACTTCCAGCCTGCACCCGTTCCACGGGCAAGGGGCGATGATATTTTTACGGCGATTTTTGATGCCGATACCAACAGAAAGGAAAGGTCTGCGAATTGCAGATCGACACGAGAAAACTCAAAAAGCTGATCATCAAGGCTGTTCCCTATGTCGCTTTCTCTTATGTAGGCAACCTGATTGGCTTTGCGTATCGAACCGCTGAGGGTGACGGATTTCAGGAGAAAATCCTGCCCTTCATGAGCAATCTCGGTGCGGCGTTTGCACGAATCTTTCCCAGTTTACACCCGTTTGATCTTCTTTTCGGCTTGGGTTTAGCGGGTGTAATGAGGTTAGTCCTCTATGTCAAGTCGAAAAACAAGAAGAAATTTCGCCAGGGCGAGGAATACGGTTCTGCCGTATGGGGCGGTGAAAAGGATATTGAGCCGTATATGGACTTATCCTGCCCCGAAAACAATGTCATTCTCACAAAGACGGAATCTCTTACAATGGGCAAGCCCTCTGCACCGAAGTTTGCGAGAAATAAAAATATCCTCGTTATCGGTGGTTCAGGCTCAGGTAAGACACGATTTTTCGTCAAGCCGAACCTGATGCAGATGCACTCCTCCTATGTGGTGACTGATCCGAAAGGCACGGTATTAGTCGAATGCGGAAGAATGCTCCAAAGGGGCCGCCCGAAACGAGTTGACGGAAAAGTTGTGTACCGCAGGGACGATAAGGGAAACTATCTCAAAGACAAAAAAGGCAGATATATCCCTGTTTATGAGCCTTACAAGATCAAGGTGTTCAACACGATCGACTTTGCGAAAAGTATGCACTACAATCCGTTTGCTTACATCAGCAAGAAAAACCGTGAGAAGGATATTCTCAAATTCGTGGAAGTCCTTATCAAGAATACTTCTTCCTCTCAGCAGCCGTCCGGCGATGACTTTTGGGTAAAATCTGAAAAGCTCCTCTACACGGCATATATCGCCCTGATATTTGCTATGTATCCCGAAGATCAATGGAACTTTGAAACGCTGATCGACATGATCAATAATTCGGAGTGCCGTGAGGACGATGAGGAGTTTAAGAATGCGATAGACATTGAGTTTGAGATCGTGGAGTGCTGGCTGAACGGCACAAAGCACGAAGATCCCGAAGTCATGGCTGATTACGGTGACATCTTTGAAACGAAACCCGATGCCGAACAACGGCGCTTGGGTGCATTTGCACTCAAACAATTCAAGGCGTATAAGCTCGCTGCCGGAAAAACGGCTAAGTCTATCCTTATTAGCTGTTCGACACGACTCGCGCCTTTTGCAATAGATGAGGTCTTGGAGATCACCTCCTACGATGAGCTGCACCTCGACAAGCTCGGTGACGAGCTGAGTGCGCTTTTCATAATCATTTCCGATACAGATGCCACATTCAACTTCCTTGTGGCTATCATGTATTCTCAGCTTTTCAACCTACTCTGCACCAAAGCAGATAATTCCCCAGGGGGAAAGCTGACCTATCATGTACGCTGTTTGTTAGACGAGTTCGCCAATATTGGCGAAATACCGCAGTTTGAGAAGCTCATTGCGACTATCCGAAGCCGTGAAATATCGGCAAGTATCATCTTGCAAGCTAAGAGCCAGCTAAAGGCTATCTA
>OMZU01000050.1 GCA_900315605.1 uncultured Eubacteriales bacterium | reverse complement strand
CAGCCCAGCCGTACATCACTGCACGGGTTTGACGGGTGTCAATCTTCCTGTCCTTCGTCACAGCTGCAAGACCTCCCCAGTTAAGAACAGCAACCTTCCTCTCATATATCTGCCGCATTTACACCACGGGGTTCGGGCAGTATTGGACTTCGTCTTGTTGTGCAGACTCGTCCGCCCCGCGTATGCCTTCACGGCGGACACCCTTGCCCTCAGCTAACACTTCCTACTGCCAAGCGTGTAGTGGACTTTCACCACCAAGTTACTGCCCATTCTGGGCAAACACAAAAATCCCGGCTCGGACAAAGCCGAACCGGGATTTTCTTTAGGAGATTCTTTAATGAATAAAAACGTGGTGTGATTGTTGTTGGTCATTTGAATTATATTACCAGCCGAACATTCTCTGCCAGATGTCGTTGTCAGAGAGGATATCCTGCTGCTGGTTTTCGCCCTGCTCTGTGAGCTTGCCCGAGGGAACGTACTCCGCAAGGGTAAGCGAGATATCCGAGGTCTTGCCGCTGCGGTATACCGTGAACACTACCTTGTCGCCTACCTTGTTGTCCTCAAGAGCCTTGTTCACGTCGCTGACGGAAGAAACCTCTGTGCCGTTCACCTTGGTAATAAGGTCGCCTGTCTTGAAGCCTGCTGTGTCGGCGTTGGAGCCCTTTGTAACCGAAATTACATAGCAGCCTGTTTCATTCACGCCGTAGTAGAAGGCGGTCTCCTTTGAATTTATGTCAACGAGCTGCATACCGAGGTCAACCTTGCCGGTAACGTAGCCGTAGTTTTTGAGGTCGTTGATGATGTCGAGAACGTTGTTGATGGGGATAGCAAAGGCAATGCCCTCAACCTCTGTTGCGCTGTCCTTGGCGTTGACAACGCCGATAAGCTCGCCGTTTGCGTTGAACAGTCCGCCGCCTGAGTTGCCGGGGCTGATCTGGGCGTTGGTCTGGAGCAGGGTCATGTTTTTGTTCTCGATAGTGACCTCTCTTGCAAGCGCGCTGATGATGCCGTCGGTAACTGTGCCGCCAAGCTCGCCGAGCGGATTGCCGATCGCAACAACATAGTCGCCGACTGCCAGCGAGGAGCTGTCGCCAAAGGTTGCAGCCGAAAGTCCGGTCGCGTCAACCTTGAGGAGCGCGATGTCGTTTTCCTCGTCGCTGCCGATAAGCGCGGCATTGTAGCTTGTTGTGCCGTCGCGAAGCGTTACCTTTATATTCTGTGCGCCGTCGATAACGTGGTAGTTTGTGATGATGTAGCCGTCCTCGGAGATTATAACTCCCGAGCCTGCGCCCTGCTGAACATATTGCTGGGCAAAGCTGCCTCTTACAAGCTGCTCGGTTGCGATCTCAACAACGCTGTCGGCAGTCTTTTTTACGATTTCGGAGGTCGTTCCGGCAGAACCCGAGGAGGTGTTTGAAGCTGAGGCTCCCGAGGAAGAAACCTGGTTGATAGTCATTCCGCCGTTTGAGGAATCGGAGCTGAGCTTGTTTGCCAGGTAGCCGCCGCCAAAGCCAAGCGCGCCCGAGGCAAGCACTGTCAGCGCGAGCACTGCGGCAACAAAGCCTCTTGAAGCCGGCTTCTTGGGTTTTTTGACCTTTTGCTTTTTGGGCTTTGAGGTCTTTTGAGCGGCGGTCTGGGGATTCGGCTGCTGAGAATACATGTTAGGATTCTGAGAATATCCCGAGTAGTTCGGTGCGGAGGAATATTCGTTGTATGCCGAATCCGCCCTGTTTGCCGTGCCGCCCGTCTGAGCCTGAGGATTTGCGGTGTACGCCGCGTTTTGCGCTCCGTTGTAGCTTCCGTAGGCTGACTGAGTATTTTGATAGCCCTGCTGAGCGGAAGAGCTTGAGTAAACCGAATCGTAATTGTTGGGGTTGTGCGAAGCGTCGCGGTTGTTGCCGTTTACATATGAATGTCTGTATTCGCCGGAGCCGTTGCCCGAATTCCATTCGTAGGAGCCCTCGGCGGGAGTTGTCTGCTGAGTGTCGGAGCTGTTTGCCTGCTCCTGAGAAACGCTTTGTGAAGCAGTGTGCGGTTCGCTCTGAGCGGTTTCCGCTTTTTCGTAATCTTGAGCAGCCTTGTTCACATCTTCTGCGTCAGGCGTTGTGCTGTTGTTTTCGTAATAGTTATCAAATTCTGACATATTTAGTCCTCCCTTTCAAAGCGTTTGTTTTGCTTTGGTTTTTGATGTTGTATATATAATAAAGTCCCAAAGTGAAAACTGTATGAAATAAACTTGAAAAATGGCAAAAAATAAACGGATATTAACGTGAAGTCGTGCTTTCACATCAATATCCGTGTAATTAACGATTATAAAGTTACGCTTTGTCACAAGGAATCAAAATCAGGCGTTGCCGTCCGCAGAGCTGTTTTCGGTCTTTGGCTTTTCCTTGGGAATTATCTTTCTGAGCGCGGTTATTTCGTCAAAGGTCTTTTTGAACGACACCCTTGCCCCAAATCTGTTTCCGCAGCCCCTGCACTGAAAATCCGCGGAAAAGCTTCTGTTGCGGCGTTTCCATTTTGTCACGCGCGCGGCGCGCCTGCCGCAGACCTCGCAAAAGAACCTGAGCTGGGCTTTGTCGATCTGAGGGTCGCTGAGGTCGGAGATATAGTGTGTTTTAAAGGTCATTTTGTCATAGAACCTTTCGCAGTCCGCGTTCTGAATGTATGGCTCCAACGGGTTTTGACCGATAAGCTCCTTTACGCATTTTAGGCTGAGAACCGCGTCGGCGACCGCCCTGTGCTGGTCGTCCTCGCAGAACTCCACACCGAGCTTTTCCGCGCAGACCGAAAGACCCATCTGAGCCGACTTGTCATAAAGCCCCATCGACTTTTCGCAGTACTCCTGCAAATCGCAGTAGCTGTGCAAAAATGTTATGTGCCTGTCGCCGAAAAAGCAGTAAAAGTTTTCTATCAGCGCATGGATATCTGAGGTGCCCCAGGTCATTAGAACGCTGTCGGAAGCAAACTCGGTGAAGCTTTCCACAGCCTGAGCAAACGTTACGCCCTGCTTTAGCTCGTCAAGGCTTAGCCCGGTCAGCTCCTTTACCTTTGAGCAGAGCCTTTTGCCGATCTTGGGCTTTACAAGCGTTGAAAAGGTGTCGGTGATGTTGAGCTCGTCGTCAACCTTAACCGCGCCGAACTCGATTATTTCATTTATATACCTTTGTTCCTTTTTGTAGAACGCGGCGTTCCATTCCAGATCAAGAATTACGTAACTCATTTTTTGCGGAACGCCTGCTTCATTCTCAGCTCGTGGGAGAGTATCCTTTTTCTCATCCTTATACTTTCGGGAGTGACCTCAACCAGCTCGTCATCCGCGATAAATTCAAGGCATTGCTCCAGCGACATTTGGCTGGGCGGAGTGAGCTTGAGCGCGTCGTCCGAGCCGGAAGCGCGGGTATTCGTGATATGCTTTTTCTTGCACACGTTTACGGTGATATCCTCGGACTTGGGGCTTGCGCCTACGATCATACCCTCATAAACCGGCACGCCTGCGCCCACAAAGAGCCTGCCTCGCTCCTGAGCGGCATACAAGCCGTAGGTCACGGTCTCGCCGGTCTCAAAGGCTATGAGCGAGCCTTGGTGACGGGTCACGATCTCACCCTTGAAAGGCTCATAACCGTCGAAAACGTGGTTCATGATACCGTTGCCGTTTGTATCGGTCAAAAACTCCGGGCGATAGCCCATAAGACCGCGCGCCGGGATCCTGAATTCAATGTGAGTAACGCCGCCGTCGCGCGTGCCCATGTTTATCAGCTCCGCCTTGCGCGAGCCGAGCTTTTCCATGACCGCGCCCACATAGCTGTCGGGGACCTCGATTATCAAAAACTCCATTGGCTCGTTGAGCTTGCCGTCGATAGTTTTGGTGATTACCTCGGGGCGCGAAACCTGGAACTCGTAGCCCTGTCTGCGCATGGTCTCGATCAGGATAGAAAGGTGCAGCTCTCCCCTGCCCGAAACCTTAAAGGTGTCCGCGCTGTCGGTCTCCTCTACCCTGAGCGCGATGTTGGTCTCGGTCTCCTTGAAGAGTCTGTCGCGGATATTGCGCGAGGTGACGTATTTTCCCTCTCTGCCGGCAAAGGGAGAATTGTTTACAATAAAGTTCATCGTAACGGTGGGCTCGTCGATCTTGACGAAAGGAAGCGGCTCAACGCAGTCGGGCGCGCAGATGGTCTCGCCGATATTAATATCCTGGATACCGCTTATGCAGACGATATCGCCCAGCTCGGCGATCTCGCACTCGATCCGCTTCAAGCCCTCGAACTGATAGAGCTTTGAGATCCTAACGTTCTTTGTCTTTCCGTCGGCATGGCAAAGCACTGCGGTCTGACCGTTTTTCACCCTGCCTCTTTCAACTCGTCCAACGCCGATCCTTCCCACAAAATTATCCGCGTCTATATTTGAGATCAAAATCTGCAAGCCGCCGTCAAGCTCGCCTGTCGGTGCAGGGATCTCGTTTACGATCGCCTCAAAAAGCGGCTTCATGTCGTTTGACAAATCGTTGTAATCCTCGCCGGCAACTCCGTCTCTTGCCGAGGCGTAGATAACCGGGAATTCAAGCTGATCGTCGTCCGCGCCCAGCTCGATAAAGAGGTCGAGCACCTCGTCAACCACCTCCTCGGGTCTTGCGCCGGGGCGGTCGATCTTGTTGAGCACTACCAAAGGCTTTTTGCCCAAGCCCAAAGCCTTTTTGAGCACAAAGCGAGTTTGGGGCATACAGCCCTCGAACGCGTCTACAAGCAGAACAACGCCGTCAACCATCTGCAAAATACGCTCGACCTCGCCGCCGAAATCGGCGTGGCCGGGGGTATCGACAATATTTATCTTGATGCCCTCATACATGACCGCGGTGGGCTTTGACAAAATGGTGATGCCTCTCTCGCGTTCAAGGTCGTTTGAGTCCATGACCCTTTCTTCAACGTTCTCGTTGGCTCTGAAAACGCCGCTCTGCCTGAGCAGCTGGTCAACAAGAGTTGTTTTGCCGTGGTCAACGTGGGCAATGATCGCAATATTTCTTAAATCTTCTCTTACGTCCATAAAAAACTCTCTTTCTCCAAAGGCTTTATATATATACATATTATTATACCATTGCTCCGCGGCTAATTCAATTTGTAAAATACATCACCTTTTATATCATTGGACAGGAGATTTTGAAAGTTTTTCCCAATATTATCACGGCAAATCGGAAAAGTGCCGGTGAGCACTCTCGCCCGCCTATTTAATTCAATGGACAATTGACAATGGACAATTAATGTCGAGCAGAAACATTTTTTTAAAAAATACGTTTGTTCCCGACTGTATTACTATTGCTATAGTTTTCTTTCACAATTCGTAGGGTCGCACCCGTGTGTGCGACCTACCTATAAAGCCATTGCTTCTTTTCCGGGGGCGCACACATGGGTGAGCCTTGAAAATTAAACAACCAAATTATTTATCGGCACAGAAAGAATCGTTCTTTTTTGTGCCGATTTTGTTGTCATAAACATCAAATAATTTGAATTTCCGTGAAAGTTTACAAAATTATATAAAATGAACTTTTATGTGATATTTTGTAGGGGCGATCACTGATCGCCTTGGAACAAACCTTGATTTTTATTTCTTTCTGTTTTTTCAGAAACAATTGTTTACCTATAAATCATCATCAAACACAAACGTTTGGCGCACAGGCGACCAATGGTCGCCCCTACAGCTGTTTGTGGGAGCGATAGCAATATTTTATAAGGGGGTATTTTTATGAAAAAAATAAAAGTTTGCATGGCTTTTTTGCTGACAATCATGTTGGTATTAAGCAGTACGATTGTTTCTTATGCCTATGACGGCGAAGCTGCGAGTGAAATTATTGAAGGCAGTATTATTGCAGACGAAGATGACACCGTTGACCTCAGCGGAATAAAAATCGACGTTTACAAGTATGTGCTTGTCTATAGTGATGAATACAGCAGTCAGTATAATCGGATTTTTGACAGCACGGTTTATACGGACAGTGACGGAAGCTTTAGCTTTGCAAGACCCTCCGAGACGTTCTTTGTATCGGCAGACCCGAACAGTCTGCCTGTCGGTTATGGTGCCAACGGACTTTTTTTCAGTATTCCTCCGCAATTTAGCACTGTTTCCTTTAAAATAACTCGCATAGATTCATTTGAGCATGACTTTTTTTATCCTACTTCTTCTTTAGCTACTACTTTCTATGGTAAAAACGGCGAGGTTTTGAATAAAGTTCCGGATTACAGCCTCATATATGATTCGCAACAGTTGAAGGAAGCTTTTCTTTCCGACGGTGTTGTTAATCTAAAATGTGATTTCGGAGATTTTTCAATCGAAAAGCAAATGCCGACAGATGAACTATCAATGTTTAGCAAAATACTGTGGCTGTATGAAAATAACCTTATCACCGAAGAGGAAGAAATAAAATACTTAGTAATAAATCTGAACAACAATAAAATAAACTCTCATATGGATGTACCTGATGCGTACAATAGGATTGGTATTTATCTTAAAAGCCATGAGATTTCAGACGAATTAAAGCCGTACATTGATTCTATTGGTCGCTATAATCAAGTTGAAATAGCAACTTACATATTTGATAATTACTACAATAATGAGATTGGTGAAGCTGTAAACGAGTCTTATTGCGGTGATGAGTTTGATGATTATCCGGATTCGTTGGATTATTATCTTATTCATTTTGATTCAGCAAATGCAGAAGAAAAACCATATTACAACCGCTTTGGCGATAAAGACGAGTATTTTGAATACAGCGAGAAAACAAACAAGCTTTATGAGTCTGGCTTTGCGATAATCTACGGTAATCCTTATAACACTAAAAATACCGATAAATTTAAGTCGCTTCCGGAGCTATATGAGATAAATCCCGGTACGGTTGAGTATATGCTGAGAAATTACAATCATGATGGCAGTAGTGAAATTATGAACCAACATTGTTGGGGCAAGGTCGGCGACGCGGACGGGGATTTTGAAATCTCAATTTCCGACGCTACCGAGATCCAAAAGCACCTTGCCGATCTGACAACGCTTGAGGCGCGAATTTAAAAGCTGCCGACATCGGCAACAAGGGCGCACCAAGCATTTCTGACGCAACAATGATCCAGTATTACCTTGCAAGCTTAGTTGACAAGCTCTAACGCTTTTGACGGCATGTGATATTTAAAACTAAATAATCGCGGCGGCTTTCGTAAAATTTGCGGAAGCCGCTTTTTTTAGTGTGGAGTTTGGAGTGTGAAGTTTGGAGTTTCGGTCGGGAAGATAGAATTTATCTAAAAAATGCCTTTGTTCCCGACTGTATCAATATGGATATGATCTTATTTTTCTGTACATTGTCGTAGGACTGTTTTAATAAAACTATAGCATTATTGATTTTGTTACAAAACGATCAATAAATCAGTTTTACGTGCTCTGTCCGTAAATTTTTCTTTACAAATCATTAAGATTGTTATATAATTAACATAAATGTATTGCAGTTCAGAAAAAATTATTCCGGCTGTGATCAAGCAAAATTATGGAGGTATTATTATGGGCTACACAATCGCGCAAAAAATAATCAAAGAGCATCTTGTGTGCGGCGAAATGACTGTCGGCAGCGACGTTGGTCTGAGGATCGACCAAACGCTCACCCAGGACGCAACGGGAACCATGGCGTATATCGAATATGAGGCTATGGGGATCCCCAGAGTAAAAACCGAAAAGAGCGTTGCCTACATTGACCACAACACTCTTCAGACCGGCTTTGAGAACGCCGACGACCACAGATTTATTCAGTCCGTGTGCAAAAAGCACGGTATCTTCTTCTCTCGTCCGGGCAACGGGATCTGCCACCAGGTTCACCTTGAACGCTTTGGCAAGCCCGGAAAGACCCTTATCGGCTCTGACAGCCACACCCCCACCGGCGGCGGAATCGGAATGCTCGCAATCGGCGCAGGCGGCCTTGACGTTGCCGTTGCAATGGGCGGCGGCGCATACTACATCACAATGCCCAAGATGGTAAGAGTGAACCTCAGCGGCAAGCTCAGCCCCTGGGTTTCGGCAAAGGATATCATCCTTGCTGTTCTGCGCGTTATGAGCGTAAAGGGCGGCGTCGGCAAGATCGTTGAATACGGCGGCGAGGGCGTAAAGACCCTGACCGTGCCCGAAAGAGCGACGATCACAAACATGGGCGCAGAGCTGGGCGCGACCACCTCGGTATTCCCCTCTGACGAGATCACAAGAGAATTTTTGAAGGCTCAGGACCGCGAGGAGGACTACACCGAGCTTAAGGCTGACGACGACGCAGTTTATGACGAGGTCATCGAGATCAACCTATCTGAGCTTGAACCGCTTGCGGCTTGTCCTCACTCTCCCGACAACGTAAAGCCCATCAGCGAGCTTGCAGGTCAGAAGATCGACCAGGTTTGCATTGGCTCGTGTACAAACTCCAGCTATCTTGACATGATGCGCGTTGCGCATATCCTCAAGGGCAAAAAGGTTGCCGACAATGTTTCGCTTGCGATCGCTCCCGGAAGCAAGCAGGTATTCAATATGCTCGCGCTCAACGGCGCGCTGGGCGATATGATCGCAGCCGGTGCGAGAATACTTGAAAGCGCGTGCGGTCCGTGCATAGGCATGGGTCAGTCGCCCAACAGCGGCGGCATCTCGCTGAGGACCTTTAACCGTAACTTTGAGGGCAGAAGCGGCACAGCCGACGGTCAGATCTATCTTGTTTCTCCCGAAACCGCGGCGGTTTCCGCACTCAGCGGAGTGTTCACCGACCCGAGGACTCTCGGCGACGCGGCGGACATTGAGCTTCCCGAAAAGTTCCTTATCAACGACAACATGGTTATCGCTCCGGCTCCTGTTGAGGAGATGGACAGCGTTGAGATACTCAGAGGTCCCAACATCAAGGAATATCCCAAGACCTCGCCTCTCACAGATTCGATCGAGGCTTCCTGCTCGCTCAAGGTGGGCGACAATATCACGACCGACCACATCATGCCCGCAGGCGCGAAGATACTTCCGCTGCGTTCAAATATCCCGAAGATCTCGGAGCACTGCTTCACGGTATGCGACAAGGAGTTCCCCCAAAGAGCCAAGGCTCTGGGCAAGAGCATAATTGTCGGCGGAGAAAACTACGGTCAGGGCTCGTCGCGTGAGCACGCGGCACTTGCTCCGCTCTATCTGGGCGTAAAGGCTGTGCTGGTAAAGAGCTTTGCGCGTATCCACAAGAGCAACCTTATCAACGCAGGTATCCTTCCGCTCACCTTCCAAAACGCCGCAGACTACGACAAAATCAAGCTCGGCGATATTTTGGAGCTGCCGAACGTTAAGAGCGAGATCGCCTCTGCCTCTGCCGTTACCGTTGTGAACAAGACGACCGGCGAAACGATCATGGCGGACTGCGAGCTTTCGGACAGAACAAGGGCAATCATCATTGCCGGCGGACTGCTTGACTATACAAAGGAGAACAGCTGATATGGAAAAAATAAAAATGACTACGCCGCTCGTTGAGATGGACGGCGACGAGATGACCAGGATAATCTGGCAGCAGATAAAAGACATTTTGATCGAGCCCTATGTTGACCTCAAAACCGAGTACTACGACCTGGGACTTGAGCACAGAAACGAGACCGACGATCAGGTTACTATCGACAGCGCGAACGCAACCAAAAAATACGGCGTTGCGGTAAAATGCGCCACCATCACCCCGAACGCCGCAAGAATGACGGAATACAACCTCAAGAGCATGTGGAAGTCGCCCAACGGCACTATCCGTGCGATCCTTGACGGAACCGTGTTCAGAAGCCCGATCCTCGTAAAAGGCGTTACTCCCTATATCCCGACCTGGAAAAAGCCGATCTGCATTGCGCGTCACGCCTACGGCGACGTTTACAAGAACACCGAAATGCGCGTTGAGGGCGGCAGCAAGGCTGAGCTTTGCGTGACCAAGCCCGACGGCACCGAGGAAAGAAGCACGATCTTTGACTTTAAGTCCGACGGTATCATCCAGGGTATCCACAACATTGACAAGAGCATAGGCTCGTTTGCGCGCTCCTGCTTTAACTACGCGCTCGACCAAAAGCTCGACGTTTGGTTTGCCACAAAGGACACGATCAGCAAGACCTATGACCACCGCTTTAAGGATATTTTTGCCGAGATCTTTGAAAACGAATACAAGGACAAGTTTGAGGAAGTCGGCATTGAATACTTCTACACCCTGATCGACGACGCGGTTGCAAGAGTTATCCGCAGCGAGGGCGGCTATATGTGGGCTTGCAAGAACTACGACGGCGACGTTATGAGCGACATGATCGCAACAGCCTTTGGTTCGCTTGCAATGATGACCAGCGTGCTGGTTTCTCCCGACGGTATCTACGAATACGAGGCGGCTCACGGCACAGTTCAGCGTCACTATTACAAGCACCTCAAGGGCGAGGAAACCTCAACAAACTCTGTTGCGACCCTCTTTGCCTGGACAGGCGCGCTCAGAAAGCGCGGCGAGCTTGACAAGCTGCCCGAGCTTATGAGCTTTGCCGACAAGCTTGAAGCCGCGACCATCAACACCATTGAGGACGGTATCATGACCGGCGACCTGTATCTTATTTCGAGCCTCGAAAACAAGACAAAGGTGAACACTCAGGACTTCCTGATGGCTATTAACGAGCGTTTGGCAAAATCTCTTTAAAGGAGCATAAGCGTAGTGTCTAAAAACGACAGCATTTCAATGTCGGTCATCAGGCGACTGCCGAGATATTACCGCTTTCTGACAGAGCTTGACGAGCAAGGCACCGACAGAATTTCGTCAACCAAGCTTGCGCAGATCATGAGCGTTACCGCCTCTCAGGTCAGGCAGGATCTCAACTGCTTCGGCGGCTTTGGTCAGCAGGGCTACGGCTACAGCGTGAGCCAGCTCAAAATTGAGATCGAAGCGATTTTGGGGCTGAACAACAGCTACAAGGCGATCATTATCGGCGCGGGAAATCTGGGCAACGCTTTGGCTCAGCACATGAACTTTGGACAGCTTGGGTTTGAGCTTGTGGGCTGCTTTGATATCAGCCCCGAAAAGGTCGGACGCGAGATCAGAGGACTAAGGATCCGCCACGACTCCGAGCTGGAGACATTTTGCAGCGAAAACAAGCTTGACGCAGCGTTTTTGTGTATTCCCAAATCAGCCGTTGAGAATGTTATCGACGTGCTATACCGCCACGGGATACGCAGCTACTGGAATTTCAGCCACTTTGACATCTGCTCAAAATACAGCGACGCGGTGGTGGAAAACGTCCACCTCAGCGACAACCTGATGACGCTGTGCTACAGAATGAATAACAGCCTTGGCTGAAACTTTTTAAAAGGCAATACCGCACAGCGGATTCCATACACCTGAATTATGCGGTATTGCCTTAAATGTCCGGGAATCAAGAGGTTTTTTCGCAAGATTTTGAAGAAAATCCGATTTTTGGACATTTCATCGTATTTGAAGGTGGGAAAATGTTAAATTTCTTTTTTCTAATATTAAGCTTGATTCCGTCTGCTGCTGTAATCATCTTACTTAGGTGCCGCCGCAGGGACAGTCTTACTTACAAAAAGTATTGCAAATACTCTTTCAGCAGCGGCTTGATATCTTCTCTGGTAATTATCGCGATCACATATGTATTTGACATGGTAATGTTAAGCTTTAGTCAGGAAGAGCTCCAGAAAATAAATGTTGTGGGTTTTAACTTCTTCTTTAGCTTTATATTTATGGCACTTCTGGAAGAAGCCGCCAAATACACAGCCTTTCGGCTTTTGCTCCTCAACAAAAATCAAACTTTCTCATGGGCTGACGTCACAGCATTTATGGTTATCGTCGGAGCGGCATTTCAGATGGTTGAAAACATGTTTTATGCCTTCAGCTACCCGGCATCATCACCTTTGCGCGGTTTACTTCTGCTTCATATCGCATACGGCTTTATTATGGGCTGGTTTTATGGAAAAAGACTTTATTCCGGCAAAAAGCTTTATGCTGTAATAGGCTTTGTTGTAACGTGGCTAATTCACGGAACTCTGATTTTTTGCCTAACACCAAAAATAGTAGAGTTAAATCATAATCTGGTGATTATCGGGAATATACTTACGGTAGTATTATTTGCAATTCTTGTGCTGGCAATAATCTTCTTTATAACCGCAAAAAAGAAAGAAAAATACAACAAAAAAATCTTTCCGGCTATAGATTAAAAAGGCCTGAGTTTGAAAAAAATATTATTATAAAAAATCCTCCTGCACCGGTCAATCGACAAGCAGGAGGATTTTTATGCTTTTTAAATTCTACAACAGAATTATATTTCATTTTTCGATATGATGTGATATAATTGATTTCGTAAAGAAGCGGTGGCGGCTGTTTCGACACTCTCATAAAGGGGGTGTTAAGCTATGGAATACATAGCAATCATTCTAATAATGATATTTTTAATTATCGTTTCCATAAAAGAGAAATAACCGCCCTGTAGTCGCAATACAAGGCGGTCAAAAATAATACCGTAAAGTTGCGAAACAGCCAAGCCGTTTCTTTACACTTTTATTATATTCTATTTTTTCTCATTTGTCAACTGCTTTTAAAATTCTATATCAGAATTATATGAATGCTTTTTGTAGGGGCGCACCCGCGTGTGCGCCCTGTTATACGACGTGCTTCTTCGAGGGCGCACACATGGGTGCGCCCCTACGACATTAAGATTTCGTAACAATAAAAGAGAAATAACCGCCCTGTAGTTGCGTACAAGGCGGTTAAAATCTTTTTTAACCCAAAATTGTAGCGAAACAGCCAAGCCGTTTCTTTACATTTTTATTATATTCTATTTTTTCTCATTTGTCAACTGCTTTTAAAATTCTATATCAGAATTATATGAATGCTTTTTGTAGGGGCGCACCCGTGTGTGCGCCCTGTTATACGACGTGCTTCTTCGAGGGCGCACACATGGGTGCGCCCCTACGGCATGATGATTTCTAATAATGATTTTTTTAATTATCGTTTCCATAAAAGAGAAATAACCGCCCTGTAGTAGCGATACAAGGCGGCAATTTTTAATTCGTCTGGATTGCGAAACAGCCAAGCCGTTTCTTTACACTTTTATTATATTCTATTTTTTCTCATTTGTCAACCGCCTTTAAAATTCTATATCGGAATTACATGAATGCTTTTTGTAGGGGCGCACCCGCGTGTGCGCCCTGTTATACGACGTGCTTCTTGGAGGGCGCACACATTGGTGCGCCCCTACGGCATGATGATTTCTAATAATGATATTTTTAATTATTGTTTCCATAAAAGAGAAATAACCGCCCTGTAGTCTCCTGCCGCGCGCAGGCAAAGTGACTGCAATAAAAATATCGCGCCCTTGCGTAACATTGGGTCAGAGACTTTTTTATAATACCGACGCTTTAAAACAAAAAAATTTTAAAGCCGGTATAATACTATTTTCTAATAAAATCCTTTAACATCTGTTGCGTTAAATTCCGCATAACTGCGTTGTCGTCCTCGGAATACGTCAGTATTCCTGCGTCCTCCCCCTTGTTCTGCAAAATTTTACGCTAACATCTGTTTTAAAGACTTTTATCAGAGAATAGTATAAAACCAAAATTACCAAACGGTTTACCTTTCATTATATAGTTTTTCGCATTAAAATACAATAAAAATATTTGATGTGCATAGCTTTTTGTCACTATGCACATCTTTCAATTACAAAAACTGTGGAAAATTACAATTGAGGCTGCTTTTTTATCCCGTAAAGCTTCCTCAGCAACGCCGAAATGAACCTCGGCTTTTCAATAAGTACAACCTTCATGGCTACCTCCTGATGCAAGAAATACTGACTGATACCAGCGCGAGCGACGCCGCGACCAGAACCCACTTTGTAGGAAGCAAAGTCGCGGTCAGCAGCCCAATGCCAAAGCAGACTGCCGATTTTATCCTTTGTCTGTAGCAATTCACCGTATCACCCTATATCATCATATACAGCGGCAAAAAATGTGTTACGGCTTTTGCGGCTGCGTTCTCTCAGGTTTGGCTTGAATTTTTCGCGGTTTTGATATAAGATAGTACAAGAGGTGAGTTCATGCGACAGCTTGTGATAAACAAAAACGATTCCGGTCAGCGGCTGGACAAGTTTTTGCAAAAACGCTTTAAGACCATGCCAAAGTCGATGATGTATATGTATATCCGCAAAAAATGCGTCAAGCTCAACGGCAAAAAATGCGATATCTCAACCATGCTCAGCGAGGGCGACGTGCTGACCTTTTTTATCAGGGACGAGTTTTTTGAGGCTGAGGAGCAAAAAAGCTATGAGTTTATGAAGGCTCCCAAAAAGCTTGATATCATCTATGAGGACGATAATATTTTGCTGCTCGACAAAAAGCCCGGCGTGCTGGTGCATCCCGACAAAACCTATCATTTTGACAGCCTTGTGGCAAGGGTTCAGCACTATCTTTTTGACAAGGGAGAGTACGACCCCGAGGCAGACAAAGCCTTTGCTCCGGCGTTGGTGAACCGTATCGACCGCAACACCGGCGGTATTGTGATCGCAGCCAAAAACGCCGAAAGCTTGCGGATACTCAACAGCAAAATGAAAACCCGCGAGCTTGAAAAATATTACCTTTGCCTAATTCACGGCAAGCCCAAGCACGAAAGCGGAACGCTCACCGGCTACATCATCAAAAACGAGAGTAAGAACAAGGTAACAGTTCTAAAAGTTCCCACTGAGGGCGCAAAGGAAATCAAAACAAAGTACAAGATCCTCGGCTTTGACGGCAGGCTCAGCCTTGCCGAGGTCGAGCTGCTCACCGGCAGAACCCACCAGATCAGGGCGCACATGGCTTCTCTGGGTCATCCGCTCGCAGGAGATCAAAAGTACGGCAGGGGCAAAAAAATAACGCCCGACGGATTCAAATATCAGGCGTTGTACAGCTATAAATTAATATTTGATTTTGTCAGCGACGCCGGGATCCTCAACTACCTGAATCACCGTGAGTTTTCGGTCGATATCGGCAAGATCCCCTTTGCCGCCTCGTTCATAAACGCTTCTTCAAACCAGGGTTAAAAACGCGGACATCGTTCCTCTTTTTCCGCCGGTTGCGCGGTGGCTCCAGAGCAGGTCGCTGTTGCAGTTGGTGCAAAGGTCGGAAACCGTGATGTTCTCGGGCTTGACCCCCGAATGAACCAAGATCCTGCGGTTGGCTTCGAGCAGGTCGAGCATAAACTTTCCGTCCTGCTTGGGAAAAACAAATTTGTCGGGCTCAAGCTCGCTCATGCACAAAAAATTTTCGGCGCACGGCATATCGACCTCGTAGCAGCAAACCGAGATCGCAGGACCGATCGCCGCGATAACGTCGCCGGGGTCGGTGCCGTAAAGACGGCGCATTTCGCTTAGCACCCTCTCGCCTATCCTGCCTGCCGTTCCGCGCCAGCCGGCGTGAGCCAAGCCGATCGCCCTTTGAACCGGGTCAACAAAAAACAGCGGAGTGCAGTCGGCGTAATAGGTCACGAGCGTCACTCCCGGCTCGTTTGTTATCAGCGCGTCAACGCTTTGCAGATCGCGCGGCTTGCAGATCCCTATCCCCTTGTCCTCTGCGGTCACGGCGCGGACAAAGGTGTGGTGATCCTGAGCCGAGGCGACAAGGCTTTCATATTCAAGCCCTGCGCTTTTGCACAGCCTTTTGTAGTTTTCGGTCACGTTGTCGGGGTCGTCGCCGCGGTTGAAGGCAAGATTCATCGAGGCAAATTCCCCCTGAGAAACTCCGCCGAGCCGCGTTGAAAAGGCGTGCTTTATTGATTTTATTTCCGACAAAGAATTATAAGTCAAATACGGTACCCCGTCAAAGTTATTCAGGGTCATTGTTTTTGAAAAAAATTTCATTCTGCTTCTCCATAATTTATTTTTTTGCTTGCAAGCCGGAGCGTGCAATGGTATAATAGTTTTACAGCGACTCCGGGCGATTTGGATTTTGCCCCAGAACATAGAGGTGATTTGATGAAAAGCAAGCTGTTTGGAAAGAATATTGCCGTAAGCTGCGACTATTGCAACAACGCAGTCATAAACGAAGGAGAATTGAGCTGCAAAAAATCAAAGCAGATCAAAAACGACAAATGCCGCTCCTTTGACTACAATCCGCTGCTCAGAGTTCCGGCAACTCAGCCGATGCCCAAGAACAATTTTACTCCAGAGGATTTTATGCTGTAACAGCATTTTTTAATCATTCCGTTAAATCAAGCCGTATCCGAAAAGATACGGCTTTTTTATTGCTGATAAAAAATACAAGAGGCAGCGCCGCACAATCAACGGCGCGCAGCTTGCCTAAAATACCCATAATTTCAAAACCAAAGGTTTGACCCGCCGTTAAGCAAGGCTCACCTTTATAACACGTTTAAAAAAGGCGGATAAAAGTGCCCACCGGCACCTATGCCATCTGAAAATCTCTTATGTAGCCCTCGATCGCGCGCTTTATGGTTTCCTTTGCCTTTTCAACGCCGCTGAACTCGGTAACATTGGTTTGGCTGTCGTTTTCGAGCATTTTGTAAACCTGGAAAAAGTGACGGATCTCGTCAAAATGGTGCTTGGGTAGCTCGGAAATATCGTTGTAGCAGTTGTAGTTAGGGTCGTTGACAGGCACGGCGATAATTTTTTCGTCGCTGCTGTCGTTGTCAACCATGTTGAGCATACCGATAGGCTTGCACTCAACCAAGGTCATCGACTGGATGACCTCGCTGCACAGCACCAAAACGTCGAGAGGATCGCGGTCGTCGGCATAGGTGCGCGGAATAAAGCCGTAGTTCGCCGGGTAGTGCATTGAGGTGAACAACACCCTGTCGAGCTTGAGCAAGCCGGTGTCCTTGTCGATCTCGTATTTATTTTTATCGCCCTTGGGAATCTCGATAACAGCATAAAACTTGTCGGGCTTGATTCTTTTTGGCGAAATATCATGCCATATATTCACAAAAACTTCTCCTTTATATCAGGACTTTTATATATTATATAACAAAAGCGTAAACATTGCAAGAGTATTTTATGATTTAATTCGGTCTATACCCTAAAAAATTTCAAAAACTTGGCTAAAAATATACAAGTTTTTTCTTTTTTTCTCCATTAGTGAAAGAGCCTGAAAGGAGACAAAAAACGATGACAAAAAACATGACCGTAAATACAAGCGGATTTATTATGCTGCCGAGGGAGCTTTTGAGCGCGAGGTTTACAACTCTTTCGCTGCACGCAAGGGTGCTCTATTCCCTGCTGCTCGACAGGAACGAGTTGTCCGAGAAAAACGGAATGAACGACGACTGCGGTAAAATCGTAGTTTTCTTCCCTGTCGAGGAGGTTTGTCAAAGGCTGGGCTGCTGCCGAGATACGGTCACAAAGCTTTTTCGTGAGCTTGAAAAATTCGGACTGATAAAAAGAAAAATTCAGGGTCTGGGAAGAACCGCTCTGATTTATGTCAAAGCTTTATCGGAATATGAAGCCGAAACGCAGCAAAGCAAGATCGACGACAACAAGACCGTTGAACAACAGGATTTCGCGCAGCGACAAAACAGAATCACGGAATCCGATAAAGCCGCTCTACAGATTCCGAAATTTCAGGATTCCGGATGCCGAAAAAATCGGATTCAAGAAGCCGACAAAACCGTTGCAATCTATACTGAAAGAAACTATACAGAAAAAAACTA
>OMZU01000051.1 GCA_900315605.1 uncultured Eubacteriales bacterium | reverse complement strand
CCTTTTTTCGGGGTTTCGCAATTTTTGGGTGTCCGTTTTTTAGGGACGTCCTCTGCTTTCCCTCAATTTGACGTGTCCGTTTTATAGGGTATAGTTTAGAAATTATTCATTATTCGTTATTCTTTATTCTCTATTCATTTTTCTTCTGTGCGCCCCTACAGTCGATCAACCAGTTTCCTATAAAGTAAAAACGACAGCCAAAATAGCTGTCGCTGATTAATTTCTGTTATTTTGTTTGGTTTTGGATTTTATAAGCCCTACAAGCAAAAACACCGTTGTCCCGATGACAGCTCCCAGGGTATTCATTATCAAATCGTCGGTCTCGCATCGCCCAAAGTGAAAGAAATATTGTATTACTTCCGCTGTCAGCGACAAAACGATTCCCGTGACTATTGTGACCAAAGCCTTGTGCTTTATCCTTTTTGGCAGTGCGAACGGCAGGCTCATTCCCAACGGCAAAAAGAGCAGAAAGTTCATGAACATTGTTCGCGGAACTTCGTCGTTCGGGATCGAGAAGTCGTGAACGAAAACCGAAGGGATCAAGACCAACTCCGGCACAGCCGCTCTTTTTCGCCCGATTAGGGTCAGGGCAAAAATCAGCACAAGCGAGAGCACAACTCCTGTGCAAGCCGTGATTTTTCTGGCTTTTGGGGGCAAAAAAAGCATCAGCAAAAACCAAATCACATACATTGCCGCCGCTTCAAAATACACATAGTTCATCGGCTGTATATAAAACATTTGCCTGAGACTCATGCGATACAACTCCCGTTTGCCGATTATTTAGGATGCTAAATATATCAAAGCTCATCAAGCTGCTCTGTCACATAATCCGTGGTGAGGATCTTGCGAACAGTGCCGTCAACGTCGAGAAGCTTGGTGTTGTGGCTCGTGTAGGAATCGTCAGCCTCGGTGTGGACCTCGCCCTTGACAACAAACTTGTCGTAGTTCAGGTCTCGGCTGTCTGCGGCAACTCTGTAGTAGTTGCCCATATCCTCGGCTCTGAGCCTCTCTTCCCTGGTCATCAGGGTCTCATAGAGCTTTTCGCCGTGGCGTGTTCCGATAAGCTTTGTGCCCGTGTCGCCGAAAAGCGTTTGAACAGCCTTTGCGAGCACTCCTATTGTTGAAGCGTCCGCCTTTTGAATGAACAGGTCGCCGGGGTTTGCGTTTTCAAACGCAAACTTGACCAAATCGACCGCCTCGTCAAGATTCATCAGGAACCTTGTCATCTCGGGGTTGGTTATGGTGATAGGGTTGCCGGACTTGATCTGGTCGATAAACAACGGAATCACCGAGCCCCTGCTGCACATAACGTTGCCGTATCTGGTGCAGCATATCACGGTGTCGCTGCGCTCGGCGGCAACTCTGGCGTTGGCGTAGATAACATGCTCCATCATCGCCTTTGAGATTCCCATGGCGTTGATCGGGTACGCCGCCTTGTCGGTGGAAAGGCAGACAACGCGCTTTACTCCGCAGTCGATAGCCGCGTGAAGCATATTGTCGGTGCCCTCAACGTTTGTGCGAACAGCCTCCATCGGGAAAAATTCGCAGGAGGGGACCTGCTTTAACGCCGCAGCGTGAAAAACATAGTCAACGCCCCACATGGCGTCCTTTATCGACTGTGCGTTGCGCACATCTCCTATATAAAACTTGACCTTGCCGGCAAGCTCGGGAAACCTTGCCTGCAAATCATGGCGCATATCGTCCTGTTTTTTTTCGTCTCGGGAGAAAATCCTGATTTGTCCGATATCGGTGTGCAAAAAATGCTTTAGCACGGTGTTTCCAAAGGAACCGGTACCGCCTGTGATCATCAAAGTTGCTCCTGAAAAACTAGACATAATATACCTCAAAAAATTATTTTTTCTCTTGTGCTTCTTTCTGATTTCCGGTGCCGCCCTCTAAAACGCCCTCGTGCTTCAAAACGCTGGTGATAGAGCCGAAAAAGCACTTTAGGTCAAAGGCAAAGCTGAGATTTTTTACATATTCTCCGTCGAGCCTTGCCTTTTCGGGGATCTCAAGCTCGTCTCTGCCGTTGATCTGCGCCCATCCGGTAAGCCCGGGCTTGACGCCGTTTGCGCCGTATTTGTCGCGCTCGGCAACCAGATCATCCTGATTCCACAGCGCGGGACGCGGACCGATAATGCTCATCTTGCCCACCAAAATATCCCAGATCTGGGGCAGCTCGTCAAGACTGAATTTTCTCAGAAACTTGCCCACGCGCGTTATGTATTTTTGGGGATCCTCCATCAAATGCGTGGGGATATCGTGGGGGGTGTCCATCCTCATTGAGCGGAATTTGTGAAGCTTAAAATAGGTTTTGTTGAGCCCCACTCGCTTTTGGGTAAACATAGCCGGACCGGGATCATCCAACTTGATTGCTATTACGACTGCCAAAAACAGCCATGACAAAAACACAAGCGCGAGAAACGACAGCGTTATGTCGAGCAACCGCTTTATAAACTTGGCGTACAATGCCTCACCTCATCCCGATTTTCAATATAACATAAAACAACATAATTCGCCGAAAAACCCCGTGTACTCTGCTCGGGTCGTTCGGCAGTTTTACCTAACCATTGTCAAATCAAACTGTATTTCTTACAAAAAGCAAATTAAATCAAATGACAATATTAGTATTATACTACAATTATTAACCTGTGTCAATGTAAATATAATCAAAGCGCAGAAAGCCTGATTATTTTGGCAGCAGGTTCACGATAACAAGCTCGCGCGGATTGTTTATCCGCGGGATAGCAATAGGATTTGAGCAGCCGGCGGAGATCACCATTTTGTTATCTGCAACGCCCTTGTGATATTTTGGGAACAAGCCCTGCCCCGAAGAAAACAAACCGCGGTCAAAAAACCGAATTTGACCGCCGTGGGTGTGACCTGCCAAAATCAGGTCGATATCAAGCTGCTCCAAAAGCACGGGATAATACTCCGGGCGGTGACAAAGCAACAGCTTGAAGCCGTCCTTATCCGCATACCTTTTGAGCCACTCCTCGTCGGCGTCGCAGGAAAGTCCGCCGATCCTCAGGGTGTTGCCGGCTATGTCGGCAAGGGCGTCGTCGTTGTCGAGCAGGCTCACGCCCAGCTCGCCGAGCCGCGAGATATCCTCGTCCAAAAGGCAGTGCTCGTGGTTGCCCAGGCTCATAAAAACAGGCGCGACGTTTACCGCACCGTCCAAAAACTCAAAGGCTGTCTCGGACGAATGAGAACTGTTTTTTCTGAAGATTTTAAGCAAAAGCGCGTTGAAATAGTAGGCAACATTAAGAAACAGCCACCTGAGCACGCTGAATTTTTCCTGGATAACAGGCTTGTTTTTTGGGGTTCCGTATCTTTCAAGAGTGTCTCCGGCAACAGCGATCATATCCGGCTTTTGCTGTTTGAGCATAGCCAAAATGTCGTCGGCATTTCTCTCGTGCAGATCCGCGACAAGCGCGATTTTAAGCGGAGAGCTAAGCCTTTCTGCGTCTGCAAAAATCGTGTATTCTGTCAGCACAGCCGTGTTTGACAAAGCTCGCACCCCCTTTGAATGTCGGCTTGGGATCAGTTTTGATGGTTTTCCTGAGCAAGCTTCTTTTCAAGCTCCTCTCGTCCCACCGCAAGCATAAGCTTTATGCGGTTTTCCTGATTTACCTTTGGCGCGCCGGGGTCGTAGTCTATTGTCACAATGTTGGCGTTTGGCTTGACCTCTTTGATCTTGCGGATCGCGCCCTTGCCGTTGATGTGATTTGGAAGGCAGCCGAAAGGCTGGGTGCAGACGATGTTTTCGTAGCCGGTCTCGGCAAGCTCAAGCATTTCCGCCGTGAGCAGCCAGCCCTCGCCCATCTTGCTTCCGTAGCCGATAACGCCCTTGACCAGCGACTTTGTGTGCGCATATTCGTGCGGCGGAACAAAGCCGTATTTTTTTGCAGCGTCGATCATCAGACCCTCAAGCTTGGTCACATAATTGAGCAGCATTTTGCAAAAATCATATTTGAGCTTGCTGCCGCCGAACATTTTGTAGTCCTCGATTCGGTTGTCGACCTTAAAGGCGGCAAAGCCCATAAGCCCCGGAACGCAAACCTCGCAGTCCTGCTCGGCAAGAAAGTCCTCAAGCCCGTTGTTTGCCATTTTGGAATATTTTACGTAGATCTCGCCGACGATACCGACCTTGACCTTTGGGGTCTTGTTGAGCTCTATTTTTGAAAAGGAGCGCGTGATCTTGTCAAGATTCTCGTCAAGCTCCTCAAGCGTGTAGCCCTTTCCCTCAACCAAAAGCTGGGAAATGGTTTCTATCCACTCGTCCACCAGGCGCATACTCTCGCCCTTGTTCACCTCATAGGGCTTTGTCTGGTTTGAGAGCAGCATGAGCTGGTCGCCGTAGACAAGTCCGCCCACAAAGCGGCGGATAAGCGGAAGCGTGAGCGAAAAGCCGCTGTTCTTTTCCATGCCGAACGACAGCGAGATGACCGGAACAAATTCAAAGCCGGCTTTTTTGAGTGCCTTTCTCAGCAGGAAGATATAGTTTGAGGCACGGCAGCCGCCGCCGGTTTGGGTAATCATCAGCGCGACCTTGTGAACGTCATACTTTCCGCTTTGCAGCGCATTGATAAACTGTCCGATAACCAAAAGAGCCGGATAGCAGGTGTCGTTGTGAACGTATTTAAGACCTGTCTGCGCGATTTCGGGTCCGGTCGTGTCAAGCAGGTCGGACTTGTAGCCGTAGTGGGTAAAAACGTTCTGCAATATTTTAAAATGGATCGGAGCCATGTTAGGCATAAGGATCGTATATTCCTTTTTCATCTGCTTGGTAAAAAGCAAACGACCGGTTTTTTTGTCATACTTTAGTTCAGCCATTTTTCCTCCGAATTGTTTTTATGCTGTGAAAGATCTGTGCCTATGGGCAGCTATGGATTTTTTAGATGCCCTTTAGGACCGGATCAGTCGTTGTCAATAGCCGCCAGCAAGCTGCGGATACGGATCTTTACCGCACCGAGGTTGGTGATTTCGTCGATCTTGATCTGGGTGTAAATCTTGTTTTTGCTTTCGAGGATTTCTCTGACCTCGTCTGTGGTGATCGCGTCAACTCCGCAGCCAAACGAAACAAGCTGCACAAGCTCCATGTCGCTGCGCGTGGTAACGTACTTGGCTGCCGCATAGAGGCGCGAATGATATGTCCACTGATTGAGCACGTGGGTGTTGAATTTTTCGACCCTTGCAGCCACAACGTCCTCGCTGACGATGGCAACGTCAAAGCCGGAGATCAGCTTGTCGATGCCGTGGTTGATCTCGGGATCGATGTGGTAGGGTCTGCCGGCAAGAACGAATATCCTCTTGCCCTCCTTTTGCGCCCTTTCAATGATCTCGTTGCCCTTGGTGAGCACCTTTTTCTTGTACAGGTCCTGCTCCTCATACGCCTTTTTTGCCGCAATGCGGATCTCGTTGAGCGTGATGTCGGGGAAGTGGAACGAAAGCCTCTCGTATGCCTTTTTGGGGAAATCCTTTGGGCGGTGGATACCAAGGTACTCCTTGATGAAATGCACCTGACGGATATCCTTCATATTGTTCTTTATAACCTCGGGATAATACGCAACGACCGGGCAGTTGTAGTGGTTGTCGCCCAGGTTTTCGTCAAAGTTGTAGGACAGGCAGGGATAGAAGATGGTCTCTGCGCCGTCGTCGATCAGCGACTGAACATGGCCGTGCATAAGCTTTGCCGGAAAGCAGATGGTGTCGCTCGGGATAGTCTGCTGACCCTTTTGATACAGCTTTCGGTTGGAGAACGGAGATTTGAAAACCTCAAATTTCAGCTCGGTAAAAAAGCGGTACCAGAACGGATAGAGCTCAAACATATTAAGCCCCATTGGGATGCCCAGCTTGCCGCGCAGCCCCTCAACGGGCTTGTATTCGTCAAGCAGCCTGAGCTTGTATTCATACATATTCAGCTCTCCCGAGGGAGCCTTTTTGGTGATCGGGCGTTCGCAGCGGTTGCCTGCGATGTATTTTCTGCCCTTGCCAAAGGAATTTATGGTCAGGCGGCAGTTGTTGTTGCACATTCCGCAGTTTGCCACCTTGATCTCGTGAACAAAATTCTTTAGATCGTCCGCGTTAGAAAGCGTGCTGTCGGTTTTGCCCTTTGACTTTTTCTTTGCATAAAGAGCCGCGCCGTATGCGCCCATAAGACCTGCGATGTTCGGTCTTACCACCTCAACGCCCATCTCCTGCTCAAAGGCGCGGAGCACAGCGTCGTTGAGGAAGGTTCCGCCCTGAACAACGATCCTTCTGCCCAGCTCATCGGGGCTTGAGGCGCGGATGACCTTGTAGAGCGCGTTTTTGACAACGCTCAGCGAAAGTCCGGCGGAAATGTCCTCGATGGTCGCGCCGTCCTTTTGCGCCTGCTTTACGCTGGAATTCATAAACACCGTGCAGCGTGAGCCGAGGTCAACAGGTCGCTTTGCAAAAAGTCCGAGCCTTGAAAACTCCTCTATCTCATAGCCGAGCGCGTTTGCAAAGGTCTGCAAAAAGCTTCCGCAGCCCGAGGAGCAGGCTTCGTTAAGAAAAATATTGTCGATCGCGCCGTTGTGGATCTTGAAGCATTTTATATCCTGACCGCCGATATCGATGATAAACTCAACGTCGGGCATAAAATACTTTGCCGCGGTAAAGTGAGCGATGGTCTCAACAATGCCGTAGTCAACGCCAAAGGCGTTCTTTATGATATCCTCGCCGTAGCCGGTAACGGCGGACGAGGCAACTGTGATGTTCGGATTGATCTCGTAGACTTCCTCCAAAAACGCCTTGATGATCTCAACCGGGTTGCCCTTGGAGGGAAGATATTTTGAATAGAGCAGCTCGCCGTCCTCGTTGAGCACAACGCCCTTGACGGTGGTCGAGCCGGCGTCCATGCCGATATATGCCTTGCCCTTGTAGCCCTTTAGCTCCTTTTGGGCAACGTCAGCCTTGGCGTGGCGCGCCTTGAACTGCTCGTACTCCTCGCGGCTTTTGAAAAGCGGAGGATTAAAGGCAAAGTTGCCGGTTCCGCGATAGGTTTTGACCATATTGATAACATAGTCGAAATCTATCGGCTTGTCGGCGCACAGAGCCGCACCGCAGGCAACGTAGTAAAGCGAATTATCGGGGCAAACGCCCTTGGTTTTGAGCGTGCGGTCAAAGCAGTTTCTCAGCTCGCTCATAAAGGTGAGAGGACCGCCGAGGTAAACAACGTTGCCCTCGATCTCTCTGCCCTGGGCAAGACCGGCAACAGTCTGGCTTACAACCGCGTTAAAAATGCTTTCGGCAATGTCGCTCTTGCGCGCGCCCTGGTTGAGCAGCGGCTGGATGTCGGTTTTGGCAAAAACGCCGCAGCGCGAGGCGATCGTATAGGTTTTTTCGTACTGCTTTGCAAGGTCGTCCAGATCCTCAAGCTCAACGTTGAGCAGGGTCGCCATCTGGTCGATAAACGCGCCCGTGCCGCCGGCGCAGGTGCCGTTCATTCTGACCTCAAGACCGTTTGTCAGGAAAAGAATTTTTGCGTCCTCGCCGCCCAGCTCGATCACAACGTCGGTGCCGGGCAAAAAGGTGTTGACCGCAACGCGCGTTGCATAGACCTCCTGAACGAACTCGATACCGCAGCTTTCGGCAACGCCCATTCCGGCAGAACCGGACATTGCAACAGCAGCGTTTTCGACGCCGTTGATATCACCGCGAACACGGTTCAAAATTTCCGCGATTTTCTCGGTGATCTGCGAAAAATGGCGTTCATATGTACTGTATATCAGCTTGTTATTATCATCAAGCACAACGCATTTGATCGTGGTTGAGCCAATGTCAAGTCCTAATTTCAAAATTTCTCCTCCAAAAAAAACGCACAAAACTCTTTTCGCGCTGTTCGCCTCATTATCGGCTCAACAGCTTGCGCCGCATCCGAAAAAAGCCGCCGCATATAGCTTCTCTATTTTATATTCCACAATATTATAATATTATTTACCGGCTTTTTAATTCTATTATAGAATCATTAATACTTTGATTAAACTTTACCATTTTTATTATGATCTATTCACATTGATTCGGCAATTCGCCGCAAATTTATTCGGTCGGAAAGAATTATTTTATTGTATTACTATAAGGACGCCGCAAGGCTGTCGCCTTGCAAGGACGACAACGAAGTATTGCGGAAAATAGACCGCAAAGATTGTCTATTTTTTATTTGAGTTTAGTATAAAGTCTTATTAAAACAGCAGGGTCGCACCCATGTGTGCGACCTCTGAGAAATACAGCCAAAATAGGAAAATATTGCTATGCAAATAAAAATACAGTCGGGAACAGGCTTATTTTTTAAATAAATTCTATCTTCACGACCGAAATTGTCAATTGTCAATTGTCAACTGTCAATTAAAAAAGTCCATTGTCCATTAAAAAGGGCGTTGCCATTTGACAACGCCCCTTGGATTATTACAGTTTAACTATTAATATTCTCTCTTCTTTCTTGAGAGGAAGAGGATTCCTGCTGCTGCGAGCATCATGCCGCCGAAAACAAAGAAAATTGTTGATTCCTGACCTGAGCTTACAGAGTTAGCACCACCTGTTGTTGATGTGCCTGATGAGCTTGAGCCTGAAGAAGATGATGTCTTTGAAGATGATGAGCTGCTGCTGCCGCCGTTTGAGGAGCTGTTGTCAGCTGCTGTGCTGCTGCCGCCTGATGAGCTGTTACCGCCGCCGCTGCTGCCGCTGTCGGGGTTGCTGCCCTCGTTAGCACTTGACTCAGATGCCTTCCAGTCAACAGTTACGCCTGTCTCGCTGATAGCCTTCTTAACGTCTTCCTGACCGAGGTCGAGCTGCTTTGCGATATCGTCGAGGAGCTGCTGGTCGCTCTTGCCCGAATACTCTCTTGCGTTGTTAAGAGTTTCGGAAAGGAACTGACAGAAAAGACCGTACTTTGTTACTGAAGGACGGAGAGCCTCACCAACGATGTTACCGATAGAAGTAACGAGGAGTGGCGGAGCAAAACGTGATCTGTCGATGCCGCTGTCCCAAACAACATAGTAGCTCTTTTTGTTGGAGTCAACGTTGTTCTCTACCTTGTCGCCTGTGCAGCTTGCTGTGTGGCCATAGCATTCAGGTCCGATAAGAAGGTCGCAGGTCTGCATACCCCAGGTTGCGCCTGCTGCGAAGATACAGCCGTACTCGTGGCTTGAATCAAGGTCAAAGCCCTTTTCGCCGAGGTCGAAGGAATACTTTCCGCCGCCTTCGTCTTTCATCTTGCCCTTCTTTGAGCCCCATGTGATCTTTTCGCCGTCTTTAAAATCGTACAAATACATGAAAACGCCCTGCTTAACAGTGTCTGCGCTCCACTCGGACGGAACCTCAAAATAAACCACATTGCCCGAACCGGTCGCATCGCTTTCGGTCTCTGCACCTACGTTTGAATCTGTTTCGTCTGCGCCAACAGACTCTGTGTCTGCTGCTGCTGCAACAGCGTCTTCTTCAACATCGGCTGCGCTAACGGCAACTGCTGTTGTTCCGACAAGCATAAGAGCCGCCAAAGCGACGCTTGTCAATTTCTTAAACATTTTATTTTCCTCCTAAAATAAAGTTCGTTCATCCGAGAATTAATCCCGTCATCGGAAAAAGCTTTAGATATTATGCGTTGATCGCGCAAGACTGCGTTTTCGCCGCATATATCCCGGCTTTCCGAAAACAGTATAGATCGCTCGCCAAAAAGCGACGAAATATATTAATCCCAGTAGTACAATTATACAATAATTATTTAAAAACTGCAATAGTTTTGAAAGCAAATGTAACCTTGCTTTTTGCACAAGATTTTCTCAAAAATACTGTGAGTGTTGCACAAAATAAATCAAGGAAGCACCGATTTATTCTCGCAAAAAGGTTGTTTGCACAAATAAATCAATCAGTACTTCCTTGTTACCTCAGAGGTTATCGTCAGATATCCCGGGGATTATTTTGTCATTTCGGAAATGATATCCTTTACCATGTTGAGGGCTGAGTCGATCTTTTCGGGATCCTTGGCTCCTGCCATCGCCATGTCGGGCTTTCCGCCGCCGTTGCCGCCGGCAGCCTGAGCAACTGCCTTTACGACCTTGCCGGCGTTGGCTCCGTTTTTGAGCGCGTCCTTGCCGCAAGCCGAGGCAAAGGTTACCTTGCCGTCGTTGAGCGAGGCGATCACCGTTACCGACGAAGCGTCGCGGTCTCTTGCACGCTCACACATTGAACGCAAAGCGTCGGCGTTGCAGCCGTCTACCCTGCCCAGAATAATATTTATGCCGTTGAGCTCCTGTTTATTCTCAAAGAATTCGTCAAGCTTTGTCACTGCAAGCTTTGCGTTGAGCTCGGCGATAGTCTTTTGCTGATCCTTGATAAGCTGATTCACCTTTTTAACGCCGTCAACAACCGCTTTCGGGTTTGAGATCTTGAGCGCGGTGGCAGCTCCCATAATAAGCGCGTTTGCCTTGTTGATGTAATCAAGAACACCGTAGCCTGTGATCGCCTCGATCCTTCTTACGCCCGAAGCGACCGAGCCCTCCTGACGGATCTTGAAGAGTCCCAGCTTTGAGGTGTTGTCAACGTGGGTGCCGCCGCAGAATTCAACCGAAAAATCGCCTGCGCTGACAACTCTTACGGTGTCTCCGTATTTTTCGCCGAACAGAGCCATTGCGCCGAGCTTTTTGGCTTCTTCTATCGGCATCTCTCTGGTCTGAACCTCGATTGCTTCAAAGATCTTGTCGTTGACGAGCTTTTCAACGTCAATGAGCTCGGAGGCGGTCAGGGCTTCAAAATGAGTAAAGTCAAAGCGCAGCATGGATTCGCTGACAAGCTGGCCTGCCTGCTGAACGTGATTTCCGAGCACCTCTCTGAGAGCAGCCTGCAAAAGATGGGCTGCGGTGTGGTTGCGCATTATATCCTGACGGCGCTGCTTGTCGGTTGACGCCTTGACATCTGCTCCGACAGTGATCGTGCCGCTTGTTACGGTAACGGCGTGCAGGAAGATGTTGCCCGAGGTGTCCTTTGTTGTGTCGTCAACCTCAGCCGAAAAGCCCTCTGCGGTAATTTTTCCGGTATCGCCTACCTGTCCGCCGCTTTCGGCATAGAACGGGGTTTTGTCGAGCACGATTATCGCGGTTTCGCCCTCGGAAATGCTTTCAACTCTCTCGCCGTCCTTGACGATAGCAAGGAGCTTTGAGTCGGTTTCAAGGGTATCGTAGCCCAAAAATTCTGTTTTTGCCAGATCCGAAAGATCGGTGGATTCTGAGATCCATGCGTCGGCTCCGGCGTTTTTGCGCGCGTCGCGCGAACGCTTTTTCTGCTCCTTCAAAAGCTCGTAGAAGCGTTCTGTGTTGACCTTGATACCGCGCTCTCCCAGGATCTCGCGCGTGAGGTCGATCGGGAAGCCAAAGGTGTCGTTGAGCTTGAAGGCGTCCTCGCCGCTGAGGGTCTTGATGTTGCTTTCGATCAGGTTGTTCAGCATCCTGAAGCCCTGGTCGATCGTTTTGGCAAAGCTTTCTTCCTCAACGCGAATGACCTTGGTGATAAATTCCTGCTTTTCCTGAAGCTCGGGATAAGCGGTGATGTTTTCTTTGATAACGGTTTCGCAAACCTTGTAGAGGAACGGCTCCTTGTAGCCCAGAAGCCTTCCGTGGCGTGCGGCGCGGCGAAGAAGTCTGCGGAGCACATAGCCCTTGCCCTCGTTGGAGGGCATTACTCCGTCGCCGATCATAAAGGTGGTGCTGCGGATATGGTCGGTGATCACGCGCAGAGAAATGTCGTTTTTGGGGTCGTCGCCGTAGTTCACGCCTGTGATCTCGCAGATGTGCTTCATAATATTTTGGATGGTGTCAACCAAAAACAGGTTGTCAACGCCCTGCATTACGCAGGCAAGGCGTTCAAGACCCATTCCGGTGTCGATGTTGGGGTGCTCAAGCGGAGTGTAGTTGCCCTTGCCGTCGCTCTCAAACTGGGTGAAAACAAGGTTCCAGACCTCAACAAAGCGGTCGCATTCGCAGCCAACGTGACAGTCGGGCTTGCCGCAGCCCTTTTCGTCGCCGCGGTCAAAGTATATTTCGGAGCAGGGTCCGCAGGGACCTGAGCCGTGCTCCCAGAAGTTGTCCTCTTTGCCGAGGCGCACCATGTGGGAGGGGTCAACGCCGACCTCCTCTGTCCAGATCTTGTACGCCTCGTCGTCGTCCTGATATATTGAAACATAGAGCTTGTCCTCGGGCATTTCGAGAACCTTGGTGAAAAATTCCCACGCCCAGGCGGTCGCCTCGCGCTTGAAGTAGTCGCCAAAGGAGAAGTTGCCGAGCATCTCAAAAAAGGTGCCGTGGCGCGCAGTGATGCCCACACGCTCGATGTCCGGGGTGCGGATGCACTTTTGGCAGGTGGTCACACGGCTGCGCGGCGGTGTGATCTCGCCGGTAAAATATTTTTTCATGGGAGCCATTCCGCTGTTGATTAGCAAAAGGCTGTTGTCGTCCTTTGGAATCAGCGAGAAGCTCGGAAGTCTGAGACAACCCTTGCTCTCAAAAAAAGAAAGAAATTTCTCTCTAAGCTCGTTAAGTCCTGTCCATTCCATTCTTGATTTCCTCCCTGCGCCTTGCGGCGTTTGTATTCTAATGATATTATAGTCCTTTTTATAAATTTGTCAATTGTTGCGATAATCGTCCATCGTCAATCGTCAATTAAAAATACGTCCATATTTATACAGTCGGGAACAAACGTTTTTTTAAAGCAAAGCCCCTCTCCCCGACCGAAATTGTCCATTGTCAATTGTCCATTGTCAATTAAAATATACGTCCATATTTATACAGTCGGGAACAAACGTTTTTTTCAAAACAAAGCCCTCTCCCCGACCGAAATTGTCAATTGTCAATTGTCAACTGTCAATTAAAATAAACGTCCATATTTATCCAGTCGGGAACAAAGGTTTTTTCAAAACAAAGCCCTCTCCCCGACCAAAATTGTCAATTGTCAATTGTCAACTGTCAATTGAAAAAAGCCCGCTTTTTTCTGATTACCGAGCCTGACGGAACCGGCTTGTCGGACTTCATCGTCAAAACCTCCGTCGGGTGCGGCGCGCTTTCAACGTCCTCGCCGTCGGAATTTATCAGCCTTTCACAAACGGTCTCAAACGGTATTCCGCTTGGAGGGAGAACATCGAGCGTGTCGCCCACCAAAAATTTGTTGCGCTGAGAGATCACCGAGGTGGTCTCGTCAATGCTTTTTTCGCAGACTGCAACCGCGTCGTAGTGACGGATGTAGCCGCCGTTGTCGGTGGTCTGCCCCGGCTCTGTGCCGAAATAAAAGCCGGTGCTGTATTCGC
This sequence comes from uncultured Eubacteriales bacterium, assembly GCA_900315605.1. GTDB lineage: Bacteria > Bacillota > Clostridia > Oscillospirales > Acutalibacteraceae > Ruminococcoides. Next base: position 5,966 of record OMZU01000051.1, on the reverse strand, counting down.
GGTGGCTGATTTTTTCGAGCTCCTCCTTTATCCAGGGGCTGAGGGTCTTTGAGCCGGTCTCAAAATATTCGTCGATCGCATGGCGGTAGGCGTTGGTCGTTACGGCTGTGTAGTATGCGGACTTTGCCCTGCCCTCGATCTTGAAGCTCGAAACTCCTGCCTCGACAAGCTCGGGAATGTGCTCTATCATGCACATATCGCGCGAATTGTAGAGATAGGTCCCGCTGTCGTCCTCCTCGACCGGGAAGAACTGCCCCTCGCGGTTTTCTTCAAAAAGATGATATTTCCAGCGGCAGGGCTGGGCGCAGTCGCCGTGGTTGGCGTCTCTGCCGGTCATGTAGCTTGAGATCAGGCATCTTCCCGAGAACGAAACGCACATCGCGCCGTGAACAAAGCACTCGATCTCAAGCTCCTTTGGGAGCCTTGCGCGCATTTCGGCGACCTCGCTGAGCGGGATCTCCCTTGCGAGCACCACCCTTGACGCTCCCATATCGTAGAGCGTTTTGGCGGTCATGTAGTTGGTGACGCCTGCCTGGGTCGAGATGTGCCGCGCAACCTTTGGTGCGTATTTTTTTGCCGCCTCAAACACGCCGATGTCGGCAATGATGAGCGCGTCCACTCCGACCTCCTGAGCGTAGCTGAGAAAGTCGGGCAGAGCGTCAAGCTCGCTGTTGCGCGGAAGTATGTTGCAGGTCAGGTGGATCTTTTTGCCCATTGAATGGGCAAGCTCGCACGCTGCCTTTAGGTCGGTTTTGTCAAAGTTGGTCGGTGCGGAGCGCATTCCGAACATTTTGCCTGCCAAAAACACCGCGTCGGCTCCAAAGCCGAGCGCAGAGCGCAGACACTCCATATCGCCTGCCGGAGAGAGCAGTTCAGGTTTGTTTTCCATTGCTTAGTCCTCGATGCTTGCAAGATTCTGCTCGTGCTCATAGATCGTGGTCGCATAGTAGGCGTTGCCGTCGGAGTCGTGGCAGAAGAAATAGTAGCCTGTGTCATAGGGCAGGATAGCCGCCTTGATAGCCTCCATTCCGGGGTTGCAGATAGGTCCTGCCGGCAGACCTGCCTTTTCGTAGGTGTCGAACCTGCTCTTGTAGTCGCTGCCTGCGGACTGGGGGATCTTGTCCTTGCTTCTGTAGGGATAGAAGGTGGTCGAGTCAAGTCCGAGGTTTGAAACGCCCATGCTTGAATCGGCTGTGAGACGGTTGTGGATAATCGACGAAACATAGTACATATCCTTGACGTCCGCCGCCTCTGCCTGGATGATTGAGGCGATGTTCATGATCTCGTCGAGCGAATACTCACATTCGCTGTCCTCCATCATCTTTTTTACGCTGCGGAGCTTGTCGTAGCCCGACCATTCCTGCTTTTCGTTGATCTTGACCTCGTAGTTGTTGAGGAACTTGTAGATGATGCTTTCGGGCTTTTCGTTGAGATAGAACTGGTATTTGTCGGGGTAGAGATAGCCCTCAAGCTTGTAGTATCTGTCGTTGCCGTTTTTGATCTCGCTGAGGAAATCAAAGTCTGAGTCAAATTTGTTGGAGTTGCAAAGCTCCAGGAACTTGTCCACGTCGGCAAGCGCGCCCTCGCTTTTGAGCTTGTCCGCGATCTCAACAACGTTGAGACCCTCGATAAGAGTTACCTCAACGGTGTCGGTACGGCTTGACGAGCCCTCAAGGTTGGTTATGATAGCCTGGTAGTCCATGTTTTTGCTCAGCTCGTATGTACCCTGGGTAAAGTCGTTGTCGGATTTTGTGAGCTTGGCAAACAGCTTAAAATAAAAGGGCTGCTCTATTATGTCGTTTTCCTTTAGAATGTCGCCGATCTGGTCAAGCGTGGGATCCTTGGGGATCTGGATCTTAACAGTGTCGGCAGAGGTGCGGTTGATGGCGAGCAGATCGTTCATGCCGGTTATGATGAACACCGCCGTCATTGCTCCCACAAGCAGCACCGACGCTATCCACATCAGGCGGAAGATGCGGCGGTTCTTCTTGTTCTTTGCCTTTAGCTCCTTTTTTTCGGCTCTCATTTTCTTTTTGAGGGCGTGGCGCGATTCGCGCTCGATCTGAGCCTTGACGTCCTGACCGCTGTAGGAATTAAGCTCGGCAGGCTCGCTCTCAACAGCGTCGCTGCCCTCGTCGTCGTAGTTGTCCTGGATCATCAGATGAAAGTTCGCAGCCTTTCTGCGTCTTTGCTCTTCAAAGCTGTTTTTATCGCTCATACATATCAGTCCTTATATTTGATTGCATATTTTTATGCTGCGGTGCGGATAATATATTTTTCAGTTACAAGAATATCCGTTTTTTTGTCATAGGCTCCGCGCGGAAGCTCTTTTTCGACAAAGCGCGAATAGCAGATCCCCGCGCTTGTTCCCTTAAAAATATTGAGAAAGCGGTCGTAGTAGCCCTTGCCAAAGCCCACTCTGTAGCCCATATAGTCAAAGCAAAGTCCCGGAACGACGCACAAGCCCGACGAAAAGTCGGTCGCCTGTTCGCAAAGCTCGGGGTCGGGCTCCGGGATCGAAAACTTGCCCGGGCTGAGCTGAGAAAACGAGGTTATGAAATAAAAATCCATGTACCCCGATCTTTCGCGGCATTTCGGCACGGCTACTTTTTTGCCGTCGGACAGCGCGCGGCTGATTATCGCCGAGGTGTCGCACTCTATCGGCGACGAAACAAAGATAAAAAGCACCTTGCATTCCTCATATTCGGGCAGGCTCAAAAACTTTTGGCTCAGCTTTTTGTCGAGCTCAGCCTTTAGCTGAGGCGGACATCCGGCTCTGAGCTTTTTGCTGCGCGCCCTTAGCTCGCGCTTTTTGTCCCTGACATTTCTCAAAGGCATTGCATATCCCCGATCACCTTGTCGGCAACCTCGGCGGACGCTGCAAGGCTTACTATCGCGTGGCCGAACTCAACCGCGCAGCCGGCTCCCTTGGCGGTGATAACGCTGCCGTCGGTCTCGGTGTGAGCCGCGGTGCATTTTGCTCCGACCAAGTCCTTTTCAAAGCCGGGGAAGCAGGTGGCTTTTCTGCCCTTAAGCATTCCCAAATGTCCGAAGATCGACGGGGCGGCGCAGATCGCGGCTGTGAGCTTTTGGTTTTCGTAGCAATACTTTACGAGCGAGATCACTCTCTCGTTGTTTTCAAGGTTGAGCGTTCCCGGCATTCCGCCCGGAAGCACAACTCCGTCAAGTCCTTCTTCACCGGTCTCGGCTATGGTGATGTCGGGGGTCACGGTCACTCCGTGGGATGAGGTCACGGTCTTGCCGGTCACGCCGACTGTGAGCACCTCCAGCTTTGCGCGGCGCATAACGTCGAGCGCGGCAATAGCCTCGGTTTCTTCAAAGCCTTCTGCCAAAAACATATAATACATAATAGATCCCTCAATTCAATGTTATTCCCAAATATATATTATTCAGTATTTTTTTGCTTTTATCAAGTGCTTTTATCATTCCGTACCGTTCGGGCTTTTCGTGCGTCAGCAGAGGACTGTCGGCTTTTAGGGTGAACACAAAGCTTTTTGCTTTTGAATTGTCAAGCAAAAGCCGGCAAAGACAGCCAAAATCGCTGTATGCCGAATAAAAAACCTCGGCAGCTCCGCCGCTCTCCTCAAAAATCGCGAAGGCGGCTTTGCAGGATACGGAGCTTGCGTTATAAACGCGGTAGTAGGCTTCCGCGAATTTTATGTAATCATTATTCCATAAAAGAAAATTGTTGTTGAAGCACTGTCCTTGCAGGCTCTCAAAATCAGGCTCGCCGCCGCAGTTTTTTGCAAGTGCGGCAAGCTCGGCTCTTGTCATTTTTCTGATCGCCGCGGTGCAGCCCGGAGCATAGCCCAAACGACCGTAGAAGCGGTAGAGGCTCTCGCTTTGGTTTGCCGGAAAAAGAAGCGAAAATGCGTCTCCCCTGTTTTTGGCGTCGTCCAGAGCAAAGCTTATCAAATCGCTCATGATCCCCCTGCGCCTGTATTCGGGCGCGGTCGCCGCTCCGCAAAGATAGTGGGCGTTTTCGCCGTTGAGCGTGCAGGGCAAAAGATAGAGCGCGGAAATAATTTTTCCGTTGCTGGTTGAGCAATACGGAACAAAGCTCGTTTTATTTCTTTTGAAGAACAATTCTAAGGCTTCTTCGTTTTCGTCAAAGACCCTCAGCCAAAGGTTCTTCAGCTCTGTAAAGTCGTCGCCCTCAAAGCGTTTGTGTTCCGGCTTCATAAATCATCTCTGCGTTAAAGCGGTCGAGGATGATCGCCGGGTTATAGGACAGCTTTGATTTTCGCAGTCCCTCAAGCCCCATGTCCTCCTCGCGGTTGATATATTTGTAGCGCGTCAGGGTTTTTGCAAATTCGTTGTTGATGACCGCATAAACGCCGTCGTAGCCGCGCAGGGCTTTTTCAAAGTTCACATCATAGACCCGGTTTGAGATCTCGCTGCCAAGGGTCATTGCAACCGGCTTTTCGCCCACATAGAGCACCGCGCCGCTCATGTTGAACTCGTCAAGGCTTTCTAGCCCCTCGCGGATCGCAGCGACCTCGGAGCTTTGGTCGGGGCTGAGGTCGTTTTCGGCATACCATTCGAGCACGACTGCCATTGCGTCGCTTTTGTTTTTATCGTTTATGCACTCAAAGCGCGAATTATCGTAGGTTCTGTAGAATTTTGAAATATGGTTTCTTTTTGCGTGGAACTTTTTTCCGCTCAGTGAAGCTAGCTCCTCGGAAAGATAGATGTAATCCTGGTTTTCGGGAGAGCGCGAATAAACAAAGCGGTTTGGACAAAGCTCCTCCAGCCTTGCCCTTTGCTCATTGGTAAGCATGACGATACGGGGCTTTTGAGCTCGTTCGCGCGAATCCTCAAAGATCAGCTCCAGCGCGCCGCTGACGTTTTTTCCGGTTGGCAGGCAGTAGCCCCAAACGCTTCCGTCGGGCTTGAAATACGCCTTTATCAGCGTTTCGTCAAAAACCGCGAAGCTGATGTTGTATTCATGCCGCCAAAAATAGGCGTTGAGCAGATTGACGTCGCAGCCCAGGGCGTTTGAATAGTCGTAATATTTTGCGTACTCTTTGATTTTTGAGCGTTCCATCAGCCTGAAATTCAGCATATGATATCAGCAACCGCCTTTTCTATGTCAGCCGCAATCGAAGCCAAGGAACGGATCTCGCCGTTTTCGCAGCAGTTTATCACGATCCAGCCGCATTTTTCGGCGGCATAGAGCGCGGCTCTGCGGCAGCTCAGCAAAAATTTCAGATTGCTTTCGTGGATATCCTTTTTGGTGTTGTCGCCGCCGTAGCGTTTTTCCATAAGCTTTTGCGAAACCTCGGGAGCAACGTCAAGATAGATCACGGCGTCGGGTCCGGGAAGTCCGAGTTTGTTGTATTCAAAATCGCTTTGCCAGTCGATAAAGCTGTCTCTCTCGGAATCGGGAAGCTTGGGCATTTGGTAGATTATGTTAGAGGTAACGTAACGGTCGCTGAGAATGATCGTTCCGTTGTCGAGGTCGCGCTTCCAAAACTGCAAAAAGCTTGCGATACGGTCAACGGCATAGAACGCAGAGGCGGCGTAGGCGTTGACGTCGCCGGGATCTGAGCCGAAATCTCCGTTAAGATACATTTTTACGAGCGAGGAGCTGGGGTTGGAATAGTCGGGAAATTCAAGCCTTTTGACAGCCTTGCCCGAGGCAACAAGCTTTTCGGCGAGAATTTGGGTTTGGGTCGCCTTTCCGCTTCCGTCCAACCCTTCTATTACTATCAGTTTGCTTTTCATTTTATGTAGGGTTTCCTTTTTTGAATCAAATCAGGGCAGCAGATTCGCCGCGAATTTACATAGATATAGTTATTATAACATCTTTCGATATTTATTTCAATATTTTTATTTTTCTGAATCACGTCAATCTAATTTCGTAATAAAACTGTAACATCAATAAGGGCGACAAAATTATTGATAAAGTTGGCAAGGTTGGAGATATTATAAAGATTGCGCTT
>OMZU01000054.1 GCA_900315605.1 uncultured Eubacteriales bacterium | reverse complement strand
TGACAATGCACAAATCACACACCTAATCAGTATTTTTATCTCTACTATCCCACTTTTTATCTGGAATACTCTCGACTTTTGATGTGGGAAAGTTGAGTTTATCATAAATCTGCTGTGCTGTCAGTCTCATTTTATCGCCTCGCAATATATATTCATCAAACGGTCGGATACTGCTTTTATCACAGGAACAACAACCGTATTGCCCAAAAGATCATATCCGTTTTCAACAGGGACGTCAAATTTAAAATCTTCAGGATATCCAAAAAGACGTAAACCTTCACGTAAAGTTAAGGTTCTTAATCCATTACCGTCAGCAACGTAAATATGTTTCATATCCATTGCAACAAGGGTCGGAGCTATGCCTTTGGGATCAAGCACTTTGCTTATTTCAAAAGACATCTTACCGGCGACAATATTGAAACCCTTTGGTAATTCAGTATCTTGTATTCGGGTGCTTCCGACTTTCTTTTTTGGATGCTCGTAACGCAAATACCCTTTATGCACAAGATCCGCCAGCATTTCCTCTAAATCCGAAGTATTAAAAAATGTGCGAATTTGCCTGAGAGTCAAAGGCATTCCATCCATCCAGTCGATGCCATATTCCTCAGCCCACTTTTTCTTTCTTCTCTCTTTAAGCATTGCATTTAAAAGCTTTTTTTGATTAGCTGAAACTTTCCCCTTACATTCAATATCCCAACTGTGAATATTGTTTTTTCCACCTCTTTTGTCTTTAATAGATTTTCCATATAACTCCGAGACCGAATAATGGCTAAGAACAAGTTTAACAAACGGATTTTCAGAAGTTGGAAGTCCGTTTTCAAGGTATTTTTTTAAAGAGCTATTACTTACCTCAAAATTATATATATCAGGTTTTCCTTTTTTTGAGCCAACAATATACACTCTTTTTCTGTCCTGAGGAATACCAAAATCTTTTGCATTTAATACATTCCAGGATGTTTCATAATCAAGTTCTTCAAGAACTTGCAAAATAGTTGTCAGCGTTTTACCAATTTTATCATTTTTGTTATCACGGTTATGAGTTACAAGTCCTTCAACATTTTCCAGTACAAAACCAAACGGTTTTTTTCTTTTAAAATACGTGCAACTTCAAAAAAAAGAGTTCCTCTTGCATCTTCAAACCCCAAACGCTTTCCGGCTGATGAAAAAGCCTGACAAGGAAATCCTGCAAGCAAAAAATCAAAATCAGGAATGTCAGAAGCTTTAATTTGTGTTATGTCTCCGTATACAGTTTCTTTCGGGTGGTTTTGCTTTAATACATCGACTGCACTGGGTTTGATTTCAGAGGTGAATACACACTCTGACTTTATTCCGTATTCCTCACAAGTTAGTTCAAACCCTTTTCTAATACCGCCTATTCCTGCAAAAAGATCTATAAAACGAATAGGATTTATATTGAACATTTTGTTACCCCACAATTCTAATTTGCTTAATCAAAACTGTATATATAAATAATTATATCATGATTACCATTTATTTTCAATAAAATTCTATCTGTATTTTTCTATAAATTTACAAGAATTTACGATAAATTTTTTATAAATTAGGGCTTATTTGAAAAACCCAAAAAATAAGTCGGACAGCGCGAAGGTATACGCGCTGTCCAATTTTTTATGTCTGAATTATTGTAGTTTAGAGCATGTATGATAAATAGCAGATTGCCCTTTGCAGGAAATTATAAGCAAATTATTATTGCTGTCAATATTGTATACCAGTCCGTTTTCGTGATCTATGCGGCGGCTCCAAGCCTTGCGATATTTCAAAGGCTCAGGTTTTCCGATCCCGTCGGACACTCCGTTTCGCTCAATATCCTTTATAAGGGAATTGATTTTTTTGAGCGTCTTTTTGTCGAGCATTTGCCACTGCAAGTATTCATCCCAAGCTATATCCGACCAAAACTTATTCATCGTCAGCCTCGATCAGCTCATGCGCAGTACCCTGTCCTTTTTCAAGCTGTTCACGACTTCTGTCAAGCTTGGCAAGATATTCAGCGTTTTGAGCCGCTTTCAACATGGAATTGTATTGTTCCAAGCTCATAATAACGATATTCTTTTCGTTTTTTCTCGTTACAATAACAGTTTCATTATTATCGGTCGCCTGATCGCAATAGCTTTTGAGATTATTGCGAATCGTGGAATAGTTTACTGCTAACATTTCGCATCAACCCTGTTCAATATATTGTACAATTACTTGTACAATATAATTATATGGCATAACTTTATTGTTGTCAAGTTTTTCAAAAAATGCCGATTGTTTTTTAGGTCTCCTTTAACAAACGCAGCCCTACGCCGATATAGCCTCAAAAATATTGATGTTCGAGAGCATTTCCTTTATCTGCTTGGGGTCGTCGGGCAGCAAAACAAGGCTGCTGTCTCCGGCTTTAAGATAATATCCGTCTGCGCCGGCGTTGTTTTTGATGCGCTTGTAATCATCGACCCTTTCCGCGCTGACGGCGCGGCTGAGGATCTCAGCCGGGTTTCGCTCGATGTCCAAGCCCAGTCCGCCCACAACGAACACCGCCCTGCAATCCTCAAGCGCAGCGCAAAGCTTTTCGCCCAGGCTGCCGGCGTCAACGGTAAAGCTTGTTCCCTTTAGTCCTATTCCCGACTGTGAAAGGAGCTTTTTAAGAGCTCTTTCGCAATACGCGGTTTTTTTTGCCGAGCAGAAAACAATCCTGCAATCCATTCATCCTCACTCCTGATCTGCATATTCCGGCTTGAGCACAGGCTCAAACACGGGTGCTATTGTCAAATTAGCCTCAACCTTATCAAAATCCAGTCCCCAGCCTTGGAAAACATAGTCATAATACTCGTCGCTGGGCTTTACGGGATTCTCGGGAGCCTCCGCCGCATGACCGTATTCGACCTGCTGAGTGTCGATCTCGCTGCCGTCATAGTTGATGAATTTGACGGTCAAATAGATTATGGGCTGAGTTACCTCTGCCTCGGTTTCCTTTGGCTTTTCGTCGTTCTTCTCGCTCTTGCTGCTTTCGCTGTCGTTCTTTTCGTCCTTGTCGTCATTATCGTCCTTTTCGTCTTTATCACCGCCGCCGCTCTCGTCGTCCTTTTTGGTTGAAGAAGGAGCGGTGGTGGCGTTGGGATCGATAACCTTTTGATCCTTAAAATCGTAGTCGCCGTTGTACCAGTCGATCTCGCCTGCCTCGTATGCAGTCACAAAATCAGTGACCTCGGGGCGTGTGCCTCCGCGCGCCGAATAGTAGACCTGCGGCCAAACAGCGTTGTCGTTCAGGCTTGCCTTTGAAACGTCAACCTTGGGGCTCTCGCCGTCTCTGACCTTTCTTGCCACAACGACTGTGCGGAAGTTTGTGTATTCATACGAACAGGTCGAAAGCGTGAGCAGCTTGTCGTCCTCGTTCACGTCAACGGGGCAGTTTATCATTGAGCGGACCCTGACGTTATAAACATAGTTCATAAAGTCCTTTTCGTTTTGGAACTCGCCCATCATATAATTGAAAAATTCGCCGTGGCTCGAAAGCGTGTTGGTCTTGAACACGGAAATGATCTTGTATACTCCGTCGCCCTCGGGGGTATCAAAGCGCACTGTGGGCGATCCGGAATAGAAATCCAGATCTCCGCTCGTTCCGCCGTAATAGAGCAGGTTGCCGAACATTGAGCCGTCGTTCATGTGGTGTCCGTGAAGCACAACGTTCTTGCTCTGCGCGCCGTCGGGACAGCGGTAATCAACAAAAATGCTTCCGAATGCATCGTACTCGCCCTTGTAGTTATGAGCGAGGTAATACTGATAGGTTCTGTCGTCGCCCTTGTGCCAGAGCACCGGGTAGTCGATCACAGTATTATCGATTTGGATCCAGCCCACGATCTCGTCGTTGATATCCTCCAGATCGCTCCAGTTGATCGTATCCCCGACCTCGGGCTTTTGGTCGTCAACAGTGTCGGAAACTCCGTGGGCGATCTTTTGTATCTCGCCGTTGAGCTGGGCGTTTTTGTAGCTGAGGAAGAACATATTGTAGAACAGCATTGCAAACGCAGCCAAAAACACAAGAAACGCGGCAATCGTGATGCATTTTCTTATGATTTCCTTACTGCCGTCGCCCTTCATGGGGATAAACTGATTTGCAAAGCCGGTTTTTGGCGGAACGTAGTCAACAACGCTGAAGCCGTCGGGATAGTCCTCGGCGGAATTTTTGAAAACCTCGGCTGTCCTCACCGCGGCAAGCGCGGCAACGTCTCCGAATTCAACGCCGGTCAGCTCAGCCTTGGGGATAGCCGCAACTCTGACTCCCTTGTACATAAAGCAGTAGCCCTTGTAGCCGTTGCCGAAATCGCCGAGAGAAAAAACCTTGGCTTTCTTTTTTGTGAGCCTGAACTCCTCCTCAAGCTCTTCGAGCCTTTTATCGTCTGCACCCTCGCGCTTGGCTTCGGCAAAAGCCTTGTTGCGCTTTTTCCAATAATCCTTGGGCGCGGGCGTGTTTTCTGCGCGCTCGGCAGCCACAACGGTCTCGACAAAATACTTTCTAAAGGACTTGCTGTCCTTTGAAGTAAGGGCGTTTGCGATTATCACAACATCGGGCTTTTCGTCGCTTTTTGCAATGCCGTTAAGAGCCGAGTTTATCATTGTGGGGTGCATCACGGTTTTTTTGATCGCATTAAGGTCAAAGCCGTACTTTCCCAGCTTTTGGCGCAAAGAGTCGCTTTGCGAAGGCAGGGGATCGTTTTCGATATCTTTTTTCTTGCTTACAGATAAAATCTCTATAAACACGTATTTCCTTCCTTCCGTTTTTTTCAATTGACAATTCAGACTGTGCTAAAACCAAAATGCTGTTCTATATATAGATATATAACGTTGATAATAATCAATAAAAACTCAATATATAGTATGATGCGTTTTTATATATCGTGTTTTTGCACGGTCTGAATTGACAGTTGACAATTGACAATTAATGTCGGGAAGATAGGTTTTATTAAAAAACACCTTTGCTCCCGACTGTATTAATAATGCTCTTGTTTTCTTGAACTGATGTAGGGGCGACCATTGGTCGCCTTTGCACCAAACGATTATGTTTTATGATGATTTATAGGTGAGCGATAGTTCCTGAAAAACAAATTGACAGAAATAAAAAACGTTAGTTCACAGGCGACCAGTGGTCGCCCCTACAATCTAAAAAGGATAATTATTGCTAAAAAAATATAAATACAACCGGGAACAAAAGAATTTTCCTTGCAAAAGCTTTCTTCCCGACCGAAATTGTAAATTGTCCATTGTCAATTGTCAATTATTTTTTCCTTGTCAATTAAACGCTATCAATTAATGATATGTTATATTAATTAATAAACGTTACCTTCAAGTTCCGCATCGCTTCCTCGATCAGCGGCTCAAAGCCTGCTCTTTCCTGCGCTTCTTTTACGAATTTGAGCACCGGGCGCGTGCGCGGATGCTTTGGAGTGAACACCGTGCAGCAGTCCTCATATGGCTCGATCGAGGTTTCGTAGGTATCGATTTTGTAGGAAATGTCTATGATCTCCTGCTTATCCATTCCTATCAGCGGTCTGAAAACCGGAATGTTCGCAGCCTCGTCCGTGCAGCACAACGCGCCTATCGTCTGGCTTGCGACCTGACCCAGGCTTTCGCCCGTTATCAGCGCGGCGCAGTCGTTTTGCTGCGCGATCCTCTGCGAGATCTGCATCATAAGCCTGCGCATTATTATAGTAAAAAGCTCCTCAGGGCAGTCGTCCCTGAGCTTTTCCTGCAAGGCTGTGAACGGAACTGTTATCATCTTCATCGGGCCTGCATAAAGGCTGACCTTTTGGAGCAGACGAACGACCTTTTCCTCTGCTCTGGGGCTTGTGTAGGGCGGACTTGCAAAGTGGACCGCGGTTAGCTTGATGCCGCGCTTTGCCATCATATATGCCGCCACCGGAGAATCTATTCCTCCGCTGATAAGGATGACAGCCTTGCCGCCGGTTCCCACAGGGATGCCTCCGGCTCCTTTGACCGGATTTGCGTGGATATACGCGCCAAAGTCGCGGATCTCAACGTATACTGTCACGTCGGGGTTATGCACGTCAACCTTGAGGTGCGGAAATTTTTCGAGTATCACCCCGCCGGTCTCTGCGCAGATCTCGGGCGACTTATAAGGAAAGCTCTTGTCGCTTCTCTTTGCCTCGACCTTAAAGGTCTTTGCGTTTTTGAGCTGCTTTTCAAGGTATTTGGGTGCGGTCTCAAGCACGGCTTCAAGCTTTTTTTCGCAAACAGCCGCGCGCGAAAAGCTGACGATACCAAAAACCCTGGCAACTCTTTCGCAAACCTCGTCCCAGTCAACGTCGTCCGAAAGCGGCTTGATATAAATTGTTGACTGTGCCGAGGTGATCTCAAAACGTCCCAGCGGACTTATCACATTCTTTATATTCTTTTTTAAAACGTCCTCAAACGTGCGGCGGTTGAGTCCCTTGAGAACGATCTCGCCGTCCTTTAGCAGTAAAATTTCTTTCATATTATCTCCTGATTTATACCGTTTGCGAACGGTTACTATCTATGCGCAAGCGTTCCGAGCCCTTCTGCGATCCCCTCGCAGAGTGCGTCAACGTCTGCTTTGGTGTTAAGCTTTGAAAAGCTGATCCTCAGCGCGCTGTCGGCTCTTTCTCTGTCGATCCCCATCGCGCTCAAAACGTGGCTGGGCTTGCCCTTGGCGCACGCGCTTCCCGAGGAAACAAAGACCTCTCTTTCTTCAAGAAAATGCAGCATGGTCTCGCTTCTGACCCTGCCGGCTGAAATATTCAGCACATAGGGCAGGGCGTTTTCGGGTGAATTTATAACCACTTCCCCGATCTCAAGCAGCCTTTGCCTTGCATAGCCGTTAAGCTCTGCGACCCTTTCGCCGTTGCCCTCAACATCAAATTCCTCGCAGGCTGCGCCGAACGCCGCAATAAGCGGCAAAGCCTCTGTGCCGGGGCGGATCTTTTTCTCCTGCTCGCCGCCGAACTGCCTTGGGATTATCCTGACCCTGCGCTTTATATACAACGCTCCGCAGCCCTTTGGCGCGTGGACCTTGTGCGCGCTCACGCTGAGCAGATCTGCACCCAGCTTTTTCGGGCTGAAATCAAGCTTTCCGAACGCCTGTACCGCGTCGGTGTGGCAGATTATTTTGTCGTTTTTATCTCTTGCAGCTTCAAAAATATCTTTTACAGGCATGACCGCTCCGGTCTCGTTGTTGACCAGCATGACCGAAACAAGAATCGTATCGTCGTTCACCGCTTCGGCAACGTCCTCGGGGTGAATTATTCCGTCGATCTGCGGAGCGATCCTGACGACCTCAAAGCCCTCCTGCTCAAGCCTTGCCGCTGCTTCGAGCACGCTGCTGTGCTCAACGGAAGAAATAACGATCCTTTTGCCCGAACGCCGCTTTGCATATGCCGCTCCGAACAGCGCGGTATTGTTTGCCTCTGTTCCTCCGCTTGTAAAGAAAAGCTCCTCGCTTGTTGCGCCCAAGGCGGCAGAAACGCGCTTTCGCGCAAGCTCAAGCTCTTTTTCGGCGTTCATTCCCATAAGGTGGAGAGAGGACGGATTCCCGTATATTTCGGTCATTATCTCATACGCCTTGTCCGCGGCGGTTTTTGATACGCGCGTCGTCGCGCTGTTGTCAAGATAATGCAAAGACGCTCTCTCCCTCTCAGAAATGTATATTTAAATATATTATACAACATCCAAATCAAAAAATAAAGATTATTTTTAAAAATAATAATAATTCGGTTTTAAGGGCAGAAAATAAGCTTAGGAATTAAAGCAACACCAAACAATTCAGGGCACGTTTTTTGTTAGTGTGGAGTTTGGAGTGTGGAGTGTGGAGTTATTGTCGTGAAGATAGAATATAATTTTAAAAACCCTTTGCTCCCGACTGTATTTATATTTGTTTGTCATAATTTTTCCGTAGGGGCGCACCCGCGTGTGCGCCCTTGGAACAAACGTTGGCTTATGGGTAGGTCGCACACATGGGTGCGACCCTACGGTTAATGGCAAAAAATATTAATTCATTTATAATACAATCGGGAACGAACGCATTTTATAAATAGATTTTTTCTGCCCGACCGAAACTCCACACTCCAAACTCCACACTAAAAAAGCTCCACACTAAAAAAGCTCCAAACTAGTATAAGTCTTCGCCCGAATTATGCGGTATTACTCAAATTTTACGGAGGAAAAGAATGATCTCAAAACAGGAATACGGCGAGCTGGTCAAAAAAATCTCGCCGAACAGCAAATGCGTCAAAAACTGCATAAAGGCGTTTTTGTTCGGGGGCGGGATCTGCCTTGTCGGACAGGTTATCTACACTTTATTTATGTCGCTTGATCTGACAAAGGATATAAGCAAGACCCTGACCTCGGTCACACTGATTTTTGCCGGGGTTCTGCTGACCGCGCTTGGGGTGTATGACAAAATTGCAAAGCACGCCGGAGCAGGAACGCTTGTTCCGATAACGGGCTTTGCGAACGCGGTTTCTTCGCCGGCAATAGAATTCAAGAGCGAGGGCTTTGTTTCGGGTCTGGGAGCAAAGCTTTTTATAATCGCCGGACCCGTGATCGTTTACGGAGCCTCCGCCTCGATAATCTACGGAGCGATCCTATGGACGCTTCACATGTTCGGAATAACTCTGTTTTGATCCCGCAAAAACAAGCGGCAGCCTGAGCAAACGCCCGGCTGCCGCTTGTTTTATGCAAAGGAAAACAAAGAGAGTATTAAAAGAGATAGTTATATAATTTTTGAACAAAGCTATGCCGCAGGCTCAAAGGAATCCAAAATATCCTCTAGCACTCCGCGAACAGAGGGGAAGATTTCCTCCGGCGACTGAAAAATTGCGGAGTAATAGTGGTTTTGACGTTTAAAAACGATCAGCTCGCCCATTTGTCTTACGTCTGAATTGATAGGCATGAACGAAAAGCCAAAGCCGCGCGCCCTTTGACCGCAAATGATCTGATCTATGTTGTACACTTTTTTGTAATCGATCAGCGTTTTTTTCATCTGATGTCCTGCGCCGCTTGCCACAGCTTTTGAGTCAGTTATCCTTGACAGAATACCCTTGCCTCCGGAACGGGTCACCGAAAACATCATATGCTGTTCAAGGTTTTTGATACCCCAGCGTTCGGCACGACAGCTAAAAACCTTTCCCAGCTCCTCCTCGCTCATAACATCAAAGCTCTCGGGATATCTCAGGTTGAGTTCATTGAATAGTACTGTTTTTTTCATAGTGATTCCGCCTTTCAAAGGATTTGTTTTTGTTTTGTTTCTGTTTTTGTTTTGTTTGGTTTTGTTGTGACTAAATTATAGCATATGCTGTGTGACAAGATAATTACAAATAAAGGGGAATTTGATTGATTTTTAAATAATTACATGATAAAATTATTACAACTTATTATTTTATTATGAGGTAAAAACAATGAAAACGAACTCCGACAAATTGAAAACTCATATACGGCACATGTTTTCGCTCAGGGAGGACACCGCTTCTCACGAAGAAATTCGCGAAAGGCTGCTTTCGGGCGGAAAGATCACCGGAACAAACATGTGCGTTTTGATATGCGCAATGGTGATAGCCTCGGTTGGACTGAACGTCGGCTCGACCGCAGTTATAATCGGCGCGATGCTGATATCGCCGCTGATGGGCAGCATTTTGGCAATGGCATACGGCACTGTTTCAAACGATTTAAGCCTTACGCGCAACCACGCCGCAGGCTTTGCGATCCAAATTTTGATAAGCGTTGCCACCTCTGCCCTGTATTTTCTGCTTTCGCCCGTAAAGGAGCCCACCTCGGAGCTGCTTGCAAGAACCTCTCCGACTTTTTTTGACGTGATAATCGCCACAGCCGGCGGCGTTGCCGGGATAATCGGACAGACGCGCACCGACAAGGCGAACACCATTATCCCCGGAGTTGCCATTGCCACCGCGCTCATGCCGCCGCTTTGCACCTGCGGATATTCGATCGCTAACGCAAACTGGCGTATGCTGGGCGGCGCGGCGTATTTGTTCATAATCAACATGTACTTTATCTTTTTGTCGTCGGCAATAATCCTGAGCCTGCTCAAGATCCCAAGGGTGCGCGAGCTGACCGAAAAGGAATGGAAAAGGCTAAAATCCCGTATGATCCGCAATACGATCATTATTATAATACCCAGCATAGCTGCTATTTGGTCTATGGCTCAGTAAAGGCAAAGACGCACAGCTTTTATCCGGTTTGGAGTTTGGAGTGTGGAGTTTTTTCAATGGACAATTGACAATGGACAATTGACAATTAATGTCGTGAAGAAAGGTTTTATTTAAAAAACGCCTTTATTCCCGACTGTATTTATATTTGTTCAACAAAATATCACCTTAAATGTCGTAGGGGCGCACCCGCGTGTGCGCCCTCGGAACAAACGTCGGCTTATAGGTAGGTCGCACACATGAGTGCGACCCTACGGTTAATAGCAAAAAATATCAAATCAATAATAATACAGTCGGGAACTAACATTTCTATTGTACAATTTGTTTCTCCTCGACCAAAATTGTCCATTGTCCATTGTCAATTGTCCATTGAATCAAAGTCGGGAACAAACGTATTTTTCAAACAAAACCTTTCTTCAAAACCGAAACTCCAAACTAAAACTTCGCTGCATATTGACATTATTGCTTTAATGAGTTAAAATCATATTAAATGTATTTTGTATTTTAAAAAGATAAAAAGGTAAAAAGGGGTTTTTCAAATGTTACTTACAGGCGCAGAGATCATCTGTGAATGTTTGATAGAGCAAGGCGTTGACGCTGTTTTCGGATATCCGGGCGGAGCTGCATTGAATACATATGACGCGCTGTACAAATACAGCGACAGGATCAAGCACATTCTGACCGCACACGAGCAGGGTGCTTCTCATGCTGCCGACGGATACGCGCGTTCAACCGGCAAAACCGGCGTGGTCATCACCACCTCGGGACCCGGCGCGACAAATATCGTCACCGGAATCGCGACCGCGAATATCGACAGCATCCCTATGGTTTGCCTCACAGCCAACGTAAACACCGACCAGCTTGGCAGAGACAGCTTTCAGGAGGTTGACATCGTTGACATCGTAAAGCCCATAACAAAGGACAGCTGCCTTGTTACAAGCGTTGAAGAGCTTGCTCCGGCGATCCGCCGCGCGTTCGCGCTTGCCAAGGAGGGCAGAAAGGGACCGGTGCTGGTGGATATCCCGAAGGACATCACCGCCGCAAAAACAGAATTTACTCCCGAAAAGCCAAAGCGTCCGCTCACCTTTGAAATCAAAAATCCGCAGGTCATCCGCAGAGTTCAGGAGCTTATCCGCAATTCAAAGCGTCCTATGATCTACGCCGGCGGCGGCGTGCTCAGCTCAAACGCAAGCCCCGAGCTTCAGGCGTTTGCCGAGATCATTGACGCACCCGTTTGCTGCTCGCTGATGGGACTGGGCTGTATTCCGGCAAGCCACCCTCTGTGCGTGGGCAACATCGGAATGCACGGCGGCTACGAAACCGGAAAAGTGACCGACGAATGTGACCTTATGATAACCTGCGGCGCACGTTTTTCGGACAGAGTTGCCGGCGACCGCGAAAAATTCGGCGAACAGGCAAAGATAGTTCAGCTTGAAATCGACGAAAACGAGATCAACAAAAACGTTACCGTTGACGAATATATCATAGGCGACGTAAAAAATATTTTGATCGCGCTGACCGCAGGAATGGAGCAGCAAAGCCACAGCGAATGGCTTGGCAAGATCGAGGTTTGGAAGCACGAGCTTGACGACATTGAGCCGCCCAAAAGCGGATATCCCGAGCCGTGGGAGATACTTGAGGCTCTCAACAAAATCAAAAGCGACTCCGACATAATCGCAACAGACGTCGGACAGCATCAGATGTGGGTCGCTCAGTACAGCAGGATCGAAAAAAGAAAGACCCTGCTCACCTCGGGCGGCATGGGCACGATGGGCTTTGGAATGGGCGCAGCCATCGGCGCGCAAATAGCTCACCCCGAAAACAGGGTGTTCCTTGTCACCGGCGACGGAAGCTTCCACATGAACCTAAACGAGCTTGTCACCCTCAAATCCTACGATCTTCCTGTTGTGGTGCTGATTATGAACAACACAGTTTTGGGAATGGTGCGCCAGTGGCAAAAGCTTTTCTACGGAAGCCGCTTCTCTCAGACCGACCCCCACAGGGCAACAGACTTTGTTGCGCTTGCAAAGGCGTTTGGCATAGACGGAATGAGCATAACAAAAAGCGAAGAGATAGACGAGGTTTTGCACAAAGCCGTTGAGCTTAACAAGCCGGTCGTGATCGACTGCCGCATAAGCCCGGACGTAAACGTTCTTCCGATGATCCCGCCGGGAAAAACAATAAACGAAATAGTAACCGAAATGTGATCTCGTCACAAAGCAAGCCAACACATCTTTACCCGGTTTTCGATAGATAATAAAATAAGTTTAAAAATCAACGGGGCTGCCGCTTATTCTGCGACAGCCTCGTTGTTGTAATATTTTTTGCTGAGCGATCATCGTCTGTGCGAACGGCGTTTGCACACCGCTATTGTTGCCGCGCCTGCCGATATTGCACAAAGTGCAGCTACTGCTGTTCCGATCACTGTTTTTGAGATTCTGTTTCTTTTCATTTTGATTGCTCCTTTTTGATTTTGTTTTTGTTATTCAGTCAAAGATGATTTATGATGTTTTGTTTTCTCTTTGACTGTGATCGTATTATATCATGTGTACTATTACAAAAACATGACAAAATTACGTCTTTTTTGCAAAAAAATAAAAAAATCAGATTTTAGCTTGCTAAAGCTATTTTTGTATTGTATAATGAAAGCGATTTTACTCTAGGAGGAAATCAAGATGAAAAAACTTATTTCCGCCGCGCTTGCGGCATGTATGGCAGCTTCTCTGGCGATCGTTCCCGTCACCGAAGCAAGCGCAGCTTCGTCCGTTGCTCAAAGCGTGGGCAGCACTTCCGGCGTGACCGGCGACTGCCAATGGACGCTCAACGGCACAACGCTCACGATCAGCGGCAACGGTG
This sequence comes from uncultured Eubacteriales bacterium, assembly GCA_900315605.1. Classification (GTDB taxonomy): domain Bacteria; phylum Bacillota; class Clostridia; order Oscillospirales; family Acutalibacteraceae; genus Ruminococcoides. The sequence goes on along the minus strand of OMZU01000054.1, from coordinate 2,274 downwards.
CCACCGAGGATTTGGAGCATTATACTTATTATGATAACAATGTAAGTTATCTCGGCGAGGGTGTTGAGCACGTTATCTTTGAAGAAGGAGTTACCCGAATAGGAGAAAGTCTGTTTGTCAACTGCGATTCTATTGTGTCTGTTTCAATTCCCTCAACCGTTACGGAAATCAGCAGACAGGCATTTTCGGGTTGTAGAGGTCTTACAGAGATAACTATACCGGGAGGCGTAAAAAGCATTGAAAGCCATGCTTTCGACAAATGCTTCTCACTTGAGAGCGTTACTTTTTCCGAAGGCTTAGAGAGCATTGGATCGTGGGCGTTCTGGAATTGCGACTCACTTGAGAGCGTCTCTTTTCCCGAAAGTCTTACAAACATAGAAGATAGTGCTTTTAAAGACTGTAATCTTACATCTTTAACTATTCCGTCTCAGCTCGAGGTCATAGGTAAAGAAGCATTTTCGGGCAACGAAAGCCTTACTAATGTTGTACTGGGCAATTCCGTTGAAAGAATCAACTATGGTGCGTTCATGGACTGCATAAGACTTGAAACAATCAGTAATACTGAAAACGTAAAGTATATTGAAGGAAATGCATTTGTATTTACACCATTTATAGACAACAAACCCGACGGTCCGATCTACATCGGAAGTGCTTTGTATAGTTATAAGGGCAATATCTTCGGCAGCTTCACCGTTGAGCCGGGCACAACATGTATTGCCGGCTCAGCTTTCTACAATAAGAAAAATCTCACAGCTATCACTATACCCTCATCCGTAACCGAAATCGGTTCATATGCTTTTTACGGCTGTAAGTTTACATCTGTGGATCTCCCCGGCAGCTTGAATGTGATCGGAGCAGGTGCATTCAAAGAATGTACCTCGCTCAGAAGTATTGTTATTCCCAACAGTGTTACTGCTTTGGGAGAAAGTGCGTTCTACAACTGCACGGCTTTGAACTCCGCGGTACTTTCAAATAATATTGAAGAGATCAAGCCTCAGACTTTTTATCGTTGCTCGGCACTCACAAGCGTTACTTTGCCTGCTAACCTCAAAATCATTCACAACTACGGGTTTAACTTATGCTCAAAACTAAGCTCGATCGAATTACCCAACGGCTTGGAGCGCATCGGACTTGACGCGTTCTCAAGTTGTTCCTCATTCAAAAATATTGTGATCCCCAACAGCGTAACTCAACTGGAAGGTGGTGCGTTCTACGGTTGCAAGGCTCTTGAATCCGTAACGCTTTCAAACAGCCTTAAGCAAATCGATAATACAGTCTTCAGCGGCTGTGAAAATCTGACGAGCATTGTTATACCCGATGGCGTTGAATCTATAGGAGGCAGTGCTTTTAAAGGCTGTAAAAGACTTACAGATATCACCATTCCCGACAGCGTGGTTGATATTGCTGGCACCGCGTTCGGCACAAACAATCTTCAATACGGCGGCTGCCGCTGGTATCTCAACCAGCCCGATGGTCCGGTTTACGCCGGCAAGGTGCTTTATAAATTTAAAAACGTTGAAATCCCGACAAGCTTTGTTGTTCCCGCCGGAACAAAGGGAATTGCATCTGGCGTGTTCTCGGAATCCGATCTCACTGCGTACTCACAATCCCCCATCACAGATATCACACTTCCGGACAGTCTTGTTTCCATCGGTGACGGAGCCTTTGCTGGCTGCTCCAACCTTTCCGCGATCGACCTGCCCGAAAATCTTAAATCAATTGGTGGCAACGCATTTGCTACAACCTCGATCGAGAGCATAGATATTCCGGATTCTGTGGAATATCTCGGTCCCGGAGCGTTTATGGACTGCACAAGCCTTGAAAACGTTACGCTTCCGAACGGAATTGAAACAATTAGTTACAACACCTTTAAGAACACAGCCATTGAAAGCATTACTATACCCGATTCTGTTGAATCGATCGGTGCAAGCGCATTTGAGGACTGCACAAACCTCAAAAGCGTTGAGCTTCCGAGCGAACTAAAAGATATATATATGAATGCCTTTAAAAACACAGCAATTGAAAGCATTACTATTCCCAATGGCGTAACATCAATTGATGACTCTGCATTTGCAAACTGCGCAAGCCTTACAAGTATTGTTATTCCGAGAAGCGTTGACTTCTGTAGTAGATATACCTTTGATTCTAGCGATTCGGTTGTTATTTACTGCTACGAGAATTCAGCCCGTGCAAAAACCTTTAAAACATGCTATAATATAGGTAACACAGCAAACGGAGTGATGACAGATGAAACACATCGAAGGAATCAGCAGA
>OMZU01000059.1 GCA_900315605.1 uncultured Eubacteriales bacterium | reverse complement strand
GCGAATTACTGCGTTCCTTGCGCGAATCGGCGTTTTCCGCGCCGCGTATCGATGTTTTCCTTCCGGCGGATTCATGTTTTCCTGAGTGCGGAATAATCACAAAGCAAATCAAAGCCGCAATATGATAAACATTTTGCACCGGGTCTACGCTCTGCAAAGCTGCGCCATAGCGCGAAGTGAGGAGCTTCGGGTTATAATGTTTTACAGGTCAGTGCCGGTGGGCACTCTCGCCGCCTATCAAAACTGAGCTGATAACAATAACGTTGTTCAACGGCGGGGTACAAAGTTTTCTATAATACAGTGCCGGTGGGCACTTCTCGCCGCCTATCAAAACTGTGCTGATAACAATAACGTTGTTCAACGGCGGGGTACAAAGTTTTCTGTAATACAAAAAAACAGGCCGCACCCGTGGGCGCGACCCTGCAATATGTTCATTATTTTGCCGCTTTGAGGCATTGAGATTCAGCGCAAAGGCTTTGAAAAAGGCTTTCTGATTTTGATTTTTTCAAACTCCAGCGGAGCCAGTCCGGTTCCTGCAAGTCTTGAACGGCAGTCGGAATAGAGCTCGATTTCGGTGAGCGCAACAGGATCGTGCGCGTCTATTCCCAAGAGCGCGCCTGCTCCGGTTTCCTTTACTATTCTCCAAAACGCCGGGTTGGGATAGCACTTTTTGTACTTGAAGCCCTGAACATTGTATTCCAGCGGAAAAGCGTTGTCGCGGGCGTACTGACACAGCCTGCGCATCTCGTTTTTGTAAAAATCGGGATCGCCGATATAGTACAGAATGTCCGGGTGAGCAACATAGGTAAAATCGCCGGTGCTCAAGCCCTCGATGACCTGATCGACATAGTGCCTCAAAAGCAGGTCGCCGCGGTTTCTTTCGTTGGCGTAGTATTCGTCAACGTCGTGTTCGTTGCCGATGAAATGCTGCCCCATGATAAGGTAATCAGGCTCGAACTGCGCAAGAAATTCACGAAGCCTGTCGTAGCATTCGGGATAATACTCCACCTCAAAGCCAAACAAAATCTGAATATCGTTTTGATATTCCTTTTTCAGCGACAAAATGCTTTTGGCATAATCCTCAGCAAGCTCGGGCTTCATTCTGAAAAAGCTGTAGTAGCCGTCCTTTTTGAAGAACTGAGGCGTGTGGTCGGAAAAGCCGAGAACCTTGATCCCCGATTTTATCGCGGTCTCAACGTAATCGCGATCCTCGCCGACCGCGTGGTTGCATCTGTATGTATGCGTGTGAAGATTATACTGCATCTTTATCACCTGTCTGGTTTTCGCAAAGCGGCACTCCCGTTTTTTGAGAGTGCCGCGCGATTATTGATTACGGTAAAATTACCGGGTCAGCAAATTTTTACCCTTTTCCGCAAGGTGCCGTTCCGTCGCCGGAGCCGTCGCCATACGGATGCTCGAATCAGCGACCTCTATTAATAGTAAGGAGTCGCAATGTAGTGACCGAGGTCGTTCTTTGTGCCGTCGAGCCAGTAGCCGGTAGGAGTAAAGTCTGTGATATCATTCGTCTGAGCCGTGCCACCGTTGTTAGCGATAACACCTACTGCTCCTGCCGGAACGTGGATAACAAACTGAGTTTCGCCGAAATCGTTTGTTGTTGTTTCAGCCTGAGCCGCACCCGGCCATTCGCCGCAGAGCGGCTTGCCGTCAGCGTCCCATGCGTAAATGTTTGCATGACCCCAACCGAGGTTGTCGGTAAGAAGGAATGATGATTCCTGCTGAACGACATTCTGACTTGTCTCCTCAACAACAGGTGGGTTTGTTGCAGGAGCCGGAGTTGTCTGAACAGGATTTGTGTAAGCCGGTGTTGTAGGTCTCTGCGGACTTACATATGTGCCGTCCGAATACTGACCGGCCTTGCCTGAGCCTGAAATCTTAACAAGATACTTCTGGATGCAGGTTGCGTCCTGAACGGATATGCTTCCGTCGCCGTCAACATCTGCTGCTGCAAGAGCACTGCCCTCAAGCTTTGTGAGGTTTACAAGGTGCTTCTGGATGAGTGTTGTATCCTGAACTGAGATGCTGCCGTCGCCGTCAACGTCGCCGATAAGAACCTTCTCGCCGGACTGTGCCTTGCCGTAGAGGTAGATTACGTTTGTAACGCCTGCCTTGTAGTTGCCGGTAGCGTTTCCGGGAACGATAACATCGTCTCTGCCTGCAAGAGGAGAGGTTGTGTAGGTTGTGTTAGAGGTTGTCTTTGTCTTTGAATCAACAACGTCGTTTGCGAGCTGCTGACCTGTTGCAAGGTCGATGTGGCTTGTGATTACCTTACAGTTGAAGGTAACCTGCTTGTTCTGGATCCAGGTCTCGCCTGCAACCGGATAGCCTGATTCGCCCTGACCCGGCTCCTGAGATGTGCCGCCGTTGTGGAACATTACATATGCGCTCGGAGTATTGAGCGTACACTTCCACCAGCCGCTGCCTTCGCTCTGCATTGTGCCGGCTGAAGCCCACTTGCCGTTTACCTCTTTGCCTGCGTCGTCGTAAGCGTAGCAGCGGATCGTGCTCCAAGAGGTGTTGTAGTAGTGAACTGTTGTGGTTGTTGAATCAAGATTCTTGTAGGTGTATGTGATGTTGATGTCTGAGCTGTCAAAGGTGCCCTTTGTGTTTGCAGGGAACTTTGTTGTGTCAAGCTGATAGCCCTGGATCGCGATTGCGGGAGCGTCATAAGCCTCGCCCTTGCGGAGGTGGAACTTGTCAGACTCTCTGAGAGACACGTTTCCGGGTCCGATATAGTTTACAGTCACATAGCCCGAAGGAGTTTTCTGTGAGCTGTAGGTAAAGGTTACGTTGTAGTTCTGGTTAGCAGCAACTGTACCGGAAACATTACCCTGTGTATTGAGAAGCTCGTGGTCGAATACGATCGAAGAATCGGGCATTGCGCGGTAGGTTGAGCCTGCTCTGTACTTAGCTGTTGAAGTCTTAAGAGTGTTGCCCTTGTCGTCTACGTGCTTAACTGTAAGTGTTCCGAACTGAGCGTCAGCGTTCTTGAGGTTGCCGAAGTTCTGAACAAGGATAGCGGCGGAGTGAGCCGGGATACCGTAGGAGCTGCCGGATACTGTGCCGAGGTTCTTAAGACCTGCCGAGCTCTGGTTTGCAACAACTGTCCAGTTGCTTCCGCTGAGGTTGATCGTATACTGCTGTGAACCGCCGTTTACGAGAACGCACATGTTGCCCCATTCGCCCGATCTTGAGTTTGAATAGGTGTATGCAACAACGTTGCCTGAGCTTGACTGGAATGAAGGTGTTGTGAATGTAGCTGTGTGGAGAGGAGTATAGTGCTTTCTGATTTCTGCAAGACCCTTGTAGTAATTTGCTACGTCAGAATATGTCTGTACTCTTGACCAGTCGATCGCGTTGATATCGTCGTTTGACTTGTAGCTGTTCTTGTCGCCCTTCTTTGTACGGCAGAACTCTGAGCCGGCTGTCATAAACGGAATACCCTGAGAGGTGAGGAGCAGAGCCATTACGCCCTTCATCTCGCCCTTGAGGTAGTCGGTTGTCGTGTTCCAGTTAGACTGTCCGTTACTCTTGAGGATCTTATCCCAAAGGATGAGGTTATCGTGAGCGTCGGCGTAAGCGATAGTCTGTGAAGGAGCCTGAGCATTGAAGCCCTTACCCTTGATACCCGAAACAACTGTAGCTGTCTTGGCTGTGTTGCCCTGGATAAAGCCTGTGTCTGTACCGTCTGTGCTTCCCTTGATAGCGTCGCGGTATGAGTCTGAGAACATACCAACGCGAGAGTTAAGAGAAGAAGCCTTTGACTGGATAGCAGGATTCGGGCAGAGACCGTTTTTGCCGTCGCCCGACCAAGGCTCGCCGTACATAAGGATCTTCTTACCTGAGCCGTCTGAATACAGTCCATCGAGAGCTGAACGGATATTGTTCATTGTCTCAACATCGTGGAGACCCATAAGGTCGAAACGGAAGCCGTCGATGTGATACTCGCTTGCCCAGTACTTACATGAATCGATCATGTACTTTCTGAACATGAGCTTATCGGAAGCAGTCTCGTTTCCGCAGCCTGAGCCGTTGTTGTAAGCTGTTGTTGAGCTCTGTCTGTAGTAGTAGCCCGGAACGGACTTTGCAAAGCATGAGCCCTCTGTCTTATAAGTATGGTTGTAAACAACGTCCATTACAACAGAAATGCCTCTGTCGTGGAGTGCCTGAACCATCTGCTTGAATTCCTTAACTCTTACGTTACCGTCGTAAGCGTTTGAAGAATATGAACCCTCCGGAACGTTGTAGTTCTGCGGATCGTAACCCCAGTTACGGTTTGTTGAAGAACCGCCCTTTACCTCGTCAACTGACTCAAAGTCATATACAGGCTGGAGCTGTACGCAGTTTACGCCTGCCTGAACAAGATAGTCGATACCTGTTGAAACAGCGTTTGCGTTCGTGCTTGAGTTGAGCTTTGTGCCGCCCTCTGCAAACGCAAGGTACTTGCCTCTGTTCTCTTCGCTTACGCCTGAGGTAGCAGAAGCAGAGAAGTCACGAACGTGAACCTCCCAAACAACAGCCTCGCCGGCGTTGTCAAAGAGCACGTGCTTGTCGCTGTTCCAGCCCTCGGGGTCGGTCGAATCAAGGTCAACTACCATTGAACGGGCACCGTTTACACCGGTTGACTGAGAATAAACGTCCTGAGTTTCGTTGGTAACTGTTGCGCCGTTAAAGCCCTTTGCTGTTACCTCGTATGTGTAATAAACACTCTTGTAGTCGCCGTCAAGCTTGATCGACCAAACGCCGGTTGACGAGTTCTTCGTCATGTTGTGAACGCCGAGAGAGCCTGCGCCTGCCTCGGAATCCGAGCCTGTCTTGTAGAGCTTGAGCTTTACGCTGGTCGCGTTTGGCGACCACATTTTCCATGTGGTTGAGGACTTGGAATATACGCTTCCCAATCCGGTTTCATTGTAAGCACTCTGCGCATAGTTTTCAAGGAAGCTGCCGTTGGCATAAGAGCCTGCGGAAACCTCTTCCCCGGCAGTGTCTGCTGCCGAAGCAGCAAAGGAAGCCGAGCCTAAAAGCATGGTTGCAGAGAGCAACAATGAAAGTACTTTTCTGAATTTCATTGCTATCACTCCTGTAAAAAAATAATAATGTTATTACCCATTCTTACAAATATATTTTATCAAATCGGTTTTGATTTATATTTCTTTATAAGAAATATAAACACAGAGATAAGCCGAAGTTTACTCTCGGTTTTTGTTTATATTCTACAATCTCAAATAAATAGTATAATTTAATTTGAAAATAATAATATTTGTTTTGTTTAATTATAAAACCGTGTTTAAATCTATACCAATTATCTCAAAACAAAAAAAGGAAGCCTCTAATAATCCCCTGCCGCCCATATGCACGACATTGAATTATTAGAGACTCCCGAAAATAATTTCACGATGTTATCGTATAACAGAAAGCCTACCTTTATCCATCTCACATACCGTATCACATAATACTTCAATATCTTCAGAATAATGCGAAGCTATAAGAATTGTCTTGCCTTCTTCCTTGATTTTCAAAATATAATTTCTCATATCAGAAACACCTTCTTTATCTAATCCACTCATAGGTTCATCTAAGATAAGAATATCAGGATTCTCCATAATAGCTTGAGCAAGTCCAAGACGTTGGCGCATACCTAATGAATACTTTCCTACTGCTTTTCGATTTCTAGGATCAAGACCTACTTTTTTAATTGAATTATATATATCTTGCTTTGTTATTTTTCCTTGAATATCAGCTAAAAACTTTAAATTTTTGTATGCACTATATGAAGGGAGGAATCCAGGAGTTTCTATAATGACACCGATATTTTTGGGAACATCTATCTCCTTTTTTAAAACTTTTCCATTGATTAAAATTTGTCCGGATGAAACTGGAACTAAACCACAAATACATTTCATAAGCATAGTTTTTCCGCTACCATTTCTTCCAATCAAGCCATGAACTTTTCCTTGCTCAAATTCCATGTTAATGGATGACAAAACGGTATTTTCGCCGTAAATCTTACTTACTTTTTCAATTTTGATTGCAACGCACATAAATACACTCCTTATCGTTTGAGAGCTTTATCAATATCATAGTTTTTAGAAACCAAAACAATTGCTAGAATTAACAAAAATATGGATACAGAATAAAAAACGCCTATATATCCATAACTTGGAAAATTATCATTAATATGTATATGCAAATAGTTCAAAGTGCTCCATGTTACTGGAGAATATTTTACCAAAGATAGCTCTTTGGAAGCTATTGCACTAAACACAAGTACAATTGATGATATAAACGTTCCGAATCCTTTAAAAATCATGTTAAACAAGAAAATAATCAAACCAAGAATAATTCCAGAAATCCAGGAATGAAGAAAAGTAAACCACATCGCTTGAATAGGTGAAAACAAGTTAATAATATTCTTATCGGGTTTAAATCCAATATTAAATTGATCTGCAGCATCTGTGTTTGCTAACGTATTTAAAACCTTTCCCCATTCATCGGTAATACAAATTATATTCAAATTAAAAATAATTGAAAAAAGTATAACTAAAAAAAAATAGATTGCAGTTGAAATTATTATATACAATATTTGAGCTATACTCCATTTTATCCTCCCTGATCTAATAATCACATATAACTCGTTATTATCAACAAAAGGAGCATTGCTGAAAATAAGAATTAAAGGAAAGAAAAATAGAAGTTTAACATAATACTGCGTATATAAAAATGGGAATATCCATGGTGAAGATTTAATATTTACATAATCACAAAACGATGATAAACCATTTGTATATGAATGAACAAAAACCAACATTATTAGCAAAGCTATCCAAACGCGATAATCATATTTCCATTTTCGAAAATTTTGTAATGAAATTGAGCAAATAGGTCTAAACCAATTCATTTCTTATTCTCCTTTTCACAACACGTGAAAATATACATCCTTCTACTACTATAACCAAAACAAACACTGCTATTGTATATATATAATTCCAATAAACTGAATTATCAAACACTGCATATCCGTGGCTTAATTTATATAAATTGAAGCAAACAGGCATCTTATACGTTAGTTCTTCTAAAATATAACCTAAAATTAGCGGTGAACCGAGAGCAATATATTTATTTGGGAGTAGTGAAGATAGGGTTAATCCAGCAACAGTCCATATTGAAGCATACAAAGAAAAAATGCTAGTAATAATAAAAACGAAAAAGATTGGATGATTTAAAGCAATTGTGCTATACACACCAATCGTTTCATATGCCTGACAAGGATACAATAATGAAAGCATCGAAAAGAAAGCAATAATGCCCAAAAACAAAGCACTAAAACCTGTCATAACACAGCATATAACACTTGATAATATATATTTATTCTCTCCGCTACGTAATACAACAGAATAAATAAATTTAGAATTAAAATCATCATAAAAAACAGTAACAAATGGGAAAGCAGAAAAAAATACAATTGTCTTTTTAAACATCCCCAAATTAATCATCAAATCAATTATATATGCTGAGTTTGCATCCGGACTAAAATATTCTTTTGAGCAAATAAAGCACATAATTATCGTGCCAATAATTGATGCAGCATATTTTTTTGAAAAAAACGCACGTTTCACGCATGAATAAAACATACCTTTCATTGTATACATATTCTCTACCTTCCGATCGATTGAATAGGGATATTTTCGCCTGTAACTGCGCTAATTATAGCAATGTATTCATCATTTGTTAATGTTTCTTTTGAATGAGAACTTTCAGAAGAAACAGTATCATAATTTCCATAAATAAGCCAAACAGGCTCAATTTTTAAAGAATTATAATCCTCAAAGCTGTTTCTTTTTATATATACCAACTTCATCATCAAAATATCTAAATCTGAATCCATAATAATTCCGTCAAAAAAATGCTTTGTATTTTCAATAGCATTCAAAGGAGATAAAACCTGAGAATCTAATTCAGTAGTTTTTATTTCAAAAATACCAGAAACATAAAAACTAATAATACCATTTCGTCCATAAATAAAATAAACATTTGACGATGAAATCATCTCATTTTCACCTAACGCATTTATTTTAAAAGAAGGAAGGTTTTGATAAAGGACTGGATAAATCAAAAGATAAGCTTCCTGCTCTTCGCTCCATTCATCTAACTGATTGCCATATTTGTCAGTTGAACCACTTTCATTTTGAAACTTATTCATCGTATTAGCGTCCATTGAATAAATAGTAGGATCTCCAAGAACATCATCAATATTTAATAAAGAAATTATTTCTTTTGTACTGTTTAACGCATCGTTCTTGTCAATTCCATCTATTTGTTTTTCAGTAAATAATTCTGCGAGTGTGTTATCATATATGGTCACCTCTAAAAATTCCTCGCAAAACGAATGAGAATATGGTATAATTAAACCATCAAAAGATAGATGGTGATGATATGCAGTTGAATTTATTT
>OMZU01000053.1 GCA_900315605.1 uncultured Eubacteriales bacterium | reverse complement strand
TAGTTTTTTTCTGTATAGTTTCTTTCAGTATAGATTGCAACGGTTTTGTCGGCTTCTTGAATCCGATTTTTTCGGCATCCGGAATCCTGAAATTTCGGAGTCTGTAGAGCGGATTTATCGGCGTCCGTGATCCTGTTTTGTCGCTGCGCGAAATCCTGTTGTTCAACGGTCTCGTTGTCGTCGATCTTGCTTTGCTGCGCTTCGGCTTCATATTCCGATAAAGCTTTGACATAGATCAGAGCAGTCCTCCCCAGACCCTGAATTTTCCTTTTTATCAGTCCGAATTTTTCAAGCTCACGAAAAAGCTTTGTTACCGTATCTCGGCAGCAGCCCAGTCTCTCGCAGACCTCCTCGACAGGGAAGAAAACTACGATTTTGCCGCAGTCGTCGTTCATTCCGTTTTTCTCCGAGAGCTCGTTTCTGTCGAGCAGTAGGGAATAGAGCACCCTTGAGTGCAGCGTAAGTTCGGCGAATCTCGCGCTCAAAAGTTCCCTGGGCAGCATAATAAATCCGCTTGTATTTACGGCAGTGTTTTTTGTCATCGTTTTTTGTCTCCTTTCAGGCTCTTTCACTAATGGAGAAAAAAAGAAAAAACTTGTATATTTTTAGCCAAGTTTTCAATAAAGCAATACTCGATTCTACTTTATGCACAAAAATTCATATCTGCATTTGTGCAATTCAAACAAGACTCCGGATTTGAAAAAATCTTTCAAAAAAGTGTTGACTTTTGCTTGATTAGGGTGTATTATAGTCACGTACTCAGATGAACAACCGCAAAACGAGTTGAGAGCTGAGTGCAAAAACAAAACAGAAACAAAAACAAACAACAAAAGGAAAACAAAAAACAAACAAAAAACAAAGGAAAATTAAAGGAGAAATCAAAATGAAAAAATCAATCAAAACAAGAATCATCAGCATCGCAACAGCAGCTCTTATGACACTCTCGGTAGCTACAGCAACAATGGCTTCTGCTTCCGCAGCAACAGTTGACGGTACATCAGTATCGGCTTATCAGAGCACAACCATTAAGCTCAATATTTCAAAGGAGTGGAGCACACACAACGCACTTTACGGCGCATACTTCTTCAACGAGAACACAGGCGACAGCGCATGGGCAAAGGTTGATTGCAGAGGCTACATGGGCGACTCTGTAACAATCAACGGTGACTACACACACGTTATCTTCGTTCGTATCAACCCCGAAACCGGAAAGCTCAGCTTTGATAAGGGCAACGCATGGAACAAGACAGCTGACCTCAGAATCAGCGACCTCAACGGCTCTTACACAATCAACGGCTGGGAGCTCGAAGTAGAGTAATTCAAGTTTGAAATTTACTTATCCATAAACAAAAACCGATCCGCGTCTGTGGGTCGGTTTTTTATTTATTGTCAAAATATATACTTTTGGACTGTGGGGGCGCATTGGTCGCCCCGACATTTCTTTTAAGAGAACTATAGCAATATTAATACAATCGGGAACAAACGATTTTTAATAAAATCTGTCTGCCCGACCAAAATTGTCCATTGTCAACTGAAAAAAGGTTACCGCGAGCTTTCACGGTAACCTTTTCAATACATTTTATTTGATTTGATACATTTTTTCAAATTGAATCATATGCGCTGATAAAATACGATTTATCTCTCCGAAACCTCGGCTTTGTCAGAATCCGTCATGCACTGAACGAGCACAGCCTTTTGAGCGTGGAGGCGGTTTTCTGCTTCCTCAAAGATCTCATTCGCGTGAGCCTCAAACACCTCGGCGGTGATCTCTTCTCCGCGGTGAGCCGGCAGGCAGTGAAGCACCATGCACTCGGCGTTAGCCTGAGCCATAAGCTCGTCGTTCACCTGATATCCCTCAAACGCAGCCTCGCGGATCTTTTTCTCTTCCTCCTGACCCATTGAAGCCCAAACGTCGGTCAAAATCACGTCGGCGTTCTTTGCCGCTTCCATCGGGTCGCGCACGATCTCAAACTTGTCGCCGTACTGCTTGCCGAATTCAACAATATTTTCGGGCGGCATATAGTCCTCGGGGCACGCCGCCGAAAAGCTCATTCCGGTTTTGAGCGCGCCGACGATCAGCGAATTCATCATATTGTTGCCGTCGCCGATAAAGCACATTTTCAGTCCCTCAAGCTTGCCCTTGAACTCGCGGATCGTCATCAAATCAGCAAGCACCTGGCACGGATGGCAATAGTCTGTCAGTCCGTTGATGATCGGGATCGAGCCGTACTCTGCAAGAGCTTCGACCTCGCTCTGCTCAAAGGTACGTATCATAATTGCGTCAATAAAGCGCGAGAGCACCCTTGCGGTGTCCTGAACCGGCTCGCCTCTGCCGATTTGCAGGTCGTTTGACGAGAGGAACAGCGGATATCCGCCGAGCTGAGTCATGCCCACCTCAAAGGATACGCGCGTTCTTGTGCTGGATTTTTCAAAAATCATTCCAAGGGTTTTGCCCTTCAAAAGCTTGTGCTCGATTCCGTGCTTCTGCTCATATTTTAACTGATCGGCAAGATTCAGGGTGTTCATGATCTCTTCCGTTGACCAGTCCTGCAATTTAAGTAAATGCTTCATAGTTTATCCCTCCAAGGTGTTTTTAAGTATTGTTACTGCTTCGTCAAGCTCTGCGCGGCTGATCGTCAGCGGCGGCAGCATTCTCAGCAGATTTTTTGCCGTAATTATCAAAAGTCCGTTTTTTACGCAGCTTGCGGCAACCTCGTGAACGTCGCCCTCGCAAAGCTCAATACCAACCATAAGTCCCATTCTTCTGACGCTTTTGACCTGCTTGATTTCAAGCAGCTTGCTCTCAAGATATTCGCCCTTTGCCTCGACCTCGTCCAAAAAGCCCTCAGAGGTCAAAACGTCCAAAACATAATTTGCGCCGGCGCAAACAACGGGATTCGCGCCAAAGGTGGTGCCGTGGGTCGAGGGCTGCATGACCTCGCCGAGCTTTTGCGAGCAAAGACAAGCTCCGATAGGAAGTCCTCCGCCAAGCCCCTTTGCCGCCGTCACAAGGTCGGGCTTTACGCCGTAGTTTTCAAAGGCAAAGAGCTTTCCGGTTCTTCCTGCTCCGGTCTGGACCTCGTCAACAATGACCAAAATATCCTTGCTTTCGCAAAATTCAAACAGGCTCTTAACATATTCCCTGTCAAGGATATTCACTCCGCCCTCGCCCTGTATCAGCTCAAGCATAACGGCGCAGGTCTTGTTTGAAACCGCTTTTTCAAGCGCGGAAAAATCGTTAGCCTCGGCATAGACAAAGCCCTCGGTGAACGGGAAAAAGAAGTTGTGAAAAACCTCCTGACCGGTTGCCGAAAGAGTTGTTACGGTTCTGCCGTGAAAGGAATTTTTGAGCGTTACTATCTCGTTTCTGCCGCTTCCGTATTTGTCAAAGCTGTATTTTCTTGCGATTTTTATTGCGCACTCGTTAGCCTCCGCTCCGCTGTTGCCAAAGCATACCTTTGCCATTCCGCTAAGGGTGCAGAGCTTTTCGGCAAGGCTTGAAGCCTGCTCGGAGTAAAAATAGTTCGACATGTGCTGGAGCCTTGCCGCCTGCTCCGAGACCGCCTTTACCCAGCCGTCGTCGCAGTAGCCCAGGCTGTTTACGCCGATTCCCGAAGAAACGTCAAGATATCTCTTTCCGTCCTCGTCATATGCCACAACTCCCTTGCCGCTTTTGAGAGCAACGTCGTAGCGGCCGTAGGTATGCATGATATATTGTAAATCTTTTTCTTTGGTATTCAAATTATCTCGCCTCTTTTGTCGGTTGATTTTTCATCGATCAGCCTTATGATTGTCGTATGAATAAACAAAAACGTCGTCGCGTTTTTCAAAGCCGAAATCACGCCAAAAATTCTGACCGATCTCGTTGTTTTGATAGCTGAAAATATGGGTCTTGTCAATGCCCTCGGCGCGGATCATTTCAATCGCCTTTTCAGCCAGCGAGTGACCTATCCGCCTGCGCCGATATTCGGGCAGCACCGCCATGTGATGAATAAAGCCGCGCCTGCCGTCGTGACCGGCAAGCACCGTTCCCACGATCTTTCCGTCAACCACGGCAACCTGGCTCATGCCCTCGTTGCGCCTGAGATATCTCTCCATCTGATCCCTCTCGTCCGCCGCCGAAAGCGCGCGCCTTGAGGTGGTCTGCCACATCTCAAAAACCTCGTCGTAGTCGTCAATTGTCATTGGTCGAATTATCATATTCTGTCCTTAATATGCCCTTAATAAAACATTGTTCCGATTCCCTCGTCGCTGAACAGCTCCAAAAGGATCGAGTGCTCAAGTCTGCCGTCAATAATGTGCGCGCGGCTCACGCCGTTTCTGACCGCCTCAACGCAGCAGTCGATTTTTGGGATCATGCCGCCCTTGATGATGCCGTCTCTTTTCAGCATCGGCACCTCGCTGACGTTGACCACCGGCATGAGCGATTCCTCGTCGTTGACATCACGCAGCAGTCCGCGGATGTCGGTCATCAAAATCAATTTTTTCGCGCCGATTTTTGCAGCGATCTGAGAAGCCGCAAGGTCTGCATTGATATTATAAACCTTGCCGTCATATCCGCCGGCGATCGTTGAAACGATCGGGATATAGCCGTCTCTGAGAGCCATGTTCAGCGGCTCGGGATTAACGTCGCGGATCTCGCCCACATATCCCAAGTCGTGCGCCGAAGCAAGCTTGTCAGCCATGAGCAGCTTGCCGTCAAGTCCGCAAAAGCCGATCGCCTTTCCGCCGTGGCTTTCAAGCAGCTGAACCAGGCTTTTGTTCACCTTTCCGGCGAGCACCATCTGAACGATTTCGATAGTCTCCTCGTCGGTCACGCGCATTCCGTCCTTGAACTCGCTCTTTTTGCCCACCGCGTCAAGCATCGCGTTGATTTCCGGTCCGCCTCCGTGAACCAAAACAACGTTGATCCCCACAAGCTGCATAAGCACCAAATCGCTCATTACCGCAGTCTTTAGGTCGTCGTTTATCATAGCGTTGCCGCCGTATTTGACAACGATCGTTTCGCCCGCAAGCTTTTTTATATAAGGCATAGCCTGAATCAGCACTCTGGCCCTCTTAGAATTATCCATTTATTTTACCTCGTTACATACGTTTGTTTTCACGGAATCGTTATTTTCTCGACAATGCCTCGGAAATGATTTTCACCTCGGCTGCCACGCTCCATACGTTTATTTTTTACACGCTTCATGCGTTTATTTTTTTGGAAATTTTTTACACGCTTCATGCGTTTGTTTTTTCGGAAATTTTTTACACGCTTCATGCGTTTATTTTTTGGAAAGCTAAAACTCCCGACAATGCCTCGGAGATATTTTTCACCTCGGCTGCCACGCTTCATGCGTTTATTTTTTTGGAAAGCTAAAACTCCCGACAATGCCTCGGAGATATTTTTCACCTCGGCTGCCACGCTTTATACGTTTCTGTTTATGGCTTTCGTTCCCTTGATTGATCGAAAAATTTACGTCCTGTAATCTCCGTTGATTTTTACGTAATCGTATGTCAAATCGCAGCCGTAGGCTTCTGCCTTGCCCTCGCCGTCGTTCAGGCTGACTGCAACGGTGATTTCTTTTTCAAGCAAGATCTCCTTTGCTTTTTCCTCGGAAAACTCAACGCCTGCGCCGTTTTCGCAAACCAAGATCTCGCCCTTTGGCGATTTGAACTCGACCTTCACCTTGCTCACGTCAACGTCCGCGCCGCTGTAGCCAATTGCGCACAGCACCCTGCCCCAGTTGGCGTCCGCGCCGAACATTGCGGCTTTGAACAGGCTGGAACAAATTATGCTCTTTGAAACCATCACCGCGTCTTTTTTGGTTTTTGCTCCGTCAACAGCGCAAACAAGCAGCTTTGTTGCGCCCTCGCCGTCGGCGGCAAGCTTCTTTGCGAGTGACCTGAACGCCTCCGTAAGCGCGCCGACAAAGACCCGGTAATCCTCGTTTTTCTCAGTGATCTCCTCGTTGCCGGCAAGACCGGAAGCCATAATCGCAAGAGTATCGTTTGTTGAGGTGTCGCCGTCCACGCTCACCATATTGTAGCTGTCCTCGACCGCCTCGCGCAGAGCTTCCTCCAGCATTTCGGCAGAAACAGCCGCGTCGGTTGTGACAAAAGAAAGCATTGTTCCCATATTTATGTGGATCATTCCGCTGCCCTTTGCGATCCCGCCGATCGTCACGGTTTTGCCGCCGAGCTCAGCCTGCATAGCCATTTCTTTTTTGATCGTATCGGTGGTCATTATCGCTTCGGCGGCGTTTGTTCCGCCGTCCTTGCTCAGCTTGCCCTTCATCATCGCCGCGCCCTTGATGACCGGCTCGATCGGAAGCGGCTGACCGATAACTCCGGTCGAGGCTACGATCACGTCCTCAGCCTTTACCCCAAGAGTTTCGGCGGCAATCTCGCACATTTTTTCCGCGATCTCGATTCCGTCGGCGTTGCAGGTATTTGCGTTGCCCGAATTTACGATAACCGCCTGAGCCACTCCGTTTTCAAGGTGCTTCTTTGTCACCGTGATAGTTGAGCTTTTCACCAAATTTTTGGTGTATACGGCAGCCGCAGTGCAGGGCTTTTCGCAGTATATCAGCGCAAGGTCGCGCTTTGTGGTATTTGACGGCTTGATTCCGGCGCAAACTCCCTGAGCCGTAAAGCCCTGCGGAGAGGTCACGCCGCCGTCGATAAATTTATATTTAATCATGATTTCCTCTTAAAATGCGGGCGGAACAATAACAAGTCCCGTCTTTTCGTCCAGTCCGAAAATGATGTTCATATTTTGGATCGCCTGACCTGCCGCGCCCTTTACCATATTGTCGATCGCGGCGCAGGCAACAAGCTTGTTTGCGCGCGGATCGTAATGGATCGAAACGTCGCAGAAGTTTGAATAGCGAACGTTGTGGATATCGGCGCAGCTTCCGTCGTCGAGCAGTCTTACAAAAAACTCGTCCTTGTAGTAATCCTCATAAGCCTTTCTGATCTGCTCAAAGCTCACGCCGTCCTTGATATCGGCGTAAACCGTCGCCAAAATTCCGCGGTTGACCGGCAAAAGATGCGGAACAAAGGTTATCGTCACCTTTTCGCCGCTCAGCTTTGAGAGCGTCTGCTCGATCTCGGGAGTATGGCGGTGGCTTGCAACCTTGTAGGCGTGAAAGCCCTCGTTGAGCTCCGGAAAATGGCTGCCCTGGGTGGGCTTTCTGCCTGCGCCGGTAACGCCGCTCTTGCAGTCGCAGATAATGCCCTTGGTCTCGATCAGTCCGTTCACGATCGCGGGAGCGATAGCAAGCGGAGAACAGGTCGTGTAGCAGCCCGGATTTGCAACCAGCTTTTTGCCCTTGATCTTGTCTCTGAAAAATTCCGGCAAGCCGTAAACGCTCTGAGCGTGAAGCTCCTTGTCAAGAAATTCTCCGCCGTACCATTCGGCGTATTCGTCCTCGCTTTCAAGGCGAAAATCCGCGCCGAGGTCAATGAACGCCTTGCCGCTGTCAATGCATTTTTTGCCAAGCTCCTGCGAAAGTCCGTGAGGAAGCGCGGCAAAAATAACGTCGCTTTTCTCAACGACCGCGTCCTGATTTTCGCAGACCATATCGTTCAAAAATTTATAAGAGGGATATACCTCGCTGAGCTTTTGACCCTCAAACGAAACCGAGCTGATCGCCGCGATCTCCGCCTCGGGGTGAGCTGTTATCAGCCGCACAAGCTCCGCGCCGGCATATCCGGTCGCACCAACAATTCCTACCTTTATCATAATTCTCTCCTAATCGTAAGAAATAAATCCATATTGATACAGTCGGGCGCAAAACTATTTTTCGTCAGCTTGCTCAAATAATCAGTTCGCATACTGACGTATGGGGGCTGATTTTTGGGCAAGCTGACGGAATAATATCCAAGCAAGGCGTGCGCCATGAATTGTGCGGTGTTGCCTTAATAGATTCTGTCTGCCCGACCGAAATTGTCCATTGTCAATTGTCCATTGTCAATTGTCCATTGTCAATTGACTTAACCGCTTTGCCTGTGCCCTGACAAGCTCCGGCGCGGGGCCTCCGAACGCCGTTCTTTGAGAAACGCATTTTTCAAGCGAGATTGCATGGTAAACGTCCTCGTTGAAAACCTCGCAAACCGCCTTGTATTCCTCTATCGGCAGGTTTTCCAGATCCGTGCCCAGCTCGATACATCTTGCAACAAGCTCTCCGGTCGCCTTGTAAGCGTCGCGGAACGGAACGCCGTTTTTGGTCAGCCAGTCGGCGCAGTCGGTCGCGTTGATAAAGCCGCCGGCGGCAGCCTTGCGCATGTTCTGCGGAAGCACCCTCATTGTGTCGAGCATCGGGGTAAAGGCGGTCAGGCACATTTTTACGGTGTCCACCGCGTCAAAGATCGCTTCCTTGTCCTCCTGCATATCCTTGTTGTAGGCAAGCGCGATGCCCTTCATAACCGTGAGCAGGGTCATTGTGTCGCCGAAAACTCTGCCGCTCTTGCCGCGCACAAGCTCCGCGATATCGGGGTTCTTTTTCTGCGGCATGATCGACGAGCCGGTTGAAAACGCGTCGTCAAGCTCAACGAACTTGAATTCCCAGCTGCACCACATTATGATCTCCTCGGAAAAGCGGCTGAGGTGAACCATGATTATCGAGAGTGCCGAAGCAAACTCAATGCAGTAGTCGCGGTCGGAAACTCCGTCCAGCGAATTGTTTGTTATTCTTTCAAAGCCGAGCAGCTCGGCTGTTATCGTTCTGTCAATAGGATAGGTCGTGCCCGCCAAAGCGCAGGAGCCGAGCGGCATTTCGTCCATTCTTTTGAGGCAGTCCTCAAGGCGCGAAACGTCGCGCAAAAGCATTTCGCCATAGGCGAGCAGGTGGTGACCAAAGGTTATCGGCTGTGCTCTTTGAAGGTGAGTATAGCCCGGCATAACTGTGTCGCTGTATTCCTCGGCTTTGCCGGCGATCACCTTGATAAGATCCAAAACCAGGTTTTTGACGTTTACGACCTCTTTTTTGAGATAAAGCTTGATATCCACCGCAACCTGGTCGTTTCTGCTTCGCGAGGTGTGAAGTCTTTTGCCGTTGTCGCCGATCCTCTTTGTCAGCTCGCCCTCGATAAAGGTGTGGATATCCTCGGCTTCGGGGTCGATTTTGAGCTTGCCGCTCTCGATGTCGGCAAGGATACCGTTCAAGCCCTTTTTGATCTCCTCCGCGCTGTCGGTGCTGATGATCCCGCATTTGCCGAGCATAGTCGCGTGGGCAATGCTGCCCTCGATATCCTCTCTGTACATTCTGCTGTCAAAGGAAATCGAGCTGTTAAAATCGTTGGTTGTTTTTGAAAGCTCCTTTTTGAAGCGACCCTTCCATAATTGCATTTTTATCTCCCTTTAAAACACTTTGTGGGGCAGGTAAAAACCTGCCCCGAACAAGTCAAATGATTTTAATGATTATTTGATAAGACCCTTCTTCGCTCTAACCTTGATCGGAAGTCCGAAAAGGTTGATAAAGCCTGCGCTGTCGTTCTGATCGTAAACCTCGTCCTCGTCAAAGGTAGCGATCTCCTCGTCATAGAGAGAATACGGACTTGTTACGCCGGCGTCAATGATATTGCCCTTGTAGAGCTTGAGCTTTACCTCGCCGGTAACATATTCCTGAGTGCTGTCAACGAACGCTGACATAGCCTCTCTGAGCGGAGTATACCATTTTCCGTCATAAACCAGGTCGGCAAAGGTGTTTGCAAGGTTCTTTTTGTAGTGAAGGGTGTCTTTGTCAAGGCAGATCTCCTCAAGCTTGTCGTGAGCTGCATAAAGGATGGTGCCGCCGGGGGTCTCATAAACTCCGCGCGCCTTCATGCCCACAAGACGGTTTTCAACGATATCCGTGATACCCACGCCGTTTCTGCCGCCGATCTCGTTGAGCTTTTGGATCAGCTCGACCGAACCCACAGCCTCGCCGTTGAGCTTGGTCGGGATGCCCTTTTCAAATGAGATGGTCACGTACTCCGGAGCGTCGGGGGCTTGCTCGGGAGACACGCCCATTTCAAGGAAGCCTTCCTTGTTATACATCGGCTCGTTAGCCGGATCCTCAAGGTCAAGTCCCTCGTGGCTGAGGTGCCAAAGGTTTTTGTCCTTTGAGTAGTTGGTTTCTCTGTTGATCTTGAGCGGAATGTTCTTCGCCTCTGCATAAGCGATCTCTTCCTCTCTGGACTTGAACTCCCAGGTTCTCCAGGGAGCGATGATCTTCATGTCGGGAGCATAAGCCTTGATAGCAAGCTCAAAACGAACCTGGTCGTTGCCCTTTCCGGTGCAGCCGTGGCAGATAGCGTCGGCTCCCTCAGCCTTTGCGATCTCAACAAGTCTCTTTGCGATGATCGGACGTGCAAAGGAAGTACCGAGAAGATATTTGCCCTCGTAAACCGCGCCTGCCTTGACGGTCGGGAAGATGTATTCCTCAACAAATTCCTTGTTGAGATCCTCGATATAAAGCTTTGACGCGCCGGTGGCGATAGCCTTTTCCTCAAGACCGTCAAGCTCTGTGCCCTGACCAACGTCGCCGGAAACCGCGATGACCTCGCAGTTATCGTAATTTTCCTTGAGCCAGGGGATGATTATAGAAGTATCAAGACCGCCCGAATAGGCGAGAACTACTTTTTTGATTTTGTTGTCAGCCATAATAATTCCTCCAAATTGATACTGCCGGGGGCAGCTTCAAATTTATGTTACTATTACATTATACTCCGTGTTTTTAAAAAATCAAGTGTTTTTTGAATATTTATTCAAATGTTTTGCAAAATAGTGATTTTGTACATATTTTATATCCAAATACCTCGCGCTCTGCGCAAAGCGACCATGTTCTTGCTTGCGCGCTTGTTGTCGGCACCGATGACATACGGTCTGATGTATGCAAAATTTCCGCCGTATTCATTTTGTATGCATAATAATGAATAAAATTCGGAAAGCATTGAATATTTTTTTGTTTTCTGATATACTGTTATTAATAACAGAAACCGAAAGGATGATTTTTATGTTCAAAGAAATTCAGCCGCGAGAGCTTGCCGACAACCCCTTCAAGCTTATCGGCGACGACTGGACGCTTGTTACAAGCGGCAGCAAGGAAAGCTTTAACACAATGACCGCAAGCTGGGGCGGCGTGGGGATAATGTGGGGCGATCCCGTTGCGATCACCTTTATCAGACCGCAGAGATACACCTTTGGATTCACCGAGCAAAACGACTATTACTCGCTTTGCTTCTTTGACGAAAAGTATCGCTCCGCGCTGAAGCTCTGCGGCACAAAGAGCGGCAGAGACGTTGACAAGGTAAAGGAAACCGGGCTGACCCCGGCGTTCACCGAGGAGGGCGTTCCCTACTTTGAAGAAGCGCGGCTCGTGCTGATTTGCAAAAAGCAGTACGCTCAGCTTCTCAACGAAGAAAGCGTGGTTGACGAGAGCATCAAAAAATGGTACGACAACGACTACCACAAAATGTATATCAGTCAAATCGTAAGGGTGCTTAAAGCGGAATAACATTGAATCATTGTTTTTTGTGTGGAGCTTCGGTCGGGCAGACAGGATTTTTTAAAACAACTTTGTTCCCGACGGTGATCCAATGGACAATTGACAATGGACAATTATTGTCGTGAAGATAGGATTTATTTTAAAAATAACTTTATTCCCGACTGTATTTGTATAATATGATGTTCGATAGGTAAACAATATTTTCCAAAACAATTTGGCATAAATGCTATAGACAACACCGCACAATTCAGGGCGTGCGCCTTGTATTGTGCGGTGCTTCTTTAAGGGTTTTTATTTGATAATGGTATTTTAAATGACATTATCATAATATGTTATCCACTGTTTTAAGATTTGCAAAAACTATAAGATGACCATCCTCGTTTCTTTGCCCTGTTGTAAAATATTCTGCATTAGGTGTGGGAAGCAAATCTTCTGTTTGATCTCCGTCCGCGCCCGAATTGAACACTATACCTACCGCGTCTTTGGGGATTTCGGCAGTATAATAGGGCTCTCCAAAATCATTTACTCCCTCATATGTCATAGCCGTGCCCGGCCATTCGCCGAGAAGCGAGTTGCCTTCAGCATCCCATGCGTAAATATTCACATTTCCCCAAATCTGAGTGTCAATGAAGCTGATCGTTGTTTTTTCCTTTTCGATGCCTGCGTTGGGATAAATAATAAGATCATTGTCGGAGTTTCTTTCGCCGTTTGTCCTATAAACTCCATCTTCCTGTGCATGAGCATACACGGTCTCGTCACCGAGTCCGTTATTGAATATTATGAGCTGACCAAGCTCCCACATCGGATAGGAAGCGCGATAGGTGTTTTCGGTTCCGTCAACCTTGCTCATAGCTGTGCCCGGCCACGGATCGGTGATCCCCTGTGAATAAATATAAACGTTTTCCCAGCCAACGCTGTTGACAAAGTCTATGTTGCAAAAATCCTTGCAGGGCGCAGGAGTGGAAACTAAATAATGACCAAGATCATCTTGCTCGCCCGAGAGCCAATAATGATCATAGCTAAAATCAGTGATATCCTCTGTCTGGCTGTCCCCTCCGTTGTTGATCAAAACTCCGCAGGCACCTTTAGGTACGTTTACAATAAATTCGTTCTCACCAAACACGTTAGTTTGGGTTTCTTCAATAGCCGTTCCGGGCCATTCTCCGCATAATTCGTCTCCGTCTTCGTTCCATGCGTATAAATAAGCCGTTCCCCACCGGAGATTATCGGTCAAAATAAATGTACTTTCATATTCCGGTACCACGTATTTTTGACCTGTTCTTCCGCTGCCGCCAAGGTCGGCAAGATAGAACTGGATCGTTGTTGCGTCTGCGATCGAAACAGTGCCGTTGCCGTCAACATCAGCCAAGGTCTCTTGCAGCTCGGTCAACTCGCAGCCCTCAAACTGAGCCAGACAGAAGCTTATTTTTGTCGCGTCGGAAATCGAAACGCTTCCGTCAAGGTCAACGTCGCCGTACAAATAAGGATCCTCTGCTTCGGACTTAAAGCTATCGCTCACATAAAAATGACCGGTCTCGGGGTCGCGCTCGCCTGTGATATAATAATGATCAACCGAAAGATCGGTGATTTCAACAGTCTGGTTGCCGTCAAAGCTGTCGCTAAAAATTATTCCGTATGCGCCTTCCGGAATTGAATATAAATACATATCGTAGCCGTATTCGTCCTCAGTTTTATCGTACAGCGCGATTCCCGGCCATTCGCCGCAAAGCGAGTCGCCGTCCGCGTCCCATGCATAAATGTTCATTTTTCCCCAACCGGCGGTATCGGAAATATAGTTCGCGCAGGTTACTGCCGAAACGTCGGAATTTGTTTTCTCCGCTGCCGCCGCGCTCACCGAAAAGCACGACGCAGCCATGAACGCCGCCAGCAAAACGCTGACCATACTCCGCAATTTTTTTGCTTGTTTACTCATTAAAAAAGCCTCCTAAAAAAAGAAAATAATAGTTTTGAATAACGCCTGATTACCAGAGCGTTATTTTACAGCTTTATTTTAACACTACACTAAATTATATTCAATTAGCTGAATTAACATAGCTTATAAATGTTTTTTGTATGAAATTAACACAAATTTCTCCATGTTGAAAAACTCCCGGCGTTCGTTACATTAATTCACTAATTTTTTGAGCAAAAGTTTTAATGCGTTTGTTTCCGGTCGTATTGATATGCCGTAGTTTTCTTAAAACATCCCTAGGTTCGCCCCGCGTGTGCGACCTATATAACGCTTGGCTTTTCTTCAAAAAATACAAAGCGGACAGCATGATTTTACTCACGCCCTCCGCGCCTGATTCCTCGGAAGCAGCAGCCGCGCTCACCGAAAAGCACGACACAGCCATGACCGCCGCCAAAAAGACGCTGATTATCCTCCGTAGTTTTTTTGCTTGTTTACTCATAAAAATGCCTCCTTAAAATTAAAATAAAATTTTTAACAACGCCAACTTCCCAACGCGCTGTTCTTACGACTTCATTGTAGCACTGAGTGATTTTTTATTCAATTAGCTGATTAAACATAGCTTATATATGTTTTTTGTATGAAATCAACACAATTTTTGGCATGTTGAAAACTTCTCGGCGTTCGTCACAAAATTTCACAAAAGCTTTTGTGCAAAAGTTTTAATGCGTTTGTTCCCGGTCGTATTGATTTCGTTGTAGTTTTCTTAAAACATCCCTAGGTTCGCCCCGCGTGCGTGACCTATATAACGCTTGGCTTTTCTTCAAAAAATACAAAGCGGACAGCATGATTTTACTCATACTGTCCGCTGAAATAATTCGGTTAAATTGTTTCGCAGGTGCCCTTTAGTAATTCCACCTGTCAAAGAATCTTACGTCCTGATAGGTCATAATGTAGTTTTGGCTTTCGTGGAACGCGCTTTGAACAAGCACCGGGTTATACATATACATGATTCTGTGCTGGACCGCGTCGTGGTTTTCGTCAAAAATATATCTCACCGCCTGACGGCAAGCCTCGGTCGTGCCGCGGTCGGTTCTGCCGTCGTAGCGGCATCCGGTGATAACCGCCTGAACGCTTTGATATCCGTCAAAGCACATTGCGTCCTTGACCGACTGTGCAATGAGCGACGCGCCCACAAAACCGCCTGAGCCGAACTCGCCGTTGCAAAGCCGTTCGAGCAGGTCTCTGTCCTCGTCGGTCAGCGTGACCGGAGCGCACTGATAGCTGTAGTCGGGATTATCGATCGCAATAAGGTAGCCTTCGTCCCACTGAGAATCGTAATCCGCCGGATAATCCGGAATAATAGCTGTGGCAAAAGGAACTGTGACCTTTGCGGTCGTCGGAGCTGCGGTCGTTGCCGCGGCCTTTGTTGCGTCGGTCTGAGCCGCAGTCTCGGTTTCTTTAGCGTTGGTCTGCGACTCGGCTTTGGTGCTCTCCGCCCCTGTCTGAGCCGGAGCTGTTGCGCTCTGCGACGCTGCGGTTTCCGGCTGCTGCGTATAGCTCAAAATACTCGGGGCAGGAACAGCCTGAGAAACCGTTGCGGCCATCTGCGGCTGTCTGTGCGGAACAAGTCTGAAAAACACGCAGATCACAGTTACCGCAGCAAGGGTCGCAGTTCCTATCATTTTGAAATGCTCCTTGTGCGCTATGAAGAAGTCTTTATTTAGTTTGTTAAACGACAGCTTCATATAATATCATCCTTACGCGGAGCTTTTTGCATAATTGGGTTATTTGCCCTTCTTGATTTTTTCTTGTTCTTCGCTGCTGTTGAAAATGCTGCTTCCGCCCCACTTGTCAAAGAATCTCACATCCTGATAGGTCATGATATAGTTTTGATTTTCGTGGAACTGACTGGATACAGCCATTGGGTTATACATATACAATATCTTGTGCTGGATCGCGTCGTGGTTTTCGTCAAACACATATCTTATCGCCTGTTTGCACGCGGCATTTGTGCCCTTTTTGGTGCTTCCGCTATAGCGACAAGCCGAGATGACCTCCTTTACGCTCTCGTAGCCCTCAAAGCACATTGCGTCCTTGACGCACTGGGCAACCAGAGCCGCGCCTACAAATCCGCCCGAGCCAAATTCGCCGTAGCAAAGGCGTTCAAGAAGCTCTCTGTCCTCCTTTGAAAGCGTGACCTTTGGACATTTATAGGTCGTGTCGGGGTTATCAATAGCAAGCAGATATCCTGCGTTCCACTGCGCGCCGTAATCCGCCGGTGTGTTCGGCACAACGGCTGTGGCGTACTGAACCATGGTCACAGGCTCCTGGGCTTCCTGCTGAACGGCGGTAGCCTGCTCTTGGTTTTGCACGATCGAGCTGGGATCGGCTTGGGTCGCTTCCTCAGGCGGATCTGTAAAATTCCTGTAAAAAACGTCAAGCTGCGAGGTTGACGGAGCCTGAAGCGTCTCCTTTGTTGTCTTTTGAACGCTTGTTGACATTCCCGAGGTCAGGATATCCTGATCGGAGATCCTGTTGGCTCTGAGAGAACCGATCTCGAAAAAAACCAAAATAGTAACAATGATAGTAGCCACAATAATCAGCTTTTTCTCATGCACTACGAATAAATACTTATTAAATTTATCGAAAGAAAACTTCACAAAATACCACCTTTACACGGTATTTATCGAACGATTCGATAATCAATCAAGCCCCGAGCAGCCTGTCCGATAGTCAAAAACAGCGGAAGGACGCTCGGTCCGACTATCCGTTCTCAGTCAAATCATACAAAATTTTGATAAAAATTCTGAGATTTTTAAGGGATATCACAAGGAGATTGACAAACATTTGACAATTTCGCTCGTGCAGCCTGACCGGAAAGAAATGCCAGAAAAAACTATATTCTCAATTTAGTATTATATCATGTATTTTGCTTTATTTCAAGTAAAATATCAATAAGCTTTAAAAAAGCCAAAAAGCCAAAAAAACACAAAATCAAGTTCTGCAAAGCCTTTTCAGACAAGCAAACGGAATAATACCAAGATTTTCTTCGATAAATCTTTCCCGAACAAAAAGCACACCTTCCTGTTTGAAGATAGATGTGCTTTCGATTTGGATTTTCAATTGATAAACAGAAATCCTCGGCGAATAAAAATCCTCAGCCTCCGGTATTTTAATTTTGATCCATAAGGGTCGAGAATTTTGACACGGATTTCTTTTTGGGCTTTTCGGGCTTAACGGTTTTGCCCTTGTACTTTCTTGCTCCCTCCGCCGCGTTTTGCAGCTCCTCGTTAAAGAACGGGAAAAGCGCGTTGTAGTCGGCGTCGTCAAGGGAATTGAGCAGCACGATAGTGATCACGCTTCTGGTGTCGGCGTCGCCGTTGCCGTACTGAACGTTGAACACTCCGGCAAGCTTTTCAAGCTCCGGCTTTGTTGCGCGCTTTATATACACAGGAAGCCTTGTTGCGATGTGCTCCTTTGCAAAGGTCGCGCCCCTGAACGGGAAGTAGCAGTCCTCCTCGTTTTTGATTTCTTCCTTAAGCTCGGGGAAAAAGGTCACAAAACGCTTTGCCAGGAATTTTGGATCTGCATTTCCGTCGTCGGATTTTTTCTGCTTTTTCTTAGCCTGCTTTGCGCGCCTGATCGCCAATGTGCCGGAAACGCCCTCGATAAAATCGTTGGCAATGCTCTCGGCGTCCTTTTGGGTCGAAACCATTTCATCATAAAGCCAGGTTGACTGGGTTTTCCAATCGTTGTCGGGACCCTCGTCCGTCATTGCGCAGGAACGCAGAACCATCTGCTGCTTATCCTTGTAGTAAACGACAGAATAAGCCAGATTTTGGCTTGTGAACAAAGCAACAAGCTCGTTATCGCTTTCGGAAGCAACCTTTTGTCTGGTATAACCCGAACCGCTGAGCTCAGCCTCAACCTTGCCGGCAATTAAGTCAAACGCCTTTTTATATTCCAAAAAAATCTTCCTCTCAAATTGTATGTCCTGACTATTATACAATTAATATAAAAATTTTTCAAGCCTTTTGCGCGTAAAATATGCCAACGCAGATACACAAAGAATACTTTTGCCGCCTGTAAAAACTGTTCTTGTCGGAAAGCGTAATAAAAAGGCAGCACCGCATAATTCGGGTGTGCGCCATAAATTGTGCGGTGTTGCCTATATACATTAGATTTTGTTTTGAGGGTCGATTTCTGCCGCGACGACCTCGGCGATTTGTTCGGTAGCCTCGCCGTTGTCGGGGTGAAAAGCATTCATCGGAACAGCTTCGTTATCAACCACGTTATCAACTATTGGGGCATTTTGGGGCTTTCTGCCGCGCGAAGGCAGTTCCATTGGATATCGATTGTTCTTTTTGTTGTTTTTATTTGTTTTTTTATGCAAAATATAACCACCTTTAAGATTTTTTACGGGTATATTATCTGCCTATTTTCGGCGCAATATTCATGTATTAAAAGATTGACACTGCAACGGATATCTGTTAAAATGAAGCTGATACTAATCCTGAGCGATCCGCGCACCTTAATGTGGTATTGCCTATATAATTCAGATAACAAGGAGGACTCACAATGAAAACAGTTTACGACTTCACGGTTAAGGACAGAAGCGGTAATGATGTTAGCCTTTCCGAATACAACGGCAAGGTTTTGCTTATTGTCAACACAGCAACCGGCTGCGGCTTTACTCCGCATTACGAGCCGCTTGAAGCTATGTACAAGGACTTGAAGGACAAGGGCTTTGAAATTCTTGATTTTCCGTGCAACCAGTTTGCAAACCAAGCTCCCGACAGCGATGAAGAAATTCATCAATTTTGCACGCTCAAATTCGGCACGGAATTTCCGCAGTTTTCAAAAATTGAGGTCAACGGAGAAAACGCCGACCCGTTGTTTGCTTTTTTGGCAGAGCAAAAGCCGTTTGAGGGCTTTGGAAAGGGTTTAAAGAATGCTGCCCTTAATAAATTTGCTCAGATGAATAACAAGGCATTTGGCGACAAAGCCTATATCAAATGGAATTTCACCAAGTTTTTGGTTGACCGCGAGGGAAATGTGATTTCAAGATTTGAACCTACTGTTGACATGAAAGAGGTTAGAAACGCTGTTGAAGCAGCATTCAGACTGTGCAAAAACTTATTTTGCGTACGCTAAGATGAACAACTTTAAAATGACAGTGTAGATTTGGCGTGAAGCAGCCGAAAGGCAGGCTTTT
>OMZU01000055.1 GCA_900315605.1 uncultured Eubacteriales bacterium | reverse complement strand
TATGCCGTTCATCACAGTACGGTTATCATATTTTGTCGGGCGACCTCGTTTTCCTTCCGATGGATGTTCCTTTGGAAGCATTTCTGCTATTCGATTCCACTCGCTGTCTTTCAGCTCATATCTGTGCTTTCCCATACCTCGATTATATCGTTATTTTTCTATTTGTGCAATATTTATTTTTTAAACAAGGTCTAGTATTAGAGGTTCTCTATATCAATTTTTTTGTACTTAACAATCCGATCCCAAGCGTTGAGGCGTTATGCAGCATTGCGGTTGTGGTCGGCTGTGCCAAGCCGCCGACTCCCAGTGCTATCAGTCCGCCGTTAATTGAGAGGATCGAGCGGTAGTTTCTGCCGATGCGCTTCATCATCGCGGTGCTGAGTTTTCTCAGTGTGACAATGCTGCTCAAATCGTTCTCGGCTATCGTGATATCTGCAATCTCTCTTGCGATCGCCGCACCGTTGGAAATGGCGATACCTACGTCTGCTGATGAAAGTGCAGGCGAATCGTTCACACCGTCGCCAATCATCATAACCGTATTGCCCTTTGATTTTTCACTTAAAACAAAACGCGCTTTTTCCTCGGGCAAAACCTCTGCGTAGAAGCGGTCAACGCCGATCCTTTCGGCAATCGCCTGTGCTGTATGCTTGCTGTCTCCCGTCATCATAACGATATTGTCAAAGCCGAGCTCCTTGAGCTGCTTCACGACGGCGGGTGCTTCCTCTCTGAGCGGATCTTCAATACAAATGACCGCCGCAAGCCAGCCGTCAATGGACAAATATAACCTTGAAAATTCGCTTGATATCGCAAGCAGCTTTTTCTCTGTTCCGAGCGGAACGGCAGAACCCTTATCCTCAAATACAAAATGATAACTGCCGATCAATACCTCGGCACCGTCGATCGTGGATTTGACGCCGTGCGCCACCACATACTCGACCTTGGTGTGCATTTCATCGTGCATCAAACCTTTTTCAGCTGCTGCACGGACGACCGCATTTGCGATAGAGTGGGGGAAATGCTCTTCTAAACACGCTGCGATGCGCAGCAGCTCGTCGGGCGTTTTGTCGCAGAAGGATACAACGCTGTGAATGGTGGGATTCGCCTCGGTGAGAGTTCCGGTCTTGTCAAAAACAATCGTATTTGCAGCAGCGACTTTTTCAAGAAACTTACCGCCCTTGACCGTGATCCCGTAGGCGTTTGCCTCTCTGATCGCAGACAAAACCGTTACGGGCATTGCAAGCTTCAAAGCGCAGGAAAAATCGACCATCAGCACGGACAGTGCTTTGGTTGTGTTGCGTGTCAACAGCCATACCAGCACTGTTCCGAGAAATGTAAACGGCACGAGCCTGTCGGCGAGATGTTCTGCTTTGCTTTCCACATTTGATTTCAGTTTTTCTGTTTCCTCGATCATCGAAACGATTTTATCGTAGCGCGTCGAGCCTGCGTTCTGTGTTACATGGATAGTCAGCTCGCCTTCTTCAATCACGGTTCCGGCATAAACGGTCGCGCCGACACTCCTGCGTACAGGCACGCCTTCTCCTGTCAGCGTGGATTGATTGACCATCGCTTCGCCTTCACTGACTGTACCGTCAAAAGGTATCATACTTCCGGCGTTGACAACGATCTCATTACCAGCGTTGATTTCCGATGACTTAACCAAAACAGGCTGTCCGTCAGTTTTCAGCCAGACCTTTCCGACATTCAAAGACATACTGCCTGCCAAATCACTGATAGATTTTTTGTGCGTCCAGTCCTCCAATATCTCGCCGATCTCCAACAGGAACATCACTGAATCTGCGGTTTTGAAATCGCGTCTGATCAGCGAGACGGTAATAGCTGTCGCGTCCAAAACAGAAACCTCAAGCTTGCCTTTTGACAGACATTTCAGAGCTTTCCAAATATACCGCGCGGCTTTGACGGCGAGAATAGCAATACGGAAATAACGGGGAATAAAAAACCGTCTTATGTACCGTCCTGCGATCTTCCGCAACAGCTTGCCTGTGTATTCCTTTTTAAGTTCTCTTGCTGCTGTAACAGACGTGAGCGCGTGTTCCGAAATCACTGCCGTATCGGGATTTGTCAGACAAAGTAACTTTATCGCATCCTTTTTTATGCCCACATACTCGATCATCAAATCGTTTGTCGCAGGATAAACCTTACAGTGTTTGATTTGACGTTCGGCGTTCAGCGCACAAAAAAGCTTGTCAAGCTCCTGCTGACTGTATCTGTTCAAAATATGTATCCTCAGCCGACCCCGGATCTCGTGCAGTATTTTAAATTTCATCTTCGTTGGCTGCTTTGACCGTTTCTTCGGTCATCTTTACTGCATCTTCGGCTGCTTTGACCTCCTCGTCGGGTTCAAGCACAAGCTCTATGGGCTTTTCGTTTTCCTCACGTTCAATATTGATCTGCTTTGCCTCGGCGTAAATATCCTCGGTGTTTTCCTGAACCTTGGTCACAGTTTCCATAACGCTGTTTTTGGCTCTCAGCACCGCGGCAGTACAATGTGTGTACGCTTTTTTTGCATCCTTGCTTGACAGCACCTTGATTCCTGCCGTACCGAACAGCACTCCTCCTAAGAATAATAATGCGCCTTTTCCTATTGATGTCATAATATAGTTCCTCCTGTTTTAGGGCACCTCTAAAAAATCACTGTTGTTCAAAGGTGCGGATATTTTATAGTAGATTTTTGTCAAAACTACGATGTCATACTGACGTATAACGTGAAGTTTTGGCAGAAATATGCTGTGAAAGATTTGCGGCTATGGGCAGCTATGAATTTTTAGAGGTGCCCTTTAGATAATAACAATGTTTGATCCCACTGTTTATGAAGGTTGCCGATAAGTGATCGGTTTTCAAAGGCGGGCGAAAGTACCTGCCGGCACTATTTATGTTTATAGCCTGTGATGAATGTCATTGCCAAACATGCGACGGCTGCAAACGCCCAGAATCGATGATGCTTCATAATATACATCCTTTCTTTTGTAATACAGTTAGCACAAACTAACTATATTACAAAAAAGTAAAAATCATTTAGATGATTTTCTGATTCTATTATATATTTTCAAGGAAGTTTTGTCAATGGAATACTCAATAAAAAACAAAAACGCTCAAATCAACAGAGCGTTTTTGTTTTTGCAGGTATGCTTTAGGCATTACCGTATAATTCAGGCGTGTATCTCGAATTGTACGGTGCTGCCTTTAGTATTATCCCAACGCAACGTCCAAGAGCATCATTACCGTGAATCCGATAGCAAACATTATAACGCCGACATCGGAATGCTCGCCCTCTGACATTTCGGGGATCTGATCTTTTACATCAACGTATGTTGTATGAAGTATGATTATTCCAACACCGCATTTTTCAGCTGACAATATTGATTTTTTCCTTCTTTATATGTAGTAAAGGTACCGTAGACGGTGATATCCGTATTCTGTGGCGGGTAGCTTCCCTCATCAAGCACAAACTCGATTCCCTGAGAACAACAGGCAGTAGCGTCCTTGATAATACAAGCATAATATGTTTGATTATCGCCTTTGGAAACAGCCATAGAACCGCTCATACGGACTGTTTTACCGATGTAATTGTCGGGCGTTGCCATCATATTATAAACCTCGGAATAAACCATCGTGCTGCTCAACTCCGTCAAATCAACATCTGCCTTTGCTTTGTCGGATGGATTGACGGCAGAAGATGCTGCTTTAGAGCTTGCTTCCGTAACCGCCTCAGTCTGCTGATTCAGAACATCGCTGACGGTTTTTGTTTTAGTGCCGTTCCTGTTGTCCGCACCTTGCGAGCAAGACGCGCACATAAGCACCGTGACCGCTATAAGAAATAATGAAACTGTCTTTTTCATTGTCTTTTACCTCCTGATCATTTTTCCGATTATCATAAATATGAAGAACGAAACAATGTCTACCGCAACGATCGTAGAGCCGACAGGCGTACCGAACGCAATGGAGATCAAAAGCCCCAAAACCGCGCATACAACAGCCAACACTGCCGAACAGATCGTGACCGATTTGAAAGTTTTGAACATCCGCATAGCCGAGAGTGCCGGAAAAATGATTAATGCCGAAATCAACAGCGAACCGACAAGATTCATCGCCAACACAATAATGACTGCAATGACAACCGCCAAAATCAGATTATAAAGCCTTGCCCGGACGCCTGTTGCGAGGGCAAAGCTCTCGTCAAAGGTGATACAGAATATTTTGTGATAGAAAAGGATGAATACCGCTATCATCAGCACAGACAGGATAATGCACAGCCAAACCTCATCCGGCGTCAGCGTTAATATGGAGGTTGAGCCAAACAGGGTGGAGCAAACATCTCCCGATAAATTGCCAGAGGTAGAGAAGATGTTCATTAACAAATAACCGATTGCCAACGCCCCGACAGAAATCATGGCAAGCGAAGCGTCGCCTTTGATTTTGGCGTTTTGTCCGGTGCGGAGCAAAAGCACAGCACTGATGATCGTGATCAGCAGCACGAAGGGCATATCATTGGTGAATTGCAGTACGGCGGCGATCGCCATAGCTCCAAACGCGACGTGCGACAAACCGTCTCCGATAAATGAAAAGCGTTTCAACACAAGCGTAACGCCCAAAAGCGACGAACAAAGCGCGATCAGCACGCCTACGACCAACGCGTACTGCACAAACGGATATTGGAGATAAAGACTGAGTTTATTGAAGATTTCAGACATTTTTCATCTCTCCTTTCGCAAATGAATCCGCTTGATTGCTTTCAAGGTATTCCTCCTTTGTACCGAAAAACACATTCTCTCCGATATGCAGAATTTTATCAGCGTATTTTACGGCGGATGCGATGTCGTGAGAAATCATCACGATCGTCATGCCGTCTTTGGCATTCAACTCAAAAATCAGTCTGTACATTTCCTCGGTAACGATCGGATCAAGTCCGGCTACAGGCTCATCTAACAGTAAAATATCTTCGGCAGCGCAAAGTGCTCTTGCGAGCAGGACGCGCTGCTGCTGACCGCCGGACAGATCACGGTAGCAACGCTGCTTCAGCTTTTGCAGCTCCATTTTTTCTATATTTACCATTGCGCGCTGCTTTTGCTCTTTTGAGTAGAAAGGTCGTATCCCACATTTGTTCTGACAGCCGGATAGAACGATCTCCCAAACAGACGCAGGGAAATCCTTTTGAATATCCGTTTGCTGCGGCAAATATCCGATCCTCTTTCGATGCATCCCGTCATTTGTAAGAATTTTACCGCTGACAGGCGGCTGTAATCCAAGCAAGGTTTTCATAAGCGTGCTTTTTCCGGAACCGTTTTCTCCAACAATACACAAATAATCTCCCTGTTCAATTTCAAAGTTTAGGTTACCGATAATCTCGTGTCCGTCATATCCTAAGCATAAATCCTTACAGACGAGCTGAACCATTGTGATCCTCCTTATTTCAAAGCGTTTTTAAGAACTTCCAAATTGCTTTGCATTGCGGAAAGGTATGTTTTTCCGCTCTTGGCTTGCTCTCCCGTAGTTGATTGCAGGGAATCGAGCGTCAGAATCTCTTGGTTTTTGGATTTCGTATTATCCTTGATCGTCTTTGCGATTTTTCCGTCGGAGCTTTCGATCTGACAAATCGCCTTTAATCCCAGCTCGTCCGTTTTTTTAGCAAGGAAAATGATTGTCTCAAAGCTCGCCTCACTTTCGGCGGAACAGCCGACAAAGGCGGCATAATAATCGAGCCCGTAATCATCTACAAGGTAGCGGAACGGGAAACGATCGCCGAACAGAACGGTTTTTACGCCCGCGTTCTTTACAGCCGCTTCATATTCTTTGTCGAGAGAATCTAACTTAGCAGTGTATTCGGTCGTGTTGCTTTGATACGCCTCCTTGTTGGCTGCGTCCAATTTGCAAAGCTCCGCCGAGATTTTTTCGCACAAGACCTTTGCATTTTTCAAGGACAGCCACACGTGCTCGTCGTATTCGGGCTCTTCATCGTGCTCATGCTCACCCTCTTCTTCGTGCTCCGCTTCCATTCCTTCCTTCACTTCTTCCTCCTTGACGGAGCTGCCGAGTGTATTCAGCAGATTAACGGAAATCTGATTCTTGTTCGTTGACTCTTTCAAAGCGTCCTCGACCCACTCGTCCGATTCGCCGCCTACATAAACGAACATATCGCAGGTGGAAATTTTTACGATATCGTCTGCGGTAGGCTGAAAGCTATGCAGATCGACGCCTTTGTCAAGAAGCATTGTCAGTTCAACATTTTCGTTATCACCTACGATCTCCTTAACCCAATCATAGATCGGGAAAATCGTGGTGACTATTTTAATTTTTCCTGTGCTCGTATTAGTTGTATTAGTATTGTTTGCTCCGCAGCCTGCAAAAACACCGCAAACCATCAGAATACATAAAACAATTGCTGTTATTTTTTTCATTATAAAAACCTCCGAAATAAATATCTTCATCTAAAAATGGGCGCAAAAAAACAGGGACTTTTCGCACACGCGAAATAAGCCTGCCGGAAAAGCAGACAAAATCCCTGTATTATTATGTGATATTTAATTCGTCAGCTTCACTTTGAGTGAAACAGGCGTTTGTGACTGACAGAGAAACGCATGGGTATCACGAAGGAAGGTTCGCATCAGAGCGAGCGCGACCAACAGCGATACGAAAACCAGTATCAATGACATTCCCCTGAAATTATTCTCACAAACCGCAATAAGTTCGCAAATCGGACAGTCCTCGCCGCAGCATTCGTGATCGGCTTCCGCGGCAACGACCGCAAGTGAGAAAGCCATAATAAATAGAACAATCACCGCAAGCAAAAGCGCAATGATACGGTTTCTTTTTTTCAAGGCTATCCCTCCCTTTGAATTTGCGAATCAACTGCAAATTATTATAGCATTAACAGTTGATTTAGTCAATCGGTTTTTTTCAAAGATTCTTATCCTAAAGCCACATCCAGAATCATCATTACCGTGAATCCGAGAGCAAACATTATAACGCCGACATCGGAATGCTCGCCCTCCGACATTTCGGGGATCAGCTCCTCCACGACTACATATATCATTGCGCCTGCGGCAAAGCTCAGCATATACGGCATCACCGGGACAAGCAGCGAAGAAACAAGTATTTTTATTGTTGTTTTTATCATAATGACCTCCTATAAAAAAAGTTAAGCTCCTCCAAAACGCAGGTTAGTTAAAGCTAACTTTATGCGTTAAAACTGAGCGGTTAGTTGCCGCTAACTAATATTGTATTACATTTTTTATGTTTTGTCAAGCTAACATATTCCAATTGCGTCATAATTTTTACCCGCCTGTTTGCACAACTGTGAGCAGGCGGGCATTGTTGCCATTTTGTTGTCCATCATTACCTCAACAAAAAGTAAAAGACCGGGTAGCCCGAAAGGGTCGCCCGGTCATTGATAATTAAATTGCCGAAAAACCACACAGAAAGCAGATTTGTTATACAATGAAAGTTTTAAGAAATCAACTGGTTTTGCCGTTAAAATTTGAAATTTTAATCGACGAGAATGATCCGGTGTGGAAACTGACAGAAATTTGTGACGGATCGAACTAGGGGCAACACCGCACAATTCATGGCGCACGCCTTGCTTGAATATAAAGTCTCGGCAAGGCGTCAGCCTTACCTCAATTTTTTGTCCAACCTGACGAAAAATCTTGCTACGCAATCCGCACACCTGAATTATGCGGTATTGCCTAGGTTTCCTTGCATTAGCTAATCATAACGCTCTTCAAAATGCCTATCGCTTCACGAATGAGAAGCAAGCCATTTGGTGACTTTCGATTTGACGCTTTCAGGATCGTTCTGCGCGTCGGTTCCGGCGATGGCGAGAACCTCTTTGACGGTTGCGTTTGGTACGGCGGATTGGATTTTGCTCTGTGTTCCGGCGTTGCCTGAGCCTGCGTGCGTACAAAAAGGTATGATCGTCTTTCCGCTGAAATCGTAGCTTTCGAGGAAAGTGTAGCAAATCATCGGCAGATCGCCCCACCAAATCGGATATCCGAGATAAACCGTATCGTACTGATCGAAATTTGCAACCGTTTCTTTGATTTCGGGACGGGCATTATTGTTTTGCTCCTCCTTTGCAACGTCGGTCAATTCCTTATAAGTCGTCGGATAGTTGTCCTCCTTTGGCAGTATCTCAAAGCTGTCAGATCCTGTTTGACCGGCAATCATATCTGCAACGATAGCAGTGTTGCCCTTCTCAATCACACCGACTTTATATTGTTCCCCTGTGCGTGAAAAGAAAACAACAAGCGATTTGTTGTCAGTCGTAGTTTTACTGCTATCCGCTTTTGTCTCATTCGTTTGGAGTGTAGCTTTTTCGGCAGAAGTCGTACTCTCTGTTGTGTTGTTATTTGCGGAACAACCCGCAAAAGCTAAAATGATCGACAAGACCATTAGTATAGAAATTACTTTTTTCAAAACAATCCTCCGTTACGCATTTTCATACTCGGGACGCCAAACGGCAAATTGCTCCAGCTGTTCATCTGTGCGGTGATAGTATCGCTTGCCGTTGTCGAGCTTTGCGATTTCAGCCATCTCCTCATCTGTCAGAGAGAAGTCAAAAATATCGAGGTTATCTCTGATATGATCGATGTTTTTGCTGCCGGGGATAACGGCAAAGCCCATTTGTGTATGCCAGCGCAGGATCACCTGAGCCGGAGATTTGCCGTACTTTTTGCCAAGTGCGGAAAAAACAGGCTCTTTCATCAGGTCCTTGTCGCCGTGTCCCAGCGGATACCAGCTCATCAAACGGATGTCGTATTTATCAAGCGTTTTTCTAAGTTCCTTTTGTGTGAAATACGGATGCGCTTCTACCTGAATAAACTGCGGAATGATTTCCCACTTGTTCTGTAATTCTTCGATATATTTACCCTCGAAGTTTGAAATGCCTATCGCTTTAGCCTTGCCTTCTTTATACGCCTTT
This sequence comes from uncultured Eubacteriales bacterium, assembly GCA_900315605.1. Classification (GTDB taxonomy): domain Bacteria; phylum Bacillota; class Clostridia; order Oscillospirales; family Acutalibacteraceae; genus Ruminococcoides. The sequence goes on along the minus strand of OMZU01000055.1, from coordinate 20,654 downwards.
TCAAGCTGACGGTAGCCTGCAAACCAGTTGCCTGCCGGCTGATGGATATAAAGCAGGTCGACATAATCAACGCCTAAACGCGCTAAGGTTTCATCGACCGCATCCGGGTTTTCGTACTCTGTCGGCCAAAGCTTTGTGGAGAGAAAGATATCCTCGCGTTTTACGCCGCTGTATTTCATACCGCGTCCGACAGCGCACTCGTTCACATAAGCATTAGCCGTATCAATCAGCCGACAACCAATTTTCAGAGCTTCTCTGACGCTGTTTTCCGCATCGGCAGGCGCAAGCAAATAGGTTCCGATTCCCGTGACCGGGCATTTTAGTCCGTTGTTTAATGTTAAATAATCCATTATTTTCCTCCTTAGTATGTTGAAGCCTTAGAGCTTGTCAATTTCCAATTTCCGTTTTCTTTTCGCAGTCTAAAATCCCCCTGCAAATGCCATAAATGCTTTGAGCCGCCATATACCGCTGCCATTACACGGCTTCTCCCGGTCATCACTGCCGTATCTCCGTTTATCCGGACATCTATCGCGTCGTGTTCGGCAGAATAATAGTTGAAGGTTCCGTCTAGCAACCCTTTGATAAAAGTTTCTTTTGACTGCCTAACGCCTGTCATATGAAGCAAATAATAATCATCAGCCATAAGACCTTTCAAACCTTTCTCGTCCTTGTCGATCATATATGTCCAATAGCGGCGGTAAAGCTCTTTGATTTGGTCTGCTTCATCCATATCATTCACCCTTTACAGCAAATTGTTGACAGCCAGCCAGCTATGTACGCTGTTTTTACAACCGTTGGCATTGCTTCCGGTTATCGGAAGTCCCTTTTTCACGGTTGCGCCCTTCGCCAGCTTTTCGATGTCACGCTCGCTTTTGCCCATTCCGCTGCCTTCGTTGGTGCAAAGCGGAAGTATCGTTTTGCCGCTGAAATCATAGTGCTCCAAAAAGGTGAAAACAGCCATCGGCATCGTACCCCAGTAATTAGGATAAGCGAGAATGATCGTATCATAACTGTCAAGGGTGTCGGGATAAGCCTTCAGCTCCGGACGCGCGTTATTGCGCAGATCCTTTTTTGCCTCGTCGATGCAGGTCATATAGACGGGCGAATACGGCTCCTTCATCTCGATTTTGAAGCTGTCGGCTTCAATCATTTCTTTAATGATACCGCATACGATCTCGGTGTTGCCGACCTTCACATAACGCATTGCGCCTCCAAAGTAATTTTCATCCGCTCTCGAAAAGAAAGCGATCATTGTTTTTGCCATAATAATGTCCTCCGTTCATTTTTTCTGTTTAAATTATATCATTAAACTATTGCAATGTCCAATCGAAATAGTGTATAATTGATTTAATTATTAAATAGTATAGTGAGGCATATTAATGACAACAAAGCAAGTTGATTATTGTATTGAATTGGCGCGGACGCTTAATTTCAGCCGCGCAGCCGAGAACCTGTTTGTCAGCCAGCCGACCTTTTCATATCAAATCAGGCTGTTGGAGGAAGAGGTCGGTTTCACGATCTTTGAGCGCAGCGGCAAAGGGGCTGTGCTTACGCCTGCCGGTATACAGTTTGTCGGGTTCCTTACCAATATGCGTGAAGAATTGAAGCGTGCGATCGAACAGGGACAGAATTTCAGCACTCAATTCAAAGATGATATTTCCATCTGTATGATGGTCAGACAGGCGGTTTGTTTTTTGCCGGAGGCAATGCGCCGGTTTGCTCAGATTCATCCCGATGTGCTTATCACACCTCAGTTCCGTTATGAAAACGGAATGGAAGGCTTTTTGAAAAACGAGACGGATATTGTATTTGCTCTCAAAGAACAGACAAAACAGATACCTAATATCAAAGTTCATGAACTGTTTGAAAGCAGGATCTATCTGATAGCTCAATGTGATGATGAGCTTGCCCAAAAGAATCTGATCACCGAAAGCGACCTTTACGGAAGGATGCTGATGGTCGGCGGCGGTTCACCTCCTGCGCTGAAGGCTGTTCAACACAGACTGATCGGCACCGGCAAAATCAAGTATTTCAACAGTTCCGATCACGATACAACGCTTACCAATGTTGCAGCAGGCAGAGGGATTTGCCTTGCGCCCGGATTCCTTAACGATCACAGCGGTCAGTTTGCATGGATACCGTTTGAGTGTAAAGAGAGTTTTTCCTGTGTGCTTTGCACCCATAAGAATGATAACAGAGCTACGTTGACAGATTTTATCGACATACTAAAAAAGCTCTACCGTGAAGCCGTTGCATTTCCAATGTAAAAAGCAGAGCTACGGAAGAAACAGAGAGTGTTCCGATTACGGCATAACAGAGAAAAATCATCCGACTGTTCAAACGAGCAGGCGGATCTTTTCGTTAAGCTATTCATAGCTGCCCATAGTCACAAATCTTTCACAGCATATTTCTGCCAAAACTCCTCGTTATACGTCAGTATGACATCGTCGTTTTGACAAAAATCTACTACAAAATATCCGCACCTCTGAACAACAGTGAATTTTTAGAGGTGCCCATAAGAAAAGCCTGATGATTTCAGATGAAGTCATCAGGCTTTTGAATACTGTTTTTATATACTCAATTGCCTTATCAAATGCAGCAGTACCTCAGCGATTTCTTCCGGGGTGCGATCCTGCTTTTAAGCCATTCATGTACGGTGCTGATAAAGCCGCTTGAAAAAAGTGAAGCACATAGTTGAGATTGGAACCGTATGCGGTATTTTAATTAAGAAATGATTTTTCTGCGCGTTCGGCAAGCGATTCCGTCATTTTGCGTGAGAAATACGGATCGTTGTATCTAAAAATAGAAAAGCACTAACTTATTTCAGGATCGAAATTGCGTCGAGGATGGTTTTTTCCATTGCTTCCTGTCCGTATTTATCGACCTGCATTTTGTCCTTTGCGCCGTGAGTCAAACAGCCTGCGCCGCCGATACAGCCGCCGACGCACGCCATACCTTCAATAAAGTTAGCTTTCAGAAGGTTTTTGCTTTTCATTGTCAGAGCTTTTTTGCATTCCTCAATGCCGTCGCAGGAAACTGCGTTCAGTTCAAAATCATCAAGCCCCTGCTCCTTCAAGCCCTCGGCAACCGCGTCGGCAAGTCCGCCGCAGCGGGCGAATATTCTGCCAAAGTAGGAAGCGTTGTCAAGCACGCCTTCCTCCAGAGTGGTGAGGTCGATATCTCGGCTGTCAAACAGTGCCTGTAATTCCTCGAATGTCAGCACGGAATCGACATAGGGCTTGACGGTATCAAGCTGAGCCTCCATCTTTTTAGCCGTACACGGTCCGATGAAAACGATTTTTGAATTCGGCGTCGTATCTTTGATATACTTGGCGATCGTCGCCATAGGTGAAAGATTGTGAGAGACATTCGGCTTGAGCTGCGGAAAGGATTTGTTGATATATTCAACAAAAGCAGGACAGCAGGAGCTGGTTAAAAAGCCCGTTTCCGCAAGCTCCTTTGATTCCGCCTGAGCAACCATATCTGCACCCAGAGCGGCTTCTACAACCGTGTGGAAGCCAAGCTCTTTCAAACCGGTGATGACCTGACCGAGCTTTGCATAAGTAAACTGGCTGGAAATAGACGGCGCAACCACAGCATAGAGCTTATAATTTTTTCCTCTCTCGCATTTCTTCAGCAAATCGATCACATTCAAAATAAAGGATTTGTCGCTGATAGCACCGAACGGACACTGATAAACACATGCGCCGCATGAAACGCACTTTGAATCGTCGATCTGAGCCGCCTTGTCATCATTAATGCTGATAGCCTTGATCTTGCAGGCGTTTTGACAGGGACGCTTGCGGTTGGCGATCGCAGAATACGGGCACACCTTGGCGCACTGACCGCATTCAACGCATTTGCTTTTATCGATATGCGCAACATGGTTGTGGTCAAAGTAAATCGCTCCGCGCTTGCACACATCCTCGCAGCGGTGCGCCAAGCATCCGCGGCAGGAATCAGTGACCTCATAACCGGCGGCGGGACATTCGTCGCAGGCTATGTCGATCACCTCGATCACATTTTGACGGTCAGAGTTGCCGCCCATGGCGATTTTTACGCGCTCGGCAAGGATCGCCCTTTCTTTATATACACAGCAGCGCATGGTTGGAGTTTTGCCGGGAACAATGATTTTGGGAATATCCATTACGTTCTCCAACAGCGTATCATTCCATGCCTGACGCGCTACCTCGCGCAGCACCTTGTATTTTAGATACTGTACCTTAGTATCAAATTTTCTTAGCTTATTCATTTACATTCACCTAAAAATAACTGACCTTGATGCGTTTGCCCATCAGCTTGAGTGCCTTTGAAAGCTCCTGCACCAAATTCATCTTGATGTTGAAATTGATCGGCAAATCGGGATTTTGATGTGCCGGATTTACAGCCTTGCCTACATAGAAATTGATATCCGTCGCTTCTTCAAACAACAGACGGCTGATTAGCGAAGCTCCGTCATTACTGTAGCCCCATTCCTCATAGGAATCGTTGTTTTTAATATAATCGTTGGCATATTCCACCACCTTGTTGACGGTGATGACGCCCTCGGTCACCAGATCTACTCCTTCCAGCTCCGCGATCGGCGGAACGTCGCTGCGTTCAAAGTTGAGCTTAGGTCTTAGCGGCTTTCGCAGCCACTTTGCGGCAATAGAAGAAGTTGTTCCGCCGCAGATGATATGCTTGCCCTCCTTTGAGAAAAACAAACTCATCATTCGGTCGCAGTCATCTCTGTCGTAAGGAGGACCGAATAGAATGTTCATCGGCACGCGCTTGCGGATCTTGATAACGCAGGCGGTCGCGTCGTCGCCGGGTTTGCCTCCGTAGAGCCGGTTGACCTCGTCGATCAGCTGCGTAGAAAGCGTCTTGGCAGTAAAACCGCCGTCCGACAAGCTCAGCATATATTCTGCGATATCCTCCCATTTCCAGCCGAAGTTATATGCGATACCGATCCCGGCGTGAGGACAGCCGTCGCTCATGGCGATGATGATGTCATCCTCCTTTAAGCGTACAACTGATTTATAAATCTTTTTTCCGCCGATATTGACCTCGGTTTTGGCGTAATCATAAAGAGCACCGTCGCGGATATATATAATATGAGGGTTGTCATACTGGATCAGCTCAATGGTATGGGAGTTGATGATGTGCATAATGGTAAAGGTGGAGTAAGCAACGCCGCGCACCGAACAGACAGGTAGCGTTGCGGCAATGGTAGACACACATTCCTCCAAGGGCAAGCCTTCCGCCATCATGGTTGAAATGATTTTGGATGTGAGCGTTGAGAGAATACTCGCCTTTACGCCGCTGCCCATACCGTCCGCCAGCACGATAACGGTGGAGTCATTGTTCTGCTCTACTATATCAATATGGTCTCCGCAAAGCTGTTCGCCATCGTGGTTGATGCTTTTGCAGCCGATTTCCGCACATAAATCATTCATCCTTGATCGACTCCTTCAGCTTTGACAGCGCAATTTTTGTTTCGGCGGCAGTTTCGCCCAAAAGTGAAGCGATCTCCTGCACGATACGCATTTGCTTATCAACCACCTTGTCGGCAACCTCGACCGTCTGACGGCTGATATCCTCTTTGCGGCGGCGTGCGGCTTCTTCTTCGGTGACGTCCGTCATAATGCAGATCAGCATATTGCTCTCTTTGTCGGGAACGATCGTCATTTCCACATAGCGGTCGTACTCGGCTAAAAATGTACGTTCATTGTAAATGCCCCGATGATTAGACTGCACGTTCATAAAAGGCAGCGGATCGAGGATACGCACAAGTTGAGAGCCCATTACGTCCGACGCGGCGCGCAGGTTCAATATTTTCAGCGCGGCAGAATTGATTTGCTGCACCTCCAGCAAATCGTTCACAACTATCAGACCGTTGGGCGTGTTTTTAACGATCGTATCCGAAAAGCTTTCGGCCTTGTCCTTCAAATACGGCAGGCACATAGAGATCTCTGCCTTGCCCTGATAAATGGCAACTGCCTTTTCGCGGCAGGTATCGTAGCCGCAGGAACCGCAGTTCAGCTCCTGCGAGGGCTTGAATTTGCCCATTTGACGCAAGATCCGGTCGATCTCAAAATCAGAAGGCTTTGCCGAACGCTGAGCGATGAACTCAAAAATCTTCTTCATCTCAACCGCCTCCGGCTGCTCGACCTCAAAATCATTCTTGCCTGCGTATTTGGCAACAGCCGCGTAATCACTGACAGGATTCAGACGGTGCTTTTCCATAACAGGTCCGCCGACGCAGCTTCCGGCGCAGGCACTCATTTCAATAAAACACTTGTGAACCTTGCCGTCCTCAATATCTTTTAGGGCGGCAATGCAGTTTTCTATTCCGTCGATCGCAAAGTAAGTATAATCCTGCGCCTGTTGCGACATGGTTTTCAGAATACCGCCGGTTGTCGGGAAAAACCGCGCAAGGCTTTTGTCTGTGTTGTCGATTTCCTGTTCGGGAGTAATGCTATCTTCTTGCAGCCACGCGGACAGCTCCTCAAAGGTCAGAGTGGCGTCAACAATGCCTTCATAATGCTCTGCTTCGTCTTTTTTGGCAACGCAGGGACCTATAAACACGGTTTTTGCATTGGGGATACGCTTTTTGATGTCCTTGCAATGCGCCTGCATCGGCGACATCACATCTGCAAGATAAGGCAAGCAGTTTGGAAAATATTTTTGGATCAGCAGATTGACGGAATGGCAGCAGGAGGATATTACGATATCTCTGTTCTCATCCTGCAAGATCCTGTCATATTCACGCTTGACCATTGTTGCGCCCAGAGCGGTTTCTTCAACGTCGTAAAAGCCGAGCTTTTTCAGAGCGGTGCGCATCGATCCAATGCCCGCACCGGCATAATTTGCGATAAAGGACGGCGCAAGGCTGACGATAACAGGATCTCCGCTTTGCAGCAAAACGCGAACCTTTTCGGTTTCATCTACGATTTGCTTGGCGTTTTGCGGACACACCACAAAGCAGTGACCGCAAAGAATACACTCATTGCCGATAATATGCGCCTGATTTCCGGAAAAACGGATGGACTTTACCGGACAGTGGCGAATACATTTATAACAGTTTTTGCAATTTGATTTTTTTAATGTCAAACAGTTCGACATCTTTACGCTCACTTTCACTAGAGTTTTTGTAAGATTTCGGTTTCAAAAAACCTGTCAAAGGTTTCCGGCTTAACGCCCGTAATGATCTCGTCGTCCACCTGAACGGTAACACCCTCGCGGTTGCAGCGTCCTATGCAGAAGCTGCCCGCAAGAGTGATTTTATCCTCCAGATTGCGTTCCTCAATAGCCTTTTGGAACAAAGCAACTACCTCTTCCGAACCCTTGAGGTGACAAGACGAGCCAACGCATATCTGTATGTTCATTTTTATACCTTTGCCTTTATATTTGTTTCAAAAAATTCTCCGACGTCCTCGGGGGATACCGAATAGAAGGTCTCGTCAACTGTGACACAAACACCCTTTTGGCACTGTCCCATACAAAAGGTGCCGCCCAGCTCCACCTTGTCGCCAAGGTCATATTGCGCAATAAGAGACTGCAGCTGCTCTACCACCCGGCGTGAGCCCTTGATGTGGCAGGATGAACCGATACATACGGTCACTTTCATGTTGACTTCCTCCTTATTCGTACTCAACAACGTTTACCCAGCTGAGCAGGAACTCGCGCTCCTTTTCGTTGCCCTTTACGGACTGTGAAGCCGCTACGATCGGCATCCACTTTTGTACATACTGCTTGGCGGTGTCGCTCTTTTTGCAGAACAGATCAAGATACTGCTTTGCGGTTTCTGTTTCGCCCTTGAGGCAGAACAGCAAATATGTTCTTGCCGCGTCGGCTGCGCCGTTGCCCTGGGTCGCGTGCGACCAGTCGATTATGTAGGGAGTGCCGTCTTCGGCAATGATGATGTTTGACGGATTAAAGTCGCCGTGGCACACCTTGTTGTGCTTGGGCATACCGTTCAGTCTGGTGTGAAGGTCATAGCGTGTGGTCGCGTCCAGCTCCGCCATGCTGATCTTGCGGTTCATTTTATCCTTGAGCTTATTGAGCAAGGGACTGGTCTTGCTGAGTACCATAAGCTGCAAATCAACAAACAGGTTCAAATACTCATCCTTTTTTTCGGGCTCTTCATCCATAAGCTGCTGTAATGTTTTTCCTTTGATGAAATCCGATACTATCGCCCATTTTCCGTCGATTTTTGTTACCTCGTGGATTTTGGGGATGTTCAGTCCCGTTTCCTCGATACGCGCCTGGTTCAGTGCTTCGTTAAGCACATCGGCTTTTGAAAATTCTTCGTTAAATACCTTTACGCAAAGGTCGCCGTCGCGGTAGACGGTTTTTGCGGTTCTTACCGCGATTACTTTATCCAGCGTCACTTTTTATTCCTCCCTCACAGATTTTTATGAATACCGTTTTTTGCTCTGCGGAACGACTGCTTAAAGTCTTTTTTGTCAATTTCTCCGCCTAGCTGTCTTTCGTCGGGTGTTTCGGTTTCCTCAAAGGTCTTGCCGTAATAAGCGTTCAGATACATCTGCTTGATCTCGCTCATCAGCGGATAACGTGGGTTGGCTCCCGTACACTGGTCGTCAAACGCCTGTACGGTCATATCGTCCAGTCTGTCAAGGAAGTCCTGCTCGTCGGGAACATATTCCTTAATGGTGGACTTGATTCCGACCTTTGCCTTGAGCTCGTCAATTTTCTTAATAAGATTAGCAAGCTTTTCGCTGTCGTCATTGCCGCCAACGCCGAGATAATCGGCAACCTCTGCATAACGAGCAAGGGTGTGCGGATGATCGTACTGCGGAAATGTTCCCATCTTTGCCGGAACCTCTGCTGCATTGAAGCGGAGCACCTCGTCGATCATCAGGGCGTTTGCTACGCCGTGCGGCAGGTGGTGGAAAGCACCGAGCTTATGCGCCATGGAGTGGCATACGCCGAGGAATGCGTTGGCAAAAGCCATACCTGCCATTGTAGCGGCATTCGCCATTTTTTCTCTTGCTTCGGGGTCGTTAAGACCATTGTCGTAAGCTCTGGGCAAATATTCAAAGATCATCTTTAAGGCTCTGAGTGCCAATCCGTCGGTATAATCTGTTGCCATCATGGAAGCATAAGCCTCAAGCGCGTGGGTAACAGCGTCAATACCGGAAGCGGCGGTCAAGCCCTTGGGAGCTGTCATATGGAAATCGGTGTCGATGATCGCCATATTCGGCAACAGCTCGTAATCAGCCAGCGGATATTTTACACCGGTCTTTTCGTCGGTGATAACTGCAAAGGGAGTTACCTCGGAGCCTGTGCCGGCAGAGGTTGAAATAGCGATAAAGTAAGCCTTTTCGCCCATCTTTGGGAAGGTATAGATCCTCTTGCGGATATCGGAAAAGCGCATTGCCATATCCATAAAGTTTGCTTCGGGATGCTCATAAAGCACCCACATGATCTTTGCAGCGTCCATTGCTGAGCCGCCGCCGAGAGCTATGATAGTATCCGGCTCAAAGGACTTCATCTGCTCGGCTCCCTTGATCGCGCAGGCGAGCGTCGGGTCGGGCTCAACATCCGCAAAAGCGGTGTACTGGATACCCATCTCATTGAGCTTATCGGTGATCGGCTTTGTGTAGCCGTTCTTATAAAGGAAGCTGTCGGTAACAAGGAACACGCGCTTCTTGTTCATAACATTTTTAAGCTCGTCAAGGGCAACAGGCATACAGCCCTTCTTGATATATACCTTCTCGGGTGCTCTGAACCAAAGCATGTTTTCTCTCCTTTCGGCAACTGTTTTTATGTTTATCAAATGCTTTACGCCGACGTTTTCGCTGACGGAGTTTCCGCCCCATGAGCCGCAGCCGAGGGTGAGCGAAGGCGTAAGCTTAAAGTTATAGAGGTCGCCGATACCGCCCTGAGAAGACGGAGTGTTTACCAAAATACGGCAGGTTTTCATACGCGCCGCAAATTCATCGAGTTTAGCCTTTTCGTTGACAGCGTCAAGATAAATTGAAGATGTGTGACCGTAGCCGCCGTCCGCAACAAGCTGCTCTGCCTTGCTAAAAGCGTCGTGGATATCCTTTGCGCGGTACATGGCAAGAACAGGGCTGAGCTTTTCGTGAGCAAATTCCTCGCTGAGGTCAACGGACTCCACTTCGCCAATCAAAATCTTTGTGCCGGCAGGAACCGTAACGCCCGAAAGCTCGGCGATCTTTGCCGCCTTTTGTCCTACGATCTTTGCGTTGAGCGCACCGTTGATAATAATGGTTTTGCGCACCTTATCCAACTCGTCGTCCTTCAAAAAATAGCAGCCGCGTGCCGCAAACTCCTGTTTTACAGCGTCGTAAATGCTGTCAAGCACGATCGTGGACTGCTCGGAAGCGCAGATCATACCGTTGTCAAAGGTTTTTGAATGAATTATAGAGTTGACAGCCAAGATAATGTCGGCACTGTCGTCAATGATGGCAGGAGTGTTGCCTGCGCCTACGCCGAGAGCCGGCTTACCGCTGGAATACGCAGCCTTTACCATGCCGGGACCGCCTGTCGCGAGGATAATATCAGCCTCCTGCATGAGCAGATTGGTCATTTCCAGCGAGGGAACGTCGATCCATGCGATAATGTTTTCCGGCGCACCGGCTGCTACCGCCGCTTCCAGAACTACCTTAGCGGCTTCGATAGTACTTTTCTTTGCGCGGGGATGCGGACTGATGATGATCGCGTTTCTGGTTTTCAGACAGATCAGCGCTTTGAAAATAGCGGTCGACGTGGGGTTAGTCGTAGGAATAACAGCGCCGACAACGCCGATCGGCTCGGCGATCTTCTTCGTGCCGAACGCCTTGTCCTCTTCTATCACGCCGCAGGTCTTGACTTCGCGGTACTGATTGTAGATATATTCACTGGCATAGTGGTTTTTGATGACCTTATCCTCTACGATACCCATACCGGTTTCTTCCACTGCCATTTGAGCGAGAGGTATCCTTGCCTGGTTTGCTGCGGTGGCTGCCGCCAAAAAGATAGCGTCAACCTGCTCCTGTGTGTAGGTAGCAAAGATTTTCTGTGCCGCTCCGGCTCTGTCAAGCGCAGCCTCAAGCTTTTCTACGCCGTCAACAATCTCATAGTTTTTCTTTACTGTTTCCATTGTTTTCCTCCTGATTTAATCAATTTGCATACTGTGCAGATGTGCCAGTGATAGAGCTAAGTTTTCGTTTTGCAGTGCTATGCCCTGCGGAACCTTCAGCATAACAGGTGAAAAATTCCATACGGCTTCAATTCCGCTTGCGATCAACTGATCGCAAACCGACTGCGCCGCGTCGGCAGGAACGGTGATTATGCCGATTTTGACATCGTGCATCAGACAAAACCGCCGCAGATGTTCCATGGAATAAACGGGCTTGCCTGCCGCTTTGCGGTTTTTTCCCGCGTTTTTGTCAAACGCAGCAATGATTTCCATTCCGTAATCACGGAAGCCGTTGTAGTCAAGCAAGGCTTTTCCAAGCTTGCCTGCTCCGACTAAAACCGCCGGCGTAACATTGTTGACGCCCAGCGCAGCTTTCAGCGAAGCCTTCAATGCGTCGGTAACATAGCCTGTTTTGGGTTTTCCTTTGCCGCACACAAGGCTCAAGTCCTTGCGCACCAAGACCTCTCCCAAGCCGAGTGCTCTTGCAACTGCCGTTGCCGAAATATGTTCGCTTGTAACGCTCTCTAATAATTGCAGATAAGCCGGGAGCCGACCGAGCGTTGCTCTTGAAATCGCGGACTGCAAAAACTTCACCTCCTGTTTGCTTGTTAATATTTTAACAATATTTTCGGAATATGTGAATAACCAAAAAAGTATATCGGTAATATACTTATCGATATACCATATCACGAATAAGAAAAAAATCAGCAGCCGATCAGTTCGCATACTGACGTATGGGGACTGATTTTTGGGCAGTCTGACGGAATAATATGCAAGCAAGGCGTGCGCCGCGAATTGTGCGGTGTTGCCTTATGTTTTTTGGAAGCAAAGGGTTCTACAGATATTTTCTTTTTGAGTTACATAGCTCGGTCACAAACTCGTTGTCAAGCTTGCTGAGGTGGTAATCCTTGCGGCAGATCAGCATATCGCGGTAAAGCTTTTGATTATCGGGACAGGATTTTTGCACCAAGCCAAAGCTCGAAATAATATCGTCCGGCAAAGGAGAAACCCACATAAAAGTATCCGGGTTTTGAGTGAGCAGATGAAACTGACCGCCGCGCTCGAATACATAAATATTCCGTGAGCAGTTGACGGTATGTTCTTCTTTAAGCACAGTCGCCGCAGGCAAAGAAGGTACATACGGATCGGCATGAGATATCTGTATATACGGCTCTAAATCCTTATAGTGGATCTCCTCCTTTTGAGCAAGCGGATTCTTGGCGTTCATCACCAGCACATATTTGAATTCTGCAACCAATTCATACTGCAAGCCCTTTTCATCAAGCAACGTTTTAAAATAATTATCAAAATGTGAGGCATAACGGATAATACCCAAATGATAATTGTGTTCCAGTATATTTTTGATAGCGCGGTTGGAATTGGTTTCCTGATAATATATATCCGCTGAACTTTTGTCGATACAATTTGAAAACTTTGCAAAGGCGTCGGCGATATAGCTTGCTCTGGGAACAGAAACAGAAAAGGTTTGTTTTGCCGGCAGTTCAGACTTATACATCATTTCAACTTCATCAAGCTGCCGCAGAATGTTCTTGGCGTACCCCATAAATTCTTCGCCTTTGGGCGTAAGTGTCATTCCTTTTGACGTGCGCGAAAAAATAGTAATTCCCAAATCCGCCTCAAGCTCTTTGATAGAACGGCTCAAATTCGGCTGCGCCACAAGCAGTATTTCACTAGCCTTGTTGATCGAACCGGCTTTTGCGACCTCGACCGCATATTTCATATGGACAACATTCATCCCGACACCCCCTTCTTGAATTAATAAAATAATAACATAATTCGGAATGAATTGCAACAGAAATCAAAAACGGCTGTCATCAGTAACAGCCGCTTTTGATAATGATTGGTGGTAATTGATAAAGTTGACAGCCCATATAACCAAGGGCTGTCTTGATTGAAGAGTATAAAGGCAACACCGCACAATTCAAGGCGTGCGCCTGAATTATGCGGTATTGCCTAAATTTATCGTTCTAATATACTTCAATAATCAGGGAAAAACAAAGGGAATATCATAATGATACTCCCTGAATAGTGTTGAGCGTAAGGGAATACTGTTCCCTTTGTTGCTGTCTATTTTGCTACTGCTAATTTTGCCAGAGGCTTGCCGGCGCACCATTGCTTTTTGTAAATCCCGGTGCATTTTCTATATTGCTCAAAGAGCTTTTGAGCTTTTTTCTCATCGCCGTAGACCTTCCAGTAACCAACACACTTTGCGCCGCAGGCTTTGTTTTCGATAAATCCCTTTACATCATCAATGGGATACCCGAGAAACAGTCCGATCTCATGAGGGAACTCTTCGCTCTCGCCGAGGCGTTTTATCAGCCGGGCAAGGCATTTTCCGCAATTCTGCGTGCAATAACCACGCTGCGAAAGCAATTCATCTGCTTCCTTGACTTGAACCTCAGGCAACAGCCTTGACGGACGATAGGCGTAGATCAAAGCTTTTTTGTTTTTGAAACGGAGCGGCAAAAAACGCACTCCCTTGCTTCCCAAAGAAAGATTAAGCTTTCTTAAAAACTCACAAACTTCATTTTTGCTGTTATACGAACAGCTGAACAGGCTGCCCGTTTTTATACCCGCCAAGGTCGGCGAGCAGTATTTTATAATTACTTCTTCTGACATAGGCTCCTCAAAAATCTCAGTTAGACGTAGCTAACTGAATGTGATAAAAATTAGCGGTTAGCCGCCGCTAATTAAGATTATATATTGGGAGCCTCTAAAAATTCATTGTTGTGCAGAAGCGCGGAAGATTCGTGGCAGAATTTTGTCAAAATTTCGATGTCATACTGACGTATAACGAGGAATTTTGGTGAAATTATGCCGTGGAAATTTTGTGCTTATGCGCGGCAAGGAATTATTAGAGGTTCCCTATTATAATTTGCGTTTTGTCAAGATAGTATTATTGAAAAGCGGTATGAAGATTATTATTCAAGGCGTTCTCATAATAAGCGCGCGATTCCATTTCGACTTCTGACATATTATCAATACTGTCGTCAAGATCATTCGCTGCTCTCAGCACTTCGATTCGGGTTTTTGTCAATAAATCCAAATCATCAATGGTTGCTGTTCTGTATTCGAGTTTCATGATTTTATCACCAAATTTCGATCAACTCCGCAAGCTCAATTGAGCTCACCAAAAGTATAACACAAAACTAAAGATATGAGAAGATGGAGCATTTATCTGACGCTCCGGTAATCATTTCAGCGAAACGGTTTTACCTGTGATTTGCGCAGCTTGATCGGCGGTTGAGGCGGCGCAGTAGGTGGTGTGATGAATGGCTATTAGATATATAAATTTATGAAATTTTAAAAAATTTCATAAATTGTTGCCAATTGATAATGATTTTTAAGTTTAAATATGTTAGAATAAATACATTATAATTGGAAAATGGATGGTATTTAATGGAATTTACTTTTCTTGAATTTCTGAAATATGATTATCCGTCGGTCTTATTGGTTCTGGGATTGATCGTATTGATGATTTCCAACAGAAAAAACAAGCTTCCGGCAGTGTTTACGCTTTGAATAATGGCGATCATTATGGTGCTGTCGCTGTTTGTGGAATTTGTGTGCAAATGGTCGGAGAACGACCCGTCGCTTTCGGATATCCGGTATTGGATGACGATCATCAAATATCTGATCTCTCCCACGATACTGATGATGCAGATAATGGTGTTGGAAGAGAACAAGGTGCTGCGGTGGCTTTTGGTGATCCCGAATCTTATCAGCGCGCTTGCCGTGACGGTGGGACCGTCTGTGACCGGACTGACGGTGTTATCCTTCAGCGAGGAGTATTATTTTGTTGAGGGCCGTTACGCGCGTTCCCGTTTTGTGTGGCGATGATATATCTGACTGTGCTGGTGATAGCTTCGCTGCGCTATTTCTACGACGTTACCTCCGGCTACAACTCAATAATCATGTATCTGGCGGTTTCGACGGTTATCTCCTGTATGCTGGAATATTTCGGAATAGTCTGCGGTATCGTCAAGTATGTTCAAATCATAGATATCTATTTGTATTATTTCTTTTTGAACTTTGTTTATCAGTCGAGGATCCGTGAAGACAGCCTGAAAAAGGAGCTTGCGCTTACGCAAAAGGAGCTGGAGCTTTCCAATACGAATGTGAGGCTCCTGCAAAATCAGATATCGCCGCACTTTATCTATAACGCGCTTTTTATTATCAAAGCACTTATTTGGACAGATCAAAAAAAGGCATCCGACGCTGTTGATGATTTTTCTCTGTATATCAGGCGAAATATAGAAGCGATGCGCTCCAATCAGCTTATAAAATTCAGCGAGGAGCTGGAGCATATCAAGGCGTTTTTGAACATTGAAAATGTTGATGATGAAACAGGCTTGGTCGTTGAATACGATATAGGGGAGTATGATTTTCATATCCCTCCGCTTACGGTCGAGCCGCTGGTCGAGAACGCGGTCATACACGGTATAGGCACTCTGGAAAGCGGCGCCGTCATCACGATATCCTCCCGAAAAACCGACGGAGGATACATGATTTGCGTTGAGGATAACGGAGTAGGCTTTGATGTAGAAAACACAAAATTAGGCGTCGGCTTGGAAAACGCAAAAACACGGCTTGAATTGCAGTGCGGCGGCAAGCTGGAAATCAGCAGCCGACCGGGCTGCACCAAGGCGACGGTATTTGTTCCCGGACAAAACGAAAGCAAAGAAAACGAGGAAAAATAAATGAACATCATAATACTTGCCGAGGAAACGATCGACAGCTTTGAGTATGACGACGTAAAGGATGCAAAAGCTATAGGCGAACGTCTTAGGATCCTCAGAAAAGAACGCGGCATGACGGCAAGAGACCTCGCCGATGAAATAGGAGTATCCTATACGACGATCTACAAGTGGGAAAACGGAGACAGGGTACCGGACGGCTTTAATATGGGAAAGCTGATGGATGTGCTCGGCGTTAGATTCAAGGATATTATTTCGGACATAGATATTCATTCGGCAAGCAATACAGGAGGTGATCGGCTATGAATTACGACATCGAAATAATATGCAACAGCTTGCTCTGTATCGCAGCATTGGCAGGCTTTATCTATTCACTTATCAAGTTTTTCAAGCCCAAGAAAGCGTTGTACAAAAAAATGGTGGGCTGCGCTTTGGGGTGTTTGTTCATTGAACGACTGTACGAGATCGTGCAGTATGTTATTGTAGGAGATCTTCCGCAGGTTTTCCAGATAGGAACATTCGGAAACATCGGCTGCTATATGTTCCTTTTTTCGGCAAACTACGGCGCGATAGATTCGCTGATCGACGACAAATCCGATGAGCTAAAAAAATACAGGCTTGCAGCCCTAGCCGCGCCGCTCATTGCAGTTGTATCTGCGATCGTGATCCTGTTATCGCCGTCAGACCCGGGACGCAAGATAACCTGCGCAATAGAGGAATTATTCGTTGGCGCGTCTGCTTATTACAGCCTAAAGCACCTGATAATACCAAAGGAGTATTTGGACTTTTTTTCCGGTATAAGAGCGTTCCATGCGATTTCTCTTGTTTTGGCTGTCGGTACTACGGTGGAGGACATTATCTGGTGCTATCAGGTCAGCGTTCAGGCGATTTGGTACATCCCTTATGCAATACTTCTGTTCTCGATGCTCACGCTGGCACCCGCATTGGAAAGGGGGACAAAACAATGGAGAACATAGGTTATATTGTTTTTATATGTTTCGCGCTCCCGTTTTTGCTCGCCATCCCGATCGTTCGCAAAAACACTAGGCTGATAATGCTTTATGTGTTTATCGGAATGTGCTGCTGCCTGTTTATCTCCGAGGTGAACGGCTTGCTCAATACACTTATCGCTCAGGATATGTTCTATGTAACGACAAATATCACGCCGCTTACGGAGGAGCTTATCAAAGCACTGCCGGTAGTGGTGTTTGCGATATTTATTTCGTCCGAACGTCAAACGCTTTTGACGATCGCTTTCATGACCGGTCTGGGCTTTGCGCTGCTTGAGAACGCCACGATACTGGTCGAGACCGCAGTGCTGCAACGCTCGGTCGATATCCTTTGGGCTTTGGTCCGCACGCTCGGCGCAGGACTGCTCCACAGCCTGTGTACCACTGCGGTAGGCGTGGGCATATCGTTTATACGCGATCAAAAAAAGATGTTCCTGTGCGGTTCTTTCGCGCTGCTTTCTTTGGCTATCGTGTATCACTCGGTATATAACGCGCTGATCCAGTCAAGCTGCAAGTACCTCGGCGCCGTGATGCCGATGATAACCTATTTAGCTGTTATTGTGGTTTTGGTCATTGTATATAATAAAGGCACCTCTAAAAATTCATAGCTGCCCATAGTCACAAATCTTTCGACGACCCTCAACAGGCGATAACTGACCTTTCCGTTATGAATATGAACGGTGGCTACAGCGCGACCGATTATAAGCATCTTCTGACACAGCAAAAAACAAATATCGCTGACTTTCTCGACAGCTTTATGCTTGCAATAAAGGAATACCGCGCAAACCTAAAGGCAGGCAAGTCGAAAGCCGTATTTGTTCACGATATGCTCAATAAATATACCGAGGACGACAGCGGCAAAAAGCTCGGCGATCTTTTGAACGAAGAAACGCTCCAGGACAAGCTCGGAGTGTACGAAAGTATCAACGCCGAAAATCCTGACAAGCTGCCCGACCTTATCACGATTCTTATGCAGGGAAATACCGCTGTGCTCAACTCTGTCGAAAAGCTGCTCGCGATTTCCGCGGACAGCGGCGACGGCAGCTTCGTTGAACGCTTTGCTTCAAAAAGCTACGACGATCTTCTTGATGAGCTCGAGGATAAAAGACCCGAGCTCAATACCGAGACCAAAAGAAAACAGCAGCTCGACAATGAGTATGAGGATATTGTGCTCGCCTTTTCGGAAGCAATAGCAAAGCTTAGGAACGATCTTATCGCGTATGAAAACGGAGACATCGATGCACAGAGCGCGTCGGAAGAGGATATCGAAAAACACTTCTCTGCTTCGGATGGCGGAAGCGATATAGATCAGGTCAAAGCAAAAATGGAAATGACTGATTTTGGCGAGACAGCTTCTCTTTATGTTGCGCTCAAGGAATATGAGGGAGGAAGCTTTAAAAAAGGTGAACTGCTCGACCTTTTTCAAGCGTGACGATATCGACGCCGAGGAGCTTTATCCGATGGCAGCGGCACTCTCCGACGGTCAAAAAGCCGGACTGAGCTTTGTTTCACTGAATGAGCTTCTTCGTTATTCGTTCATTGACGATGAAGCATGGAAAAAAGGGTTTGACAACACAGAGTCAAGCATCGCTCAGATAAGCGAAATGTCCGTATATGACGGCGTTGACCGTGATGTGTTCAAGGATGACGGCTCGGTTGCGATGACAGACGAAGCAATGCGAAGCGAAAACGCAAAAAGCCTTGAAGAAAGCAAAGAGTCCAAGTGGTCTGCAATAGCCGGTGCATCGGCTATCTCCTGGGTATGTACGGCTGTATCGCTTGCATCATTCATCGGCTTCTCAAAGCTCGCTTCATATTTTGATCAGTCCAAGGGTATGAATATTTATGTCAGAACTGAAAAGATATTTTTGCCGGAGGATCAATGGAAGGTCATTTTCACAGATCCGGAAACAGGGGAGCAGTTGGTAGCAACAAAAACAGTGAAGGATATCTATATTACAGATCCGGGAGCTGTATACACAAAGTATATTGCAAATTTCTTTAAGTTTGCAACGATAGTACTCGCCGTGGCGTCTGCTGTAATGACGGTGATCGCTCTGCTAAAGACAGATGATACAGAGCAGCTTCCTATCCCCGAATACATGGTGGACAGCAAATCACAGGGTGATGAACCTGATTTGGTGACTTACAAGGCGGTTCAGTGTAACCGCGAAGAATACTTCGGAAGCGACTATAAAAAGCAAAAGGGAAATTGTGCCGATCTTCTCTGCGACGAGGGCAAACAGTGGCTCGCGCTCTATGCTGCAAAGGACAAAATAAACGGATACCCGTTGACTACAGATATCATTGTACAGAAAAGCAAGGACGCGCCTCAGGGCTATGAGGACGAAATATCGATAATCGGCGAGCTGGGCGCGGTGAACCTTGCAAGCAAGGCTTTCAGGAATTATTCGTCGTTCAGTCAGGTGTGGCAAAACATCACAAGTGACTACAGCGTGTATGTGTTCTATAAGACAGACCCGTATGCATTCCCGGCAGGCGAACCGGTGGACGACGCAGCCGAGACCGAAAGCAACGGCAAAGCAAGCAACTTTAGCCCGGGCACAGCGTCGATTTTCGGCTGCATAGGTTTAGCTCTCGGAACAGCCCTTGGCGCAGTAATCACCGTTTTGGTCTACAAAAAGAAAAAGGAAAAGGCAGGATGAAGATTTTGAAACGCATGAGAGTAACACTTGCTTTGGTATTGACGCTGACATTTATCGCGCTTGTTCCGTTCAGTACCGTCGGCGCGGCGGAAAACAACGGCAAATATGTATCCGAGGTTTACATAGCTTACGGCAAGGACGAAGAAGCGGCGGAAAAAGTGCTCACTGACAAAGGCTTTACCCCGATAAAAAAAGATATGATAACCAGGTAAACAACATCAATACAAAAGGTGAAACAGCTGCCGTACTGGGCTACAAAACAACAAATGACATCCGCGATTCCATAACCGATCTTGCAGTTATGAATATGCGCGGAGATTACAGCGTTGAGGATTACAAAACGCTGCTGAAATCGCAAAAAACAGAGATCGCGGAATTTTTGGGTGAGTTCATGGCGGTCATCAAGGAATACCGCGCCAATCTCAAAGTCGGTAAGCAGAAGGCGATTTATGTTCACGACCTCCTCAACAACTACACCGACGCCGACGGCGGCAGTTACGCGCTCAATTACAAGGCGGTAGAATGCAACCGCGAGAAGTATTTCGGCACGGATTACAAAAAGCAAAAGGGCAATTGCGCCGACCTTCTTGCCGACGAGGGCAAGCAGTGGCTCGTGCTCTACGCTTCCAAAAATTCAAAGGCAGGCAAGCCTATCGTGCCGAGTCTTTTTGTTGATGAGTACAGCAAACCATCCAATTATTCCAACAGCGTGCATATGATAGGAGAAAAAGGTGCTGTCAATGTTGTCAGCGGTTCGTTCAAGAACTATTCAACATGGAGCCAGACTTGGCAGAACATCACCGGCGACAATGAAAATTATATTCACTTCAATGTCAGCGACGACGTTAAGACCTTTGACGAATCCGAGGGCAATATGAAAGCAACTGCAATGAGCGGCGGAACGATCGCCATCGTCGGTTTTGGCAGTCTGGCAGTGGGCATCGCTCTGGGTGCAGTCATCACCGTTTTGGTCAACAAAAAGAAAAAGACTAACTATTAAAAGTCAATAGGAAAACGAAAAGTTTTCCACAAAAATCAACAATCAGAAAACAGGCACGACAAAAAGAGCAACCGCGTAGTTGCTCGAAAAAATAATCAAGTGAAATAAGGT
>OMZU01000057.1 GCA_900315605.1 uncultured Eubacteriales bacterium | reverse complement strand
AACGCAAAACTTTTGATTGCGTTCATCTGTGTTAAAATATTTTTCTCTGTTAATTTTGGGAGAAACTATTGACAAATTTCATTTTTTGAGATAGGAGGTTTAAGTTATGTCTACAAAGATTACATATACACAACAGGGAGATTACTTGCTACCCGATTTGAAATTGCCCGAACAGCCAAATGTTGAAATCGGTATTTGGGGCAAGCGGCATTTGAGATACCTTGAAAAACATCATCCCATTATTTACACGAATCTTCTAACAAGTTGTAAACTCACCGAATATCTTGCTGATATTGATAAGCAAGCCGAGGATATGTTCTTTCGGTTAGTAAAACAGCTTGCCGAAAAAGAAGGCGTTACCGAACAACTCAAAGCAGATAATCAAATGCTATGGGTGCGAAAGATGAACAATATTTACAACAGAGCACAGGAAATAGTGAACGCAGAATTGATTTACACATAAGAACAGCCTGATGATTTCAGATGAAGTCATCAGGCTGTTGTTGATTATATAAGATTTAATGACTTTGCCCATTCTCTGATGGTGCTCTCGTCATCGTTTTCGGGGAATCGAATACCTTCCTGCCATGTGCCTGTTCCAGCCATCTGTGCGAGCTTGCTGCCGCTGTCGCCGATACCGTCGCTGGTAGAGGTGCAGAACGGAATGACCGTTTTGCCGGAGAAGTCGTTACCTTTGACAAAGTTGTTGACAGGCCATGCCGCCTCGCGCCACCAGAGAGGATAGCCGAAAAGGACGGTGTCATAGCTTTCCCAATCGGGAACAGAAGTTGAATTGAGCTCAATATTTTGAAGCGAAGTGTCGTTGTGCTCTTTTTGAACTCTGCTGTTTTCGTCACGCCAGTTCAAATCATCCTCTGTATAGGGGTTCTTCGGAACAATCTCAAAGAGGGCAGCGTCGGTTTCATTGGCGATCAGCTCTGCGACACGCTTTGTGTTACCCGATCCGGAAAAATAGACGACGATCGCCTTTTTGCCGCTTGAGGTATTCTTCGCAGAAGTTGCCGAACCAGCAGCAGATGCTGTTGTTGCACTCTCGGTCGAAGTCTGTGTTTGATCGGATGTATTGTTATTCGCGCAAGCTGCGAGTGAGAACAGGAGTACGAATACCAGTACGATGCCAAGCGTTCTTTTAAATTTCATTTTCATTACCTCCGATTTATCTTTTGATGTTATTCGGTTCGTATGTCAGCCATACGCCGTCAGGCTGGACACGTTTTGCTTCTTTCAAAGTGAAGCCGACAGGAACGCCGCCGGATAAGAACACCGAACGGTCAAAGGTGGTCGCGGTATCTCGCAGACCGTCTGTTGAAGGAGCAATCAAAAGGCTGAGTTCATCAATACAGCCTGCCTGTAAGAATGACCAGTTTATCGCACCGCCGCCCGAGAGCATGACGGAATTGATCGAGAACAAGTCTTTCAGCTTTTTCAGAGCAAGCGGAATATCCAGTGCGGCTTTGCCTGCGAAAATATAAGAAATACGATTCTCACGCAAGTGTGCGATATAATTATCGCCGACACTTTCCGTCAGCACCTGAATAACATGATAGCTTTCGCCGCCTCTTGTGACGGTATTGTCGTTCCATTTGAGCGTGCCATTGGTGTCGATACAGACAGCGTATTTTTTTGCTCTTGCGGCTATGAAATCAGAGCGTTCATAATGGATCTCTGATGAAGGGAGCAAGTCGATATAACCATCCGCAAAAATCTCGGCACAGGTTATAGCGCCGTTTAGGATCGCGTCGGGGTTATACTCTTTTCTGATTTGTCCGTACTTGCGGCCGAGTGCCATCGTTTCGGGTAGCATGAAAAAGTCGCCGTCTATCCTGCCGTCAAGGGAGCTTAATATATGACAGATCACCTTCGGACGGTTCATTTGAGCACCCTCGTTCCGCCGTACACCTCGGACATCTCCATATGATTAAGAGCATCGTCAATTGCTTTGACCTCGTCTGCTGTCAGAATCACATCAGCCGCGCCTGCGTTTTCCTGCAAGCGACTGAACTTTCTGGTGCCCGGTATCGGCACGATATACGGCTTTTTGCAGAGCATCCAAGCCATAGCAATCTGTGCAGGCGTCGCGTTATGCTCCTTTGCTGTGTTTTCTACCAACGCAATCAGACTGCGATTCTTTTCAAAGCTGTCCTTCCGGAACTGCGGCATCATATTGCGATAATCTACATGCGCTTCAAACTGTGAATTTTGGTCGTACTTAGCTGTGAGCAGACCATTTGCTGTCGGAGAAAAAGCGACATAGCCAATATTTAGCTCCTCTAATACAGGGAACAGCTTTTCGTGCCAGCGCGCCATCATCGAATAGCGGTTCTGAATTGCCGTGAGCGGACAAACGGCGTGTGCCCTGCGGATTGTATCCTCGTTCACTTCGGAAAGTCCCCAGTGAAGAATCTTTCCCTCCCGTATCAGTTCAGATATAACACCGGCGACTTCTTCGACAGGAACATCGGGATCCTGGCGGTGTTGGTAATAGATGTCGATATAGTCGGTTTGTAATCGCCTGAGCGAGCCTTCAACCGCCTTACGAACGGTCTCGGGACGAGAATCGGCAATAACAGGCAGATTGATCTCCGGCGAACTGTAATCAAAGGTGATCCCGAATTTTGTCCCTATATTAATTTTGTTTCTCAACGGCTTCAATGCTTCACCGAGTAATTCCTCGTTATGGTGAGGACTTTCAGGCAAGCCGTAACATTCTGCGGTATTAAAAAAGGTGTAACCTAAATCCACAGCCTGTGCTAAAAGCTCTGTCATTTCCTTTTTATCCGGTGCGCTGCCGTAGGCGTGGCTCATGCCCATACAGCCTAACCCGACGGCGCTGACTTCTAAATCTTTGCCTAATAATCTGTGTTTCATCGCTATTCCTTATTCGTGGATTTTCAATCCGAGCACAAATTTTACAAACTGCGGGTCGTCGTGATTGACAATCTCACTGTGACCGAGGTCTTTTGCGGCAACTGCCGCCATCTCATCTTCGGTCAGTTCAAAATCCCAAATGTCAATGTTTTGCTCCATACGCTCGATCTTGACGGACTTCGGAATAATCGACACGCCGCGCTGTGCGTTCCAGCGGAGCACAATCTGTGCGTTCGATTTGCCGTATTTGTCGCCGATTGCCTTGATTTCGGGGTCGGTAAAGATACCGTGCTTACCCTCTGCGAGCGGTCCCCACGCTTGCGGCGCAACGCCGTATTCCTTCATCGTTTCAAGCGCGTTAGCCTGTACAAAGAACGGATGCAACTCTACCTGATTGACAGCAGGGATTACCTCGACGTTCTCGCAGAAGTTGGCGAGAATCGCTGGATAGAAATTCGCCACGCCAATTGCCTTTGTCAAGCCCTCCTTGTAGGCTTTTGTGATTCCTCTGTAAGCGGCAAAGTAGTCACCCATCGGCTGGTGAAGAAGTACCAAATCGACATAGGGCAGATTCAGCTTTGCGAGAGAGGTTTTGATCGCCTCATATGCGGTTTCCTCATTCTTTTGATCTTGCACCCAAACCTTGGTGGTGATGAACAGCTCGTCGCGGGTAACGATGCCGTCGTCGATAGCGCGTGCAACCGCTTTGCCGAGTGCTTCTTCATTCATATACGCTGCGGCGGTGTCGAGCAGGCGGTAGCCTGTTTTAATCGCGATGTATACGACTTCCTCGTACTGTGCCGCGTCGGGAATTTGAAATACACCGAAGCCTTCAAGGGGCATTTTTGTTCCGTTGTTAAGTGTAATGTAATCCATAATCATTCTCCTTTATTGATATTTATCGATTTTAACCATTTTTTTACCTTATCCGCGCAGCCGCGTTCGGCGTTTGACATCTCAACAGGCAAGCCCTTGAGAAC
Organism: uncultured Eubacteriales bacterium; assembly: GCA_900315605.1. Taxonomy (GTDB): domain Bacteria; phylum Bacillota; class Clostridia; order Oscillospirales; family Acutalibacteraceae; genus Ruminococcoides. Next base: position 5,032 of record OMZU01000057.1, on the reverse strand, counting down.
GGTTGCGTACGGTTCAAGCTCTGCGATCGTGAGATAAGTACCGCCGTCGGATGAACCCATATGCGTGTTGAACGGAATAATCGTTTTGCCCGAAAAATCAAGCGCGTCAAAAAGTGTGTAGATGATCATCGGGAAAGTGTACCACCACATCGGATAGCCGATGAAGATGTTATCATAGCCGCTGATGTCGATTTTGTTCTTGATTGCCGGGCGCGTATCCTCGTCATGCTCCTTTGTGGCGTAACGAGCGAGAGCGTTGTAGTGACTTCGGTCGCCGTCATAAGGTTTGACCGGTTCGATCTCCACCAAATCCGCGCCTGTTTGCTTTGCAATCTCCGTTGCGACTGCTTTGGTGGTCTTGTAAACCGAAAAGTATAAAACCAAGTTTTTCATTTTGTTACCTCATTTATATTTATTGTTTTTTGATATGGTTATATTATATAGTAAATATCAGAGAAAGTAAAATACCGATTGTTTATATAAATATAAGTGATAGTTATATTTGCTTTTGCCAGAACGCAACGGCGTTATTAATCCATCCCTCGGCGACCGTGCCTGTGCCTAAGCCGAAGCCGTGCGGCAGACCGTCAAATATTTCAATTTCCGCATCCGTGCCGTTCACTTTTATTCCGTTGATACGGCTCTGCATGGTGCGGTAATTGGCGATTCCGTCGCTTGTTCCGACGCAGTTATAGGTAGGCGGCTCGTTGCCTGTCACTTCGCTCAGTCCGGTGTACTGCATGATGACAGCCGCAGGCTTGGGATAGGATTTTTCGCCGAAGGACGCTGTACCATATGTGCCGAGCCATGCCGCCATCCTCGCGCCTGCCGAACCGCCCCAGAGAGAGTAGTTCTCCGTGCTGACCTCCAATTCATCCGCGTGTTCATGGATGAACGCAATCGCTCTCGCTAAATCCTCGCAGGCTGTATGTGAGCCGGGACGGTAGATCAGCGCAAAGGCGTTGTAGCCCATCTTGCTCAGCTCCAGCGCATGAGGAAAACTGTCGTGCATCGCGCCGACGTATGCGAAGCCGCCGCCTGCGTTACAGATGGCAAAGGGCTTGTTTTTTTTCGCCCTTGAAGAAGAACAGTCCGGTATTATTCTTAGCGGGATCGGCGGATTTCTCCGTGTCCGTATAGATGTCGTAGAAGATGGTGTCACCCTGTACAGCGCGGTTCTTCATGTAGTTTGCGATCTCTATGGTCTTATCGGGGTCGATATAATTATACCAAGTCAGCGACAGATCGCCGAGTGTCGAGCCGGAGTAATAACCGCTGTTGACAGGAAAGATCAGCCGACCGTAATTGCCGAAGGCAGGGTCACTATGCACCTCAGAGATCGCGGTATCCTTATTGAAGTATTCTTGATCGGCAGGCGCCTTTGTCTGTCCTCTGAAGAAATACAGCAGGGCGTTATAGATGAACTCGCGCACGGCGTAGTGGTCGTGAACGCCGCCCTCTTTTTGATAGAACACATAGTGGTTCGGGGTGAAGATCTCACGGCTGAGCATTTCGTTCGCCATATCGATCGACTGGCTCTTGACCTGATCCTGTGTGCCGACGGCGTGATAAATAAAGTAGCCGCGGCTGTCGAGGTCGTTGTCCTTCACCAACGATTCGATGAAGTCAACGTTATCCTTGATACGGAAGTTGCCGTAGGTGCCGTAGTACCAGCTCGAGCCGCTCATCGGCAGGAAGTAGCGGATATAGTTGTAATCATAGCAGAATTGCAGCCAAGTCGTGACCGAGCCGAGCGAAAATCCGCCGAACGCCCTGTGGTCGCGCGAGGCTTTCAGATCCTCGTTGGAGGTCGATTTTGCATAGGTATGGAACTGCCCCTCGACCGCAGGCATCAGGTGCTTTTCAAAATCGTTGTGGAACGCTCTCAGAGCGTCCTCGGAGCTGCCGAAATCCCTGTCGCTGTTATCGTGATAGAAGGTTGCCGAAACAACAATCAGCGGCTCAATATCGCCGTTTGCAATCATATTGTCAAAAATGTTTTTGATGTTGGCGTACTCAAAGTATTCGCCTGCGTGACCGCCCCAGCCGTGCATCAAATAGAGAATGTTGTACCGGGTGTCGGCGTCTTTTTCATCATAGCCGTACGGCAAATAGACAAACGCCTGTTTGGTGATGTCGCCACCGTTTCCGGCGTAGTCTTTAGATTGATATTTAATCTCCCGAACTGTACCGCCCTGCGCCGCCGCGCTTAAATAGGACGAGGGCACTTGATTTGTCATACCTGTTTGCTCAATAGCAGGGGGTTCTTCTGTATCGTTGCTTATCGGTTTTCCGACGGCATACGGCACGTCGTACTCCGCCAGATATAGCTGTAATTCGGTCGCGTCGGTAATGTCAAACTTTCCGTCGCTGTTGATGTCAGCACATTTTAATCTTTCGTTTTGCAAACTGATTATATTTGCAATATGCTGTTGAATAACGGTAACATCGCCGATTGAAACAGAACCGTCGCCGTCTGTATCGCCGAGCAAATCGGAATTTGATTTTTCCTTGGCGTCACTCGCCGCGTCTGTTTGACAACCGCAAATCATAAGAATTGTCAAAAGACAGCAGAGAAAGCAGGAAACTGTTTGAATAATCCATTTCATATTTTTCACTCCAATCAATAATTATATTTTTACTACTTGCCTATGCTTAAATTATATGATAAAATAGAGGAAAAGTAAAATACCGATTGTTTATATAAATATAACAAATGATTATATATATAAAGCAATCAGTTTTTGAGGTGTGAGAAAATGATCGAAATCTATTTGCTCGAACAGTTAGCTGCTTTCGCACAGCACGGCACGCTGTCAAAAGCGGCGGAAGCGCTGCACATCAGCCAGCCTGCGCTTTCACGCTCAATGAAAAAGGTAGAGGAGGATTTGGGCGTTAAGCTCTTTGTGCGCGAGAGCAAGAAAATCTCGCTGAACGAAACAGGTCAGCTTGCCGCGGCATTGGCGCAGTCGCAGGTGAACCAGAATAAAGAAATGGTGAGCCGCGTGATTGCCTTTGACCGCAGCCTTCACAGTATCCGTATCGGAGCGTGTGCGCCCCAGCCGATGACCGACCTTATGCCGATTTTGCAAGACCATTTCGGCGATATGACGATTTCCTCTGAGCTTGTCTACGGCGAAAAGCTGCTTGGCGGTATGCAAAACGGCGCCTATCAGATCGGTATTGTCCGCGCGCCGATTGAAAACAGCGGCTTGTTTTTTCAGCGCTATACAGAGGAACATCTCTATGTCGTTCTTCCAAAGGAGCACCGCCTTGCGAATAAGGAAAGCGTAAAATTCAGCGACCTCGCAGGTGAAAAATTCCTGCTCTATCAGCACATCGGCTTTTGGAAAAGCGTGTGCGAGGAATATATGGCTGACACAATCTTCCTGATTCAGCCCGACCGCGAGACATTTGCTGACTTGGTGATGAACACCGATTACCCTGCTTTTTCGTCGGATATAATTCTCAGCAAACAAGGCGTAATGAAGGGCCGAGTCGCAATACCGATCAACGAGGATAAGGCACGCTATACTTTTTACATAGCCTGCCGTAATGAGGACAAGAGGAAATACGCGGCGTTTTTCAACTCCGTTCGTTCCGAAATAATTAACAGATAGAGGTGCAAAATGATCATAAACTTTAATGGACTGAAGGAAATGACAATACCGGGAATGAACAACGGTACGGGTCATATGACCGTGAGAATGTATAACGATGAAAAGTACCGGATTATACCGACAGTGATCCACGCCGGCGGAAGCATCGGCTTACATATGCAAAGCTCTGGCGACGATATGAATTATATTCTATCCGGAACAGGCAAAGCGATTTGTGACGGTGTGGAAGAAAAGCTCTCGGCGGGAATGATGCATATATGCCCAAAGGGATCGGAGCATAGTATCATTAACACGGGTGATGATCTTATAATGTTGACAATTGTGGTTGCAAGATGAATCTAAATATTATCGACAAATAAGTCGAACCAAAGAGAACCCCGACTCAGTGATCGAGCCGGAGTTCTCTTTATCTTATCATATACCTTACAGATTTTTGCCGAAGAACGGAAGAATATAGTCAAAAGCCTCTGTAACAAACGGCGCGAGGTCGTAGAGGTCAAAATGACCTGCCTCGGGGATGATGTGCATTTCCTTGTTGTTATGCTGAACGGCGTTGAACACCTCGGTCGATGCGTCCTTTGACCATGCGTTCTCACCGGTGATGACGAGATAGGGCTTCTGCATATCCCTCATAATGTTGGTGACGTTGTATTTGACCAGTTCGAGCTGGCTCCATGCGACAACGCGGTTCGACCATCTCGGGTGAGTGCCGCGTGAGGTGTAGTAATATGCCGCGCCCTCGTCAAATACTCTCGGCATAAAGTTAAGGTAGTCAATCTCGCCATCGCCTTTTTCATAGGCTTCTTTTGCCGCCTGTACTTCGTCGGCGGGTTTGAAGAAGCCTGCCATAGCGGAGGTGGAAATATCCGAGATTGCCGGAACGATTGCGGTGATTGCCTTTAAGCGCGGCTCTTTTACACCTGCGACCGACATATAGGAACCCGAACCGCAGATTCCCAAACCGCCGATACGGTTGTTATCGACATACGGCAGAGAGGTAAGATAATCAACCGCGCCCTCAATATCGCTTTCCTTGACGTCGGGAAGCTCCTGACAGCGCGGTAAGCCCTCGCTTTCCCCGAAATACGCGCCGTCAAACACCAATGTAACATAGCCTGCTTCGGTCAGCTTTTTGGCATAGACGGACTGTGCCTGCTCCTTGACGGAGAGCATCGGGCCTGTCACAACAACAGCGGGATAATCCTTGCTGAGATCAAACGCGTCGGGCAGAAATAAAAGTCCTGCCAATCTGAGATTCAGTTTCTTGTTCATAAATACCATTTTTTGAGTGTCCATTGTTTACCTCCTAAATAAGAATTCAGCCCGTGCAAAAACCTTTAAAACATGCTATAATATAGGTAACACAGCAAACGGAGTGATGACAGATGAAACACATCGAAGGAATCAGCAGA
>OMZU01000060.1 GCA_900315605.1 uncultured Eubacteriales bacterium | reverse complement strand
GGCTGCGTGTGTAAGCATGGTGACATGTTCAGCTTGGCAGTACTAATAGGTCGAGGGCTTGACCACACTCTTTGGTCAGTTTCGTTATACGTATTTTTTCTGTACCAACTCACTCTTATCTCACTCTTTATTCAGTTTTCAGGGTATTTGTGAAGCACCGATTTTTCGGTGCTTTTTTTCTATAGTCAGATTCTTTGAGCATATTTTTTCTTTTACCGTAATTTTGCTGTTTTCTACAGATAATCTTTAGATTGGTGCTTTATGATAGAAGTATAAACGATACCGCATTATTTTCCTGCGGTTCGGGCGGTTTGAATTTACTTTTTATCAGGGGGCTTATCTTATGAAAAAAATTTTTACATTCATTCTTGCACTTGCGGCGGCTTCTTCGCTGCTTTCGGCTTGCAGCTTTGGCAACGATGAAAACATGCACACGCTTTATTTCAGGAACATTTCCGAAAACAAGGAAGTTGTTGCTACCTTTTTTAACAGCGTGAATGATGAAACGTCCGAGGTCAAAATGAAAAAATACGCTCAGGACGACAAGACCTTTACCTATTCCTGCGATGGCGATACGAGCAAATTTAATATGGCTTATATCACCTACGACGGCATTACCACCGATAAATTTGCGTTCAATAAGTGCGTAAGCGGCTGGTTCAAAACCGAGCAGGCGGTCATGCCATATGCCGAGGGTTGCAGCACGACCTATAAATATAATTCTACCGAAGCGGAATTTACCTTTTGCGGCTACAAAAAATATGTTCACATCTGGTTGCCCGATGATTACGACGCTGATTCCGATGAAAAGTACGCAACGATCTATATGCTGGACGGACAGAACGCGGATTTTATGGAGATTCCTGAGGAATATTCGTCGATACCGGAGGAATACCCTATAAATCAAACGCTTAACGAAACCGAGCAGGTCAGAGCCATGATCGCTGAGACCGGTTACAAGGCGATCATCGTTGAGATCGACACCATAGGTCAGTATGACAACGAGTCCGCTTTTTCGCGCGACGACGAGATGGTTCCCGATATCGGAGAGCTTGCAGCCGGAGAAAGCACGGGCTGGACTAAGAAGCTCGGCAATAAGTTTGCGGAATTTATGAACGACACCGTTGTTCCGTATATCCGCGAGAACTACAACGTCTACACCGACGCGCTTCACACCTCGATCCGCGGAGCTTCGCTCAGCGGCTTGGGCGCGTTTTATATAACCATGGAACATCCCGAAACCTTTGGAACCGCCGGAGCCATGTCGCCGTCGTTTTGGGTTTACGACAAGGAAACCTGGAAGAATTATCTTTCTCAGAAAACCATTGATGAAAATTCGCCGTTTCTTTACTTCTACACCGGCGGAGAGAAAGAGGACACAGGCGCGGAAACCAAGATGGTTTATGAGGTGCTAAATGAGCTTGATTACCCCTCGGAAAAGCTCGCGCTCCATTATAACGAAAACGGCGGCCATGCGCTTCCGTATTGGAAGGCGGTTATGTCCGAGTTTTTGGAAGCGGTAGTTTTTCAGCATGTAGAGGTTTTGCAGCCGGCGTCGGAGGGTTCTGAAAAATAATCGAAAGGCAAAGCGTAGCATTATGAACAAAGAAAAAAGCTTCAGCGTAATATTTTCTGCTGAGGATAAGGACAAAATTTTTGTATTCAAAAACCCGATCACGAACGAAAAGCAGTTTTTGCAGGTCATTTCCGTGGAATGTGAGGAAGTATCCGAGGATTTCAAGCGCGAATATGATTTGCAGCCGAACTGCTGCTTTGAAAAGCTTTGGTACAAGCTCACGCCTGATATAGACAAATCACAGAGGCGGCTTGAGGTCTACACTATCGGCATCGTTTTTAACGAAAAGCCGGTTGCTGTTCCGCTTCCGCCTGCAAACAAGGATCTTGGCGAAAATGTTCACTACTGCTGCGCGCTAAAGCCGGAGCGAGATTTTAAGACCGAATGGAGGCTGGTTGTCGGTGAAGTTTGATAACATACAGGGCTTTGTGTTTGATATGGACGGTCTTATGTTCGACACCGAGCGGTTGGTTTATGACATCTGGAAGCAAATGCTCAGCGAGCGCGGACTGCTTCTTACCTTAGAGGATTTTAAGCAAACAGTCGGCAAGCGCAAGCAGGAGGTACAAAACTATTACTTCAACAAATTCGGCTCCGATTTTCCGTATTGGGAGCTTTCGCAAACCGGCAGAAACAGGTATCTCGACTATATTCAAGCAAACGGGATCCCGGTCAAAAAGGGTCTTAACGAGATTTTGGAGGTCATCAAAAGCCGCGGCGGAAGGATCGCTATGGCGACCTCGACCTCTCGCAAAACCGCTGAGATAAATATTGAAAATGCAGGAGTTGCAAAATATTTTGATGTTTTGGTTTGCGGCGACGACGTAAAAAACGGCAAGCCTCACCCCGAGGTTTTTCTCACCGCAGCGCAAAAGCTTGAGCTCAGCCCGGACGAATGCGCCGCGTTTGAGGACAGCATAAACGGGATCAAGTCCGCCCACGCTGCCGGAATGGTCACTGTAATGGTGCCAGACCTGATACAGCCGACGGAAGAAGTTTTGCCCATGATCGACTGTCTGTATGAAGATTTATCACAGGCGGCAGGAGATTTAATTGAAAATTGAAAATGGAAAATGGAAAATTTTGGTCGGGGAGAAAGGTTTTGTTAAGAAAAAGCCTTTCTTCCCGACTGTATTTATATATAATAAACAAATTTTAACCTTAACAGGTCGTAGGGGCGACCATTGGTCGCCTATGAACTAACCTTTTATTTTATATCAATTTGATTTTTCAGGAACCATTGTTTACCTATAAAACATCATCTAACATAAACGTTTGGCGTACAGGCGACCAATGGTCGCCCCTACATCTTATCTTGGCAATGTTTTGCTTATTAAATATAAATACAACCGGGAACAAACATATATCATAGATCAATTCTATCTTCCCGACCAAAACTCCACACTCCACACTCCAAACTCCACACTAAAGAAGCTCCACACTCAAAACTAAAGCAGTTAATTGATTTTTCTATTGAGATTCTCCCCAAAATGTAGTATACTGTTTTGTGTAAATCAAAAGAAAAAGGAGCAGTCATGAAAGAAACTCACCTTGAACCACTGGGCGGAGGGATCGAGATTTTTGTGTCGGACAGTCACCACTTTTCCACAGACACGATCCTGCTTGCCGATTTTTCAAAGCCTACGGGACAAAAGCTCTGCGCAGATTTGGGCACAGGCTGCGGAACTATTCCTCTGCTGTGGAAAAGATCAAACCCCGCGGCAAAAATCCTTGCCGTTGAGATCCAGCCCGAAGCCTGCGAGCTTGCGCAAAAAAGCGTTGAGCATAATAATTTTGGCGAAAGCATTCGGGTGCTTTGCTCCGACCTAAAGGACTTGAAGGGCAAGACCGACTTTGGCTGCTACGATCTTGTCGCCTGCAATCCGCCCTATAAGCTCGGTGGAAGCGGCGTCACAAATCCGCAGGAATCGCTCAAAACAGCGCGGCACGAAACCGAATGTACGCTGGACGACATCTGCGCATGTGCCTCAAAGCTTTTGCAGTTTGGCGGACGCTTTTGCATTTGTCAGCGGCCGGAGCGGCTGGCTGACGTGATGGAATCCATGCGCAGGTTTTCGATCGAACCCAAGCGGCTCAGGCTGGTTCAGCAAAGGCTGTCAAAGCCGCCCAAGCTCTTTTTGCTTGAGGGCAGACGCGGCGGAAAGCGCGGCTATATGGAGGCTCTTCCAACGCTGTTTATCGAGAACTCAAACGGGGATTTCTCCGACGAAATGCTCGAAATTTACGGCGACTACAAAGCGGAATTTATTTAGTGTGGAGCTTTTTTAGTGTGGAGTTTGGAGTGTGGAGTGTGGAGTTTTGGTCGGGAAGACAGAATTGATCTATAATATTTACTAGTTCCCGATGATATTTATATTTGCATGTTATAATTTTACCGTAGGGGCGCACCCGCGTGTGCGCCCTCGGAAGCAATGGCTTTTTAGGTAGGTCGCACACATGGGTGCGACCCTACAGTATAATGACAAACAAGATTAAATCAACAATAATACAGTCTGGGAGAAAGTTAAGGATTGATTTATTATGAGTGGAATTTTATATGTTACCGGCACGCCGATAGGCAACCTCTCGGACTTTTCGCCCAGGGCGCTGCAAACGCTTGAGAGCGTGGATTTTATCGCTGCCGAGGATACCCGCGTCACGCTCAAGCTGCTCAATCATTTCGGCGTAAAAAAGCCGATGGTGAGCTATTTTGAGCACAACAAGCGCGAGCGCGGCGAGATGATCTGCGCAAGGATCGAGTCCGGCGAAAGCTGCGCTATAGTCACCGACGCTGGAATGCCTTGCATTTCCGACCCCGGCGAGGATCTGGTCAGGCTTTGCGCCGAAAAGGGGATCAGGACTGTTGTTATCCCCGGTCCCAGCGCGGTCGTTTCCGCGCTTGCGGTGTCGGGGCTCGAAACCGGAAGATTCACCTTTGAGGGTTTTTTGAGCGTGAACAAAAGAAGCCGCGCCGAGCATTTGGACGAGCTGAAAAGCGAGAAGCGCACAATGATTTTTTATGAAGCTCCCCACAAGCTCCCGGCGACCCTCAGAGATCTTTACGCTGCGTTTGGCAGCCGCAGGCTCTCGATCGTTCGCGAGCTGACCAAGCTTCACGAGGAAGTTATCCGCACCACCACCGACTACGCCGCCGAAAACTATGCCGACGGAAGCCTAAAGGGTGAGATCGTGCTGGTGCTTGAGGGCGCAAAAAAGCCCGCCGCAGAGCCCAAATATACTCTTGAACAAGCCGTGGAGCTTGCAAAGCGGCTGATCGAGGGCGGCGAAAAGCCCACCGAAGCCGCCAAGGAAGCGGCGAACGCAACGGGCTTTAGAAAAAAAGAAATCTATTCGGAGTTGATTTGATGACCTACGAAAACGCGTTTGAAAAAATCCATTCCCTGCTCACCTTTGGCTCACGGCCGGGGCTTGACCGCATGAGGCGGTTCCTTGCCGAGCTGGGCGATCCGCAGGATAAATTAAAATATATCCACGTTGCCGGCACAAACGGAAAGGGCTCGGTCTGCGCGGTGCTCTCGTCGGTCCTGGTTGCTGCCGGCTACAAAACCGGCTTGTTCATTTCGCCCTACATAACGGATTTTCGCGAGAGGATCCAGATCAACAACCAAATGATAAGCCGCGAAACGCTCACGAATGCGGTTGAACGAACCTTTCCGGTCATCGAACGGCTCAGAGACGAGGGCGTTATCATAACGGAGTTTGAGTACGTCAACGCCCTGCAATTTTTGATCCACGCCGAAGCAGACTGCGATATTGTTGTGCTCGAAACCGGAATGGGCGGCTTGCTCGACTGCACAAACGTGATAAAACCGCCGCTTTGCTCGGTGATAACAACGATCGGACTTGACCACACCGCGGTTTTGGGCGACACTCTCGAAAAAATAGCGGAGCAAAAATGCGGCATCATAAAGCCCGGTTCGGTGGCTGTCACCTCAAATCAGGAAGCGGCTGTGATGAGGGTGATCGCTGCGGATTGCAGGCAAAAGCAAACGCCCCTGATTGAAAGCAGCAGCATAAAAATCAAAGTGGAAAAGAGCGGACTTGACGGAAGCGTTTTTGATTTTGAGGGTATAAAGCTAAGGCTTCCGCTTGCCGGTGCGCACCAGCTTGAAAACGCAAAGACCGCGCTTGCCGCGCTCAGCGTTCTCAAAGAAAAAAGCCTGATAAGCTGCACCGCTCAGGAGCTGCAAAAGGGCTTTGAAGCCGCCGTAAACCCCGGGCGGCTTGAGCTTTTGTGCGGCGACCCGATAGTGCTGCTTGACGGAGCGCACAATCCGAACGGGATCGGAGCCCTGCAAAAGGCGATAAAAGAATTTTTGAGTGAAAAAAGAATAATATGCGTCATGGGTATGCTCGCCGACAAGGATATCGACAGCGCGATCTCGCTTTTGCCCGGGCTTTTTACAAAAGTTTACACCGTTCCCATAGACAACCCAAGAGCGATCGGTTCTGCTGAGCTTGCCGAAAAATTTGCCGCTCACGGTATGGCTGCGACCGCGTTTGAAACGCCCTGCTCTGCCTTTGACAAAGCGTTTGAGGAAGCGCGCTCCGACGGCTCGGCGGTTTTGATCTGCGGCTCGCTCTATCTTGCAGGAGAGATACGCCCCCACATTCTCGACCGCATAAAAAAATAACCCCACAACAGAATAATACAAATTTTTTGTTCCATACTAATTATAATATTGGTATGGAATTTCTTTTTGCGAGGAAGATCAAAAAATGATAAAAACCGAATACAAAAATCATATTCTAACAGCCTATATCGACGGAGAGATCGACCACGATTCCGCCGCAAAGATACGCGCGCGGATCGACGGCGCGGCTCAGTCGGTCAAGCCTCGCGTGCTGTGCATGGATTTTTCGGGCGTTTCGTTCATGGATTCGTCGGGAGTAGGGCTGGTGATGGGCAGATACCGCCAAATGAAGCTGTTGGGTGGTGCGCTCAGAGTGATAAACGTGTCCGACAGCGTATACAAAATTTTTGCCATGTCGGGGCTTGAAGGACTGGGGGTGCTGCAATGAAGATCATCAACGAAATGAAGCTCAGCTTTCCGTCAAACAGCAAAAACGAGGCGTTTGCGCGCAGCGTTATCACAGCCTTTGTGCTCAGCCTTGACCCAACGGTGAGCGAGCTCAGCGACCTGAAAACCGCTGTCAGCGAGGCGGTCACAAACTCGATAGTTCACGGTTACCGCCGTACCGAGGGCATGATCTACATAAGCGCGAAGCTTCGCGCAGACGGCAGAGTGACCGTAAAGATCCGCGACAAGGGCTGCGGAATAGAGGACGTTCAAAAGGCGATGGAGCCGCTGTTTACCACCGCGCCCGAGGAAGAACGCGCCGGCTTGGGCTTTGCTGTCATGCAGAGCTTTTGCGACAAGGTCAAGGTCAAATCTCAGCCCCAAAAGGGAACCACCGTAACGCTTGAAAAGTTTTTTGACCATGTTGACTGCTGACAAAAACGAGGTCGCAAGGAGCAATTTGGGGCTTGTACATTCCTGCTGCCGGCGTTTTGCAGGCAAGGGGATCGAATACGAGGAGCTGTTTTCGGCAGGCTGTCTCGGGCTTTCAAGGGCTATCAACAATTTTGACGAGAGCCGGGGGCTCAGGTTTTCGACCTATGCTTTTCCGGTGATCCTCGGAGAGATCAAGCGGCTGTTCCGCGACGGCGGTTCGGTCAGGGTCAGCCGCTCGCTCAGGGAGCTTGCGCTGAAAATCTCACGGCTGAACGATCAGTCGGTCATCCAAAACGGAAGCGAGCTCACAGTTTCCGAGCTGTCAAAAATGCTCGGAGAGCCGGAGGAGCTCATAGTCGAAGCGATCGGCAGCGCGCAAATACCGCTTTCTCTGACGGTCGAGCCGGGCGAGGACGAAAGCCGCCAGCTTGACATTCCCGTGGACGATATCCAGTATGAGATATCCGAACGCCTCAGTCTGTACTCCGCGATAGACCGGCTTGAAGAACAAGACAAAAAGCTTATCAGCCTGCGCTATTTTAACAACAAAACGCAGGTTCAAACAGCTCGGGCGTTGAACATGACCCAGGTGCAGGTCAGCCGCAGAGAGAAAAAAATTCTGAGCTTTATAAGAGGGATTCTCTGATAATACTTTTGACGACCAAAACAATAAGCAATGTGCTTCTCCGAGGGCGCGCAGGAAAAATGAATAGAGAATAAAGAATAACGAATAATGAATAATTTCGGTCGGGCAGATAGAATTTATTTAAAAAATACGTCTGCTCCCGACTGTATTAGTATTGCTATAGTTTTATTGTAGGGGCGCACCCATGTGTGCGCCCTGTTTAGCGACGTGCTTTCCGAGGGCGCACACATGGGTGCGCCCCTACGGTTATTGGTGATTGTGTACAAAAATCAAGATTATTAATTGTACAATATAAACAAGGCTCCGATTTGAAAAAAACTTTCAAAAAAGTGTTGACTTTTGCGTGTTTAGGGTGTATTATAGTCGCGTACTCAGATGAACAACCGCAAAACGAGTTGAGAGCTGAGGAATCCTTAGAAAATATAGAAAACAACAATCACACAAACAAAAACAAACAACAAAAAAGAAAACAAAAGGAAAATTAAAGGAGAAATCAATCATGACAAAATCAATCAAAACAAGAATCATCAGCATCGCAACAGCAGCTCTTATGACACTTTCTGTA
>OMZU01000061.1 GCA_900315605.1 uncultured Eubacteriales bacterium | reverse complement strand
AAAAGCCTGCCTTTCGGCTGCTTCACGCCAAATCTACACTGTCATTTTAAAGTTGTTCATCTTAGCGTACGCAAAATAAGTTTTTGCACAGTCTGAATTCTTATATCCACAAGCTTGCTGTCCAGCAAGGCTGGAGCTATCAGCTTATCAGCGACGAGATCCTTATGGGCGACGTCAACGGCGACGACGATATTGACATAAACGACGTTACCTGCATCCAGCTTCACCTGGCGTATATCCGCACGCTCAGCAGCGAGGGTGTTCTCGCGGCTGATGTTGACGGCGACGGTGTGATCTCAATCAACGACGCAACCAAAATCCAGAAATACCTCGTCGGAATCATCAAATCTCTGTAAGCTTTTTCAAAAATAACTAAACCAAAAAGGCGGTGCCGCTTGTTTGATCCTGCGGCACCGCCTGTTTTTTTCGGCTTTGCCGGGGTACGGCACGCCTTATCAGCTCAGTCCAAGCGAAATGGAGATCGCATTGTTTACCGCGTTCATTGCGGTGTCATCGACCCTGCCCATTTTTTCTTTCAGCCGCCGTTTGTCAATGGTGCGCATTTGCTCAAGCAGCACCACGCTGTCCTTTGAAAGCCCCGACGAATCGGCGTTGAGCGGTATGTGCGTGGGCAGATTCGCCTTTGACTGTTGGCTCGTTATTGCGGCTGCGATCACCGTTGGACTGAAACGGTTGCCGACATTGTTTTGTACGATCAGCACAGGCCGGATCCCGCCCTGCTCCGAGCCGACGACCGGGCTGAGGTCCGCGTAATAAATATCTCCGCGACGTATATTCAAGGTGTTCACGCTCCAAAAAACTTTTACGGTTATATTTTTGCTAATCCGCAGAATTTTATACAGAAAAAACTTCCGTTGTTATATTTTATTTTTTGGCGCGGTTTTTGTGATTTGGATTTCTTTGGAAAACGCCGCACATTTGCGACGCGCCCGAATAATATCGCCTTTATTCCTGCAACTGCGTTGGAGTAAAATTTCGGAAATCTATCTCAAGCTCTCCGCCGCTGCTTTTTAGGCTAAGGTATTTTCCCTCTCTGTCTGCGATCAAATCAAACTCATTGTTCAGCACGTATGTAACCTTTTCGTCCGCTTCGCTTTGGATTTTATAGCTTCCATCGGCGATCGCACCGGCAGCCGCCCTGAGCATTGACGGAAGGCTGCCCGACGGAAGATAGGCTTCGTCGGCGGTGCAGGCGGCTTCGTCCTCACGCAGAGAAACGCAGCCGTCTTTGTAGACGAATTCAAGTCCGCTCACGGTGTCGGGCTCGTCGATCCTCAGGCTCATAAGCCCTCCGCTGCCAACGCTCATTCTGCCGCTTACCCCAAGCGAGTTAAAGCTTCCGCTGAAATCCGAAGAAAAGCCGGCGGCAGGCGGCTTGGGCGCGGAGCCCTTGCAGCCCGTCAAAAGGCAGCCGCCAAAGGCGCACAAAAAAAGAACATATAATGCTTTCGCAGGTTTTGTCATAAGCTCACCCCGATTCATTATATGTCCTTTTGCTCCAAAAATTCCGCCGAACAAAAGCGGACGCGCTAAAACTGCTCAAGCATCCAGTCGATCACATTTTTAACAACGATCCCGTCGTAATCGCCAAGAGTGAATCTGTCGAGAGTGAGGATCGTTTTCGGATGATTGTCTCTTATGGCTTTCAAAGGAGCTATTTCGCGTTCAAAGGTTTTTTCGTCTGTCATGGAAGCTGTGACCTGAATATATGTCAGGCTTCCGTTTTTTTCTGCTACAAAATCCACCTCTGTGTTGCCTGTTTTGCCGATGTTGATTCTGTATCCTCGTCTTTTGAGTTCCAAAAAGACTGCGTTTTCCAAAGAAAATCCCAGGTCATAGTTTTTCTTTGCAACCATATAACGGCGCAATCCCAAATCTGAGATATAATACTTTTGATTTTGCTTTAGCAGCTGTTTCCCCTCAATGTCATATCTTTCGACCGGATAAAAAATATAAGGTTCAACAAGTGCCGAAACATACTCGCTGACGGTATTCTGCGATACCTTGCGACCTGAGGAAGTGATATAATCTGCTATGCTTTTGACCGAAACCGGATTTCCTACGGATGACGCAAGAAAACGAGCTATATTTTTAAGCAGGGCAATGTCGTTGATATTTCGCGAGCCGTCCCCGCTTTTTCTCTTTTGCCTTTCCTCAACATCCTTGATGATTATTGTGTTGTATATCCCCTCAAGATAGGTTTCGGCTTTTTCGTTTATATCGTCAAGCGTCACGATATACGGAAGCCCTCCGAAACGAAGATAATCGGCAAAGGCAGCGTCATCAGTGCCGGAGCTGTGGACAAGGCGGTATTCGCCGAACGACAGCGGCAGCATGTTGATTTCCACATATCGACCGGACAGCATTGTGGCAAGCTCGCCCGAAAGCAAGTAGGCATTTGAGCCGGTGATATAAATGTCGATATTGTCCTTGATAAAAAGGCTGTCAACAGCTTTTTGAAAATCCCCGACCATTTGAATTTCATCAAGGAATATATAATTATTTTTATCAGGTACGATTTTTGACAGAATAAAAGAGTACAGCTTTTTGTAATCCAAAAGCTCTTCAAATTCAAGCGACTCAAAATTCACGGCAATTATTTGTTCCCGAGAAATCCCCTTGCCGATCAGTTCATTCCGAAACTGTTCCAAAAGAGTTGATTTTCCGCAGCGGCGTATGCCGGTGATGACCTTGATGACTTTTTCGTCCTGCCACTTATTCAATTCGTTGAGATAATCGGTTCTTTTTATCATAATGAAACACCTTTCTAAAGGAATCATTGATTACATTATAGAATATCATTGCCAAAAAGTCAACAAATATTCCGAAACGGGAATATTCCTGCGATTTTCAGGTAAATATTCCGAAACGGGAATATTCCTGCGATTTTCAGGTAAATATTCCGAATTTGGAATATTTCTGAAATTTCTATATAAATATTCCGAAATCGGCATTTTGCCCAAGACTTATTGTTTTCAAAATCAACGGCTCTGTATTGCAAAAAGTCAATAAAAAAGCAGCTCCCAAAGAAACCGGGAGCTTTTGTTAATATGCTTGCTTATACAATTAAAAAATCTCTTTCAGCGCAGCCGGAATGCAGTTGATTATATCCGTGGGCAGCATCGAGATTTTGCCGAGTTTTTCTGCGGCTATGTCTCCTGCTTTTCCGTGGAGAAAAACTGCGGCTGCCGCTGCGTCAAACGCCTCGGCTCCCTGCGCGAGCAACGCGCCGGCTATGCCTGCAAGAACGTCGCCGCTTCCTCCGGTCGCCATTCCGCTGTTGCCCGTGGTGTTGAGCAGACTTTTTCCGTTCGGCGAGGCGATTATTGTGCCGCTGCCCTTCAGCACCGTCACAACTCCGTACTTCTTCGCAAAATCCACCGCAGTCTCGGCGCGCGCTAAATTCACCTCGGCGGCGGTTTTTTCGACCAGCCTGCCCATTTCGCCCGGGTGCGGCGTGATTATGATTTTTGCCTTTGCCGTTGTGAGGATCTCAGGCGAGTCGCAAATGCAGTTGAGCGCGTCCGCGTCAAGGAGCATCGGCTTCTCACATTCGCGCACAAAGCTCCTGACGATTTTTTTCGTGTCCTCACTCACCGAAAGTCCGCAGCCGATCAACACGGCTGTGGATTTTTCCGCTTCATTCAGCAGTCTTTCAAGCTCAGTCGCGCTGAGCTTTCCGTCGTGTGTTTCGTCGAGCGGCAAAAAAACGCTCTCCAAAAGCTGAGCCGCGGCAATCGGATATATGCTTTTGGGCAAGGCGCATTTGAGCAGTCCCAAGCCGCAGCGCAGAGCCGCTCTGCCTGCCATTATCGCCGCGCCTGCCATTCCGTAGCAGCCGCAAATGCTGAGCAGCGAGCCGAAGCTCCCCTTGTTGGAATCGTCGGGGCGGGGCGGAAACGCTTTTTTGACAATACTAAAATCGGTTCGTTCCATATCAGATGACCTTTTGCTGATAGAACAGCTTTACAACGATCTCGCGGTTGAGATATCTTTTCATTGCCTGCAAGATTTCCTCGTTCGGCGAGAAAATCAAAACAGATTTTCCGTATGCCGCGCTGTTAAAAACCGCATAAAAATTTTCGCTTTCCTTGTCGATATCGTGCGCCGCCTCAAAGGGTTTTGAGATCCTGAGCCCCTCGATCGTCTTTTCGCCCTTGTCAAGCCGCTCGATATCGCGGATTTTGACCTTGCAAAGATTCTTGCGCTTTCTCAGCGAAATGATTTTTGCAACAGACAATTCGTCGTCGGTCACAGAATATTCAAAATCCACCTTTTGCTGTGAAAAAACATACCAAACCGCATAGATACCACCGATAAAAATAAAAAATCCAACATAAATCAAATACGGGATCCCCACGACCGGCGCGAGCAATGCAACGCCCAGCGGCACGGTGATGAGCAAAAGCACCGCAACGATTTTGATAATAAGCTGCTTTGGTTTGTTCACTCGTTTTACAACCTGTTCAATAAAGCCTTCCAACAAAAATCTTCCTTTCGTAACGCGGCACACAGCCGCTTTCTGCGTAGATTATCTTTAGGGCACCTCTAAAAATTCATAGCTGCCCATAGTCACAAATCACTCCTCGTTATACGTCAGTATGACTTCGTCGTTTTGACATAAATCTACTATAAAATATCCGCACCTCTGAACAACAGTGAATTTTTAGAGGTGCCCTTTACTAATAATATATACAATCCGCTGTTGTGTCAATAGCGGAGCACCAAAAACCTTATTTATCGTTCTCAAAAACCTCCGGATGCATTCGGCTGTAGTGGAATATGTATTGCTGCGCGATCCCTGCATACTCGCCAAAGTCCGCCGGGGTCATTCCGGGAAAGAGCGTTTTGAGCGCGCGCTTCATCCAGACGTCAACAGGGAACGCCTCTATCCTGTGCAGTCCGAACAGCAGGGTGCAGTCGGCGACCTTTACGCCCACGCCGGTAGTTTTCATCAGCTCGCGCCGCGCCTGCTCATATTCAAGCGTGCGGCAGGCTTCAAGGTCAACCTCGCCCGAAGCCACTTTTTGAGCCGCGTCGATAATGTATCGGTTTCTGAATCCTGCACGAAGCGGCGCAAGGTCGTCGGGCGAAAGTCTTGCCAAAGCTTCGGCACTCGGAAAGGCAAAGCCGCCGCCTATGTCCTCTCCAAAGCTTTCGCACAGCCGATCGACTATGCCCTTGATCCGCTTTATGTTGTTGTTTTGCGAAATGATAAACGTACACAAAGCCTCCCACGGCTCTTGCCTCAAAATCCTGATCCCCGGAGCATACCGAGCTGCCTCGGACAAAACCGGATGAAGGGCGGCTACCGATTTTCTGATGCTTCCGTAATCAAGGTCAAGGTCAAAATAACCGCGCCAGTATTTTTCAAAATCCTCAGTCGACGCACCGCGAATAAAAAGCCTGTCGCCGTCGAGCGAAACGCTCACTCTCCGCCCGAACGCAACGCCCGAAAACGAGCCGTCGTCCTGCTGCGTCCACCTAAAGCTTTGTCCGCAGTCAAGTGTTTGGGCAAGGTCAAGGTCGGTTACGCCCTTTACCAAGACGCCATTGTTTTGTAAAATATATTCCATAAATAATAAACCTTCTTTTAGTGTGGAGTTTGGAGTGTGGAGTGTGGAGTGTGGAGTTTCGGTCGAGAAGATAGGTTTTATTTGAAAAAGACGTTTAATCCCGACCGGATTTATAAAGGTCGCTTCGCTCCTAATTTATAAATGCTTACCGGCAGTCATAGTTCTCGTGGTAGCCTGCATCATTTTTTTCATTTCCATGCAATCATTATACAACGATTGAAATTGATTTTTGTTCAGATAATCTGTTTCCAGCAAGAGTTCAAGCCAATATGCGGTTTCGGAGCACTCCTTTAGCGCAATATAAACCTTTGAAACAAAGTCATTTCGGCTGACGGCACACTCGCTCTCAGCTATATTTGCACCTATGCTTGTTCCGCAGCGCAAAAGCTGTTTTGACATAACATATTCATGTTTTTCCAACGTCAAATAACGATACACCCTAACGATCCTGACAGCAAATTTTTTACTTTTATACCTAATCGTATTTTCCGGTTTCATTGTATCACATCCAATAAACAATAATACTTTGGAGCAAAGCGATCCTTAACTTCAAACTCCACATTAAAAAATCTATAAAGCTATATTTATCCAGTCGGGAACAAACGTGTTTTTCAAATAAAACCTATCTTCCCGACCGAAACTCCACACTCCACACTCCAAACTCCACACTAATTTAAGTATAGCATATTCAGAGAGAATATGGTATAATGACTTTGATGAATCCATAAGGAGAAGCAAAGCTTATGAAAGAAACGATCTGCACAATTCCGATCAACGATATTTTCGCCCCGAAGGACGGCTGTCCTATTTGCCGGATGGAGAGTATGCTTGAGGAGCAGTACGTCAGGTTTATCACCGGCGACGCGATGATGGAGCCGAGCGTTAGGATAGAGACCAACAAAAAGGGCTTTTGCCACCGCCATTTTTCACAGATGTTCGCCGTGGGTCAAAAGCTGCCCAACGCGCTGATTTTGGAGAGCCATTTGCAGGAGCTTATCGACCGATATATGCCCAAAAAGCTAAAGGGCAAGCCCGACAAAAAGCAGCTTGACGGTATAAAAGCCGAGCTTGAGAGCTGCTATGTTTGCGACCGGATCAAAAGCGACATGCTGCATTTTACCGCGACGATCTTTGTTGAATGGTCAAAGGGCGGCGAGTTCAAAAGGCTTTTTAACGAGCAGCCGTACATCTGCCTAAAGCACTATGATTTTCTTATGCGCGCGGCAATGGGCAAGGGCGGGATAGGCTCAAAGAACCTGTCGGATTTTTATGCGGACACCGCCGCGCTGACCAAGAATTATCTGGTTTCGCTCAAGGCGGATATCACGCATTTTTGCTCGATGTTCGATTATCGCAGCAAGGGTCAGGAATGGGGCAGCTCAAAGGACTCGATTGAGCGCAGCATTGAGTTTTTGACAGGAGAAAAGCCGGGTGAAAATGTTAATAACGCTTGACATTTTGCCGCGAATGAGTATTATTGTATACATGTACGCCGCGCGGCGGCAATAAAAAGGAGATTTCAAAATGGACTATGTTTATCGAACCAAAAGCGTTTGCGCGCTTGAGATTCATTTTCACATTGAGGGCAACGTTATAACCAATATTGAATTTTTGGGCGGCTGCAACGGCAACCTAAAGGCGATCTCAAAGCTGGTTGACGGCTGGACGGTCGAGCAGATCGAAGAAAAGCTGAGGGGCAACACCTGCGGCAGACGCCCCACCTCGTGCGCAGACCAGCTTGCAATAGCGGTAAGGGAAGCATATTCGGCAGCTTCGGCTTAACAACCCCCGGAGAAATTCAAGGCGACCGACGGTCGCCTTTTGTTTTGCGGTTGCGTTATAAGCCTTGTACTAAATCATCTTCCGTAAGATAAAGCTCGTCAGTTATTCCGAAATGATTGTTTCTGTAGTTTTTGAGCTGTGCGAGAGTATCGTTTAAATCATTTATAACTTCTGTTTTATTTTTTGCCTTTATCATAATCTCCAATATCTTTTTGTAAACTATGGGCAACTCTTTTTCAAGCGATTTACGGTTTTCAATAAGCCACCTAGAAAAGCGGTGCTCGGGAGAATAGACATTTATTCTGTATTTTGAAATCATTCCCAGAAGATTACTGTTATCCCAAAAATTGAAAAAAATTCGAACCGGAAAATCGCTTGTATCTAAACCGTTTTCTTCTTTATCTTCTATAAAAATTCTGTGTTGCTCTACTGAATAAGATAAAGAATACTTTTCTTTTAAAAATGCTATAGCTATATTATCAATTAGAGAATATGTGTCAAATGAGGTGAAACGCAAAGAATCACCTTTAGTTATCTCGGATACTGCTTTTTCATTCTCGTCATGATCCTCTATAACAATTCTCGATTCCCATTCAGGATGTTTTTTTACCAGATCACTTAGCTCTCTTTCGGATTTAAAATGATAATCTGATGAATAATATTTTTCAATTGTACGGTATTCAATAGTATCATTAATTATATCAAATTCTACGGCAGCTTCAATCGGGAGATTAGTGATCGAATCACGGGCAACATTAACCTCCGGAGCATAGCTGCCCCTAAGTATATAAACTATTGTGGGATCACCATGATAATCATATTTACGATCGGCAAAAACACCATTATAAGATGTTGTTGCCCCAATTCCAATACTTTTCCGAAAAATGTATTTTAACAAAGCATTTTCGGAATCGCTGAGTAATTCTGATAGATCGGATAATGAAAAATCTATATCTATACCTGAGTCAAAACGTCCGTATTCTTCAACTGCTTTTATTATTTTTGAACCATATTTTAGCCTTAATTCTTCAATCTTATTTCTCAGTTTTCCTGAGGTGCCAACTCTAAAAAATACATGTATATTTCCGTTAGACCTAAAGCGCGAATCCTCTCTTAACTCAATTTCATAAGTTTGATACGCATAAGAATATGAGCCTCTTATTGATTTTGTGTCAACATAAACACGAACTGCTAAACCGCAAAGATTATCTCCGGAAGTGTAATTATCCAGAGGATAATATTTTAATTCTAACTCAGGAACAGATTCCCAATTCAGTTCGGGGTAATGCTTTTTTAGCTTTTCATACTTTTCATCAGGTATCGGGTACTTACAAACAATCGGACAAGTATCGCCGTGCTCCTTTTTCAGTTCTGCGATTGCTTTCAAAAAATCGTCTTTTGTCGGATATGTATCCGAACCCTCAATTCCATTATACTCAACTTTCATATCGGGAAACTGAACATACTTATCCACAACCTCTTTGATGCTGCGGTAATCTCCGAGGCTAAAGAGATTCATTCCAACGCAAATCGTTGTTCCCGGCTCGGTTCTGAAACATTCTTCATTCTCACCCTTTTGCACCGGCATTTTCTGCCAGTCGCTTCTGTCTTGTTCAGTTGTTGCAAGCTTATAAAGACCATTCAAGCCTGTTACGCTAAGACGGATAGCTTTTGAACCGTTTGAATAACGTTTTGTAGATACTTCAAGCTTGTTGTCGCTGTCGCTCAAAAAGCAGGAAAGTATTCCGATTCCAAATCGGCTGATCGGCTTATAATTGCTTTTTTTTGATGAATTCTTTTTATCTCTCCTAAAATCATCGGAATCATAATAAGAACGTCCGGCTTTAAGAAAATATTTTTCTATAATATTCTCGTCCATGCCGGTGCCGTTGTCCTCAATTTTGAACCAACCCTGACCGTTCCCGTCATGCCACGTTGTAATAGTGATTTTTCCGTGTTCTTTGGCGTTAAAGCTTGAATCATTTTCGCCGCGCCAAAGAATAGCGTCTATCGAATTTTGCAGCAGCTCGCGCACGAATACGCAGGGGTCGGAATACAAATTCTTTCCTGTCAGTAGTTCGATAATTCTGTCCTGATCCATTGTAATATGAAAATCTCCGGATTTGCAGGTGCTGAGAGTTATTTTCCGATTGATTGTTTGGGGAAGTTCAAGGTTGTTCCAAGCAGTGTTGAATTTTTTGATATAAGCCTGAGATTTTTTCAGTTCTTTTTCAACCCAATCCAGATATCCCTCAACCTCTTTTTTGATTTGCGGGTCATCAAGAACAGCCGAATATATGTATTTGCCGTCACGAAAAATAATCTTACCTGCACTGTTCTTTTGATACTCTTTACTGCTTTTTTCCATTTCGCTGTCCTTTGGCTTGTCAAGTCCAACATGCTTGAACAGTGAAGCAGGTGCGCGAGTTGGGTCAAAATCAAGAATATCCGCAAGTCTTAGCAAAACAGCGCACAGCCGCATATCAAATGTTGCAGTATCATCATCTATAACATCTTCAAGCTTTTTCAATTCTTCTCCGTGACTTTTACACAGGGAAATAAACTCCTGTTTTTGAAGTCCGTTATCATCTAAAGCACGATCCCATTCAGCTTCAAAAAGCTGTTCTTTTACGCGCTCATGATGATTGATTCGCACGTAATTTCTGAGCATTTTATCAGTGATTATTTTATTTTCCTCAAATTCTTCCCAATCGCCTAGGTTTGAATCAAAGTATTTTTTCCATTCCTCAGTTCCGGTATTTTTCTTTAATTCAGCTTCCTGCTCTGCCGAAACGCTCATGCCGATATCGTGACAGCACGCCGACATCAAGAGCATTGCCGCGTCCTGTGCGGTTAGCTCATTTGCCCTTTCGCCGAGCAGCGCGGTCATCCAATCGCAGACGTTTCTGATATGCGTAATATCATGCAGGGTGAAATTCGGAAAAAACTTTATTATAGCCTTTGATTTTTCTATCCCGAACTTGCACACATTGCCGACCGCAACGACAAATTCATCATTGCTGCATTTTTCTCTGAAAATTTTCCACAGCTCGGTGCCTGAAATATCTTTATAGTTTTTTTCAAAGTCAGTTGACATGCAAATCCCTCCGCGCGAATTTTGTCGATATAGCTATTATACATCATTTCGGCGGCAAAATAAACCCCCTTATTAAGCCGACGCCGCATATTCAGGCTGTGCGCATCGCAAAGCAAGGGTCGGGCGTGAATTTTTGTTCCGCTTCCCTTGACAAACAGCCGCATTTGCGATAAAATGAATTGGTAAATCCGCGTGGATCTTATTTGTCTCAGTAGCTCAGTTGGATAGAGCGTTCGCCTCCTAAGCGAAAGGTCGGGGGTTCGACTCCCTTCTGGGACGCCAAAAACGTTGCCGGGAATATGACGTTTCATATTCCCGGCAACGTTTTTTTATATAATATCCGCTGAAAGGCTCACTGCAAGCCTTTTACATATTTGTTTTGTACCAAAGCAGAAAGGCGTATATCGCATAGATCCTGCTCCACAAGAACTCCTCGCCGCCAAGGTAGCTTTCCCACCATTCTTTCAGCGTGCTTTGGTTGAAGAACTTTTGAGACGCTTCGCCAAAAAGCACCTCTGCAATGGGCTTGTTGTAGCTTTCATCGGCAAGCCATTTGCGGATCGGCACTGCAAAGCCGACTTTTTTGCGAAAAGCGACTTCGTCGGGAAGCTTGCTTGCTGCCGCCTTGCGGAACACATATTTGTTTTGATCGCCGACAAACTTAAATTCGCCGGGGATCCTTGCGGCAAGCTCAAAAAGCCTCAGATCGCTGAACGGAGTGTGCAGCTCGATCCCACAGGCAGTTGAGGTGCGGTCGGTGTTGAGATATATATCGCCCTCAAGCCAAAGCGAAACGTCGATCGTCAGCTTGCGCGAAAGCTCGTCCTGACCGGCTGTTTCGTTCCAAATCTCAGTAACCGGATCGGCGATCTTAACCTTTTCGTCGTAGCCGCTCAAAACCGAACGCACGACCTCCTCCGACATTATGTGAGAGCAGGTAAGGTAGGTCCAGCCCTCGCCCAGCGGTCTTTTGTGCGCATTGTATCCGCCGAAAAATTCGTCGATTCCCTCGCCGGAATAAACAACGTCGGCGTATTCCTTGACAGCCTTGCAGCCAAGCGAAAACGCAACCGCCGAAGCGTCGCCCAGGGGTTGACCGAGTTTTTCGATCACGGTCGGTATCCTCTCAAAAAATTCGCCGGGGGCGATTTGCTTCACACGAAAAGCCTTGTTCAGCACCTCCGCCGTATGCCGCGCCAGCGCAGATTCGTCAAAGCCGGATTCGGCATAGCCGACTGTGTTTGCGCATTGCGCGTCGCTTGCGGCAAACAGATATGAAGAGTCCACTCCGCCCGAAAGAAAAGACTCCTTGTAGGGAACCTCGGCGTCGCCTCTTTCTTCATCAAGGATCTCGTCTACTGTCGAAACTATTTCGGCTGCCCATTCGTCGGCAGTTTTTGTGTTTTCGGGTTTGAATTCAGGCTTCCAGTAGCGGCGAACAGCAGCGGTTTTTCCGTCCCATTCCAGATAATGACCCGGCAAAAGCTTGAAAACGCCCTCATAAAAGGTCTCCTTGCCGATCGGGTAGCCATAGAAAAGATATTGCTGCAGCATACGCTTGTTGAGCTGCTTGTCAAGCCTTGGGTCGGCGGCGATCTCGTTGATGTCGCCCGAATAGATCAAATCCGAACCGACAACGGCATAGAACATCTGCTTTTGACCGACCTGATCTCTGACGACAAAAAGCTTTTGAGCGTTGCCGTCCCAGATCGCAAACGCGAACATGCCGAAAATGTGGCTTGTCATTTCAAGCCCCCATTGCAGATAGGCACGAACCAGAACCTGTTCCTCACAGGCTTGTCTGCTTTGCTGATACGAAACATTCAGCTCTGCACAAAGTTTTTTTCTGTTGCGAATATATCCGCTGAAATATCTCAGCTCTATGTTGTTTGCCTGATTATTCATACAATTCCCTCCGCGTCGAATTTTGTAAAAATTATAGCATTTTGAGGAAATGTAGTCAATTATATGTGACCTATTTTCACAACGAATAATAAGGCTATCCCTTTGGGTAATACTAATCTCAGAGGACGCCGCAAGGCTGTCGCCTTGCAAGGACGACAACGAAGTATTGCGGAAAATAGACCGCAAAGATTGTCTATTTTTTATTTGAGTTTAGTATAAAATAAAGGGAACCTCCAAAATTCCCTGCCGCGCATAATCGCAATCTTGAATTTTCAGAGATCCCCTAAAATAATATATTATTATATTTTATAAAACCGTTTTGCGTTTTCGCTTGTGATGTTCAGCAATTCCTGAACCGTGATGTTGCGCAGAGCGGCGATTTTTTCTGCCGCATAAATTATTTTTGAGCTGTCGTTGCGCTTGCCGCGGAATGGTACCGGCGACATATAGGGAGCGTCGGTTTCGAGCAGAAGCTTTTCAAGTGGGATCTCGGAAGCCACCTCAACGCTTTGGCGTGCGTTTTTAAAGGTGACTACTCCGCCCAGGCTGATATAAAAGCCAAGCCTTACGGCTTCTCTCATCAACTCAACGCTTCCCGAAAAGCAGTGTACCAGCGCGTTTGGCTTATATTTGCGCAAAAGCTCAAAAACATCGCCGTGCGCTTCGCGGTCGTGAACAACAAGCGGCATTTTGAGCTCCAGAGAAAGCTTTATTTGCTCCTCAAAAACGCGCTTTTGCTTTTCGCGCGGAATGTCCCAATGATAATCCAGTCCGGTTTCGCCGATCGCCACGACCTTTGGGTGCTCGGTCAGCTCTGCGATCTCTTGCAGATAATCCGGCGGCATATCGTCAAGATTTTCCGGGTGAAAGCCCACCGCGGCGTAGATATATTCGTATTTTTCGGCAAGCGCGATCACCTTTTTTGCCGTGCCGAGATCAACGGAATTGTTCACGACTCCGCACACACCGAGGCTTGGCAGAGAGGTCAAAAGCTCGTCTCTGTCCTCGTCAAACCAGCCGTCGTCATAGTGCGCGTGCGCGTCAAAAATATTGCTAAACATATCAGCAGATCTTTGAGCCTGCGGGCATACCCTCGATCGTCAGCACCTGCAAACGCTCGTCGTCGCCCTCGCCCTCAACTGCCGAGAGGATCATTCCGCGGCTTTCAACTCCGCAGAGCTTGACCGGCTTCAGGTTGGAAACAAAGAGTATCTTCTTGCCGACCAGATCCTCAGGCTGATAAAATTTAGCGATACCGCTTACGATGGTGCGCTCGCCGCTTCCGTCAAAAATATTGAATTTCAAAAGCTTCTTTGACTTCTTGATTTTCTCGCACGCCTTGACCTCGCCGACGCGGATATCGCATTTTGCGAAGTCGTCGATCGGGATTTCGGGGATCTCCTCTTCGATCTCCTCAATAGCCTTTTCCTCAGCCGCGTTCGCCCTTTGCATTTCGACGATCTCCTCATAAAGCTTTTCGGGGTCGATCCTTACAAACAGCGGAACAGGCTCTCCGAGCTTTGTACCGGCTACGGTTTTTCCGAACTCCGCAAGGCTGTCATAGTCCGCGATATCGCAGTTGAGCTGCGACAAAATATTTGTGTGTGTATCCGGCATGAACGGCAGAAGCAGTACAGCGACATAGCGAATGGCTTCAAGCAGATCATAGAGCACCGTGCCCAGCCTCTCGCGCTTTGCCTCGTCCTTTGCGAGCACCCAGGGCGCGGTTTCGTCAATATATTTGTTGCACCTCTTGGCAAGGCTCATGACTGTCTCTAAGGCGTCGCTGATATGGAAGGACGTGATGCAGTCGTCAACCTTTTTTACGGTGTCAAGGCAGAACTGCTTTAGCTCGTCGTCAAGCGGTTCGGGACAAGTCGGAGCCTGAACGATACCGTCGAAATACTTGTTGTTCATGGCGATCGTGCGGTTTACAAGGTTGCCCAAGGTGTTGGCAAGGTCGGAATTAAAACGCTCGATGATCGTTTCGTAGGATGCCGAGCCGTCGTTTCCGAACGGCATTTCGCTGAGCAGATAGTAACGCACCGCGTCAACGCCTATAAGCTTAACAAGCTCGTCGGCATAAATAACGTTTCCGCGGCTCTTGCTCATTTTGTCCTCGCCGAAAAGCAGCCACGGGTGACCGAACACCTGCTTGGGAAGCGGCTGACCCAAAGCCATTAGCATAATAGGCCAGTAGATCGTATGAAAGCGAACAATATCCTTGCCTACGATGTGCGCGTCCGCAGGCCAGTATTTTTTATATTTTTCGCTGCTTCCGTCGGGGTCGTAGCCCAGCGAGGTGATATAGTTTGACAAAGCGTCGATCCAAACATAAACAACATGGTTGGGGTCAAAATCGACCGGGATTCCCCACTTGAAGCTCGTGCGCGAAACGCAGAGATCCTGCAAGCCGGGCTTGATAAAGTTGTTGAGCATTTCCTTTTTGCGGCTTTCGGGATATATAAAGTCCGGGTGAGATTCTATATATTCCTCAAGCTGCTTTTGGTATTTTGACAGGCGCAGGAAATAAGCCTCCTCCTTGGTTGGCTTCACCTCTCTGCCGCAGTCGGGGCATTTGCCGTCAACCAGCTGAGTTTCTGTCCAGAAGCTCTCGCACGGGGTGCAGTAAAGTCCCTCGTAGCTGCCCTTGTATATATCGCCCTGTTCATAGAGCTTTTTGAAAATCTTTTGAACAGTCTTTTCGTGCTGAGGGTCGGTTGTTCGGATAAAGTAATCGTAAGAGGTGTTGAGGACGTCGCAAATGTCGCGAATTTCGCCCGAAATCTTGTCTACATATTCCTTTGGAGAGCAGCCCTCAGACTGAGCGTACATTTCAATCTTTTGACCGTGCTCATCTGTGCCGGTCTGAAAAAAAACGTCGTAGCCCTGCATACGCTTGTAGCGCGCGATCGCGTCGGTAAGAACAATTTCGTAGCTGTTGCCGATATGAGGCTTGCGCGAGGTATAGGCTATGGCGGTTGTTATATAGTACGGCTTTTTGTTGCATTTTTCACACATGTTGATATCCTCCTTAAAAAGCAAATGAGCTTATGCCGCTGCATTATTTATAGAATATTATAACAACTAATAAGTAATAATTCAAGCAGTATCCACAATTAATTCAATTGACAACTGACAACTGACAATTGATAATTTTGGTCGAGCAGACAGAATTTATCTATGATATGCGTTTGTTCCCGATTATATTTATATTTAATAAGCAAGATATTACCAAAATAAGATGTAGGGGCGACCATTGGTCGCCTGTACGCCAAACTTTTATGTTATATGATGTTTTATAGGTAAACAATGGTTCATAAAAAAAGAGTTTGATATAAAATGAAAGGCTGGTTCAAAGGAACAAATGTTGGCTATATAGGTAGGGCGCACACTCGTATTAAAAAACTAATTTTCGGGCAACCGACGTTTGATTTTCTGCCGACCTGTCTGCTCGGCGAAAAAATACTTGCAATAATCGGGATAAAAAGCTATAATATAGAGTAAATATGTATATAGGATGATTGATATGCCTTTTATTAATGTTAAAACCAACGCAACGCTTGACAGCAAAACCAAAAACGAAATCAACAACCGTCTTTCCGACGCGATCAGTCTTATCCCGGGCAAAAGCGACGGCCACCTTATGTGTGCGGTCGAGGACGGCGCGCAGATGATGTTCCACCGCGACGGAGAATCAAACATGGCTTTTGTCGAGGTCAAGATCCTCGGCAGCTCCACAAAGGAAGCCTACGCCGCGATCACCGGCGAAATTTGCTCCATACTCAGCGAGCTTGCAGAAATTGACGGAAGCTACTGCTATGTCAAGTTCGAAGAAGTAAAGCTTTGGGGTCACAACGGATATATGTTTTAGAGGTGTCCCTTAAGGAACCCCCCGGTGTAGGGGCGCACCCGCGTGTGCGCCCTCGGATACACCATGGCTTTTAGGTCGCACACATGGGTGCGACCCTACGACCGTTATTTAGGGAATCTTAAATTGTGGATTAGGAGCAGGATATGAAAAGCTATCGCAAGGAGCTGTGGTTCAAAGTTCCGCAGCGCAGAAAGATAATAAGGATCACCGAGCAGGTCCAGCAGGCGATCGATGAAAGCGGGATCAAAGAGGGTCTGGTTTTGATCAACGCCATGAACATCACCGCTTCGGTGTTTATAAATGATGACGAAAGCGGGCTTCACAGCGACTATGAACGCTGGCTCGAAAAGCTCGCGCCCGAAAAGCCCTACAGCCAATACGCACACAACGGCTTTGAGGACAACGCCGACGCGCACCTTAAGCGCACGATAATGGGCAGAGAAACGGTTTGCGCGATCACCAACGGCAGGCTGGACTTTGGCACATGGGAACAGATTTTTTACTATGAGCTTGACGGCAAACGCCAAAAGCACGCTTTGATAAAAATTATCGGAGAATAGGGGTTAATTTGATATGAGAATTGTTGTACTGGCAGGAGGACTCAGCACAGAGCGCGACGTTTCTATTTCGTCGGGACTGCTGGTTTCCCGCGCGCTGAGAGAAAAGGGACACGAGGTCGTGCTGCTCGACGTTTTTACCGGATACGAGGAGAACATCTGCGACATCGACGCTCTTTTTAAGCAAAACTACAGCTTTGTTGACGATATAAGCCTTGGCAGCACGGTAAGTGATTTTAACGAGGTCAGGGAAAAACGCCTTGACAAATCCGGAAGATTTATCGGCTCCAACGTGATCGAGATTTGCAGCTATGCCGACATAACCTTCCTCGCGCTCCACGGCGGCGAGGGCGAAAACGGTCAGATCCAGGCGGCGTTCGATCTGCTTGGGATCAAATACACAGGCTCCGGCTACTTTGGCTCGGCTTTGGCAATGAACAAGGGCTTGACCAAAAGCGTTTTGATCCAAAACAACGTGCTCACTCCAAAGGGCGCGATCTTTAAAACTGCCGAGGACGCAAAGAGCTGGAACACATTCCCCTGCGTTGTAAAGCCCTGCTCGGGCGGATCAAGCGTGGGTATCACTGCTGCAAAAAACAGCGACGAATTTGCAGCCTCGGTCAAAGAAGCCTTTGGCTACGGCGAGCACGAGATCGTTGTTGAAGAATTTATTGAAGGCAGAGAGTTTTCTGTCGGGATCCTCGGCGGCAAGGCTCTGCCTCCGATCGAGATAATTCCCAAGTCGGGCTTTTATGACTACGCCGCAAAATATCAGGCAGGCGCGACCGACGAGATCTGCCCGGCTGATATTGACCAAAAAGCCGACGACGCGCTTCGTTCGGCAGCAGTGGCGGCATACAACGCGCTGCACCTTGAAAGCTACGCCAGAATAGACTTTATCCTCGACAAAAACGGCGACCCCTACTGTCTTGAGGCAAACACCCTGCCGGGTATGACGCCCACAAGTCTTTTGCCGCAGGAGGCGGCTGTTGAGGGCATTTGCTACGCCGACCTTTGCGAGAAAATCATAGACATTTCAATGAAAAAATACAAAGGGCACCTCTAATAAAGGACGCCTGAAAAATAAAGGAAGCTTATGAAAAATTTCACCTTATTGGAAATTGCCTCAGCCTGCGCCGGCAGGCTCGTTGCCACAGATGAACAGTCAAAGCTTTGCATAACCTCGGTCGAGCGCGACAGCAGACAAATCAAGCCGGGCTCGCTGTTTTTGGCGATAAAGGGAGAGCGCGTTGACGGTCACGATTATATCGAGACCTGCTACCAAAACGGAGCGATCTGCGCACTCTGCGAAAAGCCGCCCAAAACCGACGACATGGCGTATATACTTGTTGATTCGACCCTTGAGGCGGTCAAAAAAATCGCCAAGGCGTACCGCGAAAAGTTCGATATCCCGATCGTGGGAGTTTCGGGCAGCGTGGGAAAGACCTCGACCAAAGAAATGCTCTGCGCCGTTCTTTCGCAAAAATTCAAGACCCACAAAACTCAGGGCAACCTCAACAACGAGCTGGGCGTTCCGCTCACCCTGCTTTCAATGCCGGAGGACGCCGAGGCTGCGGTCATCGAGATGGGGATTTCCGATTTCGGAGAAATGCACAGGCTTTCAATGATGGTACAGCCCACGATCTGCGTGCTGACCGTGATCGGAAGCTGTCACCTTGAAAAGCTGGGCGACCGCGACGGAGTGCTCAGGGCAAAGACCGAGATGTTTGACTTTGCGCGCGAAAACGCGGAATTCATTCTCAACGGCGACGACGACAAGCTTTCGACGATCACCGAGGTAAACGGCAAAAAGCCAATATTCTTCGGGCTGGGCGAGGGCAACGATTACCGCGCCGAGAACATTGTAAACAACGCCGAGGGCGGTATCAGCTGCGAGCTTTGCTTTGAAAACGAGCGGCTGAGCGTAACTATCCCCGCAATCGGCAGCTATATGGCATCAAACGCGCTTGCGGCGGTCGCGGCAGGAAGGCTGCTCGGAATGAACGACGGCGAGCTTGCACGCGGCGTTGAAGCGTACAAAACCGTGGGCGGACGCGCAAACGTGATAAACACAGGCAAAATCAGGATCATTGACGACTGCTACAACGCTAATCCAAATTCGATGATGGCGTCAATCGACACTCTGATGAACTTTGACGGAAGAAAAATCGCCGTTCTGGGCGACATGAAGGAGCTCGGCAAAAAAGAGCTGGAGCTGCATTTTGAGGTCGGCGAGTACGCCAAAGAAAAGGGCGCGGACGGGATCTTGTGCATAGGACCGCTTGCCGAGGAGCTGGCAAAGGGCGCAGAGGGTATCTGGTTCGAGACGGTAGAAGATTTTTTAGCCGCGTCGGGCAGTTACATCCGCGAGGGCGACGTTGTGCTTGTAAAGGCGTCGCACTCAATGCAGTTTGAAAAAATAGTAAAAAAGCTCACCGAGGATTTCGGCGGAGATGCAGAATAAAGAAAAGCGAGGGCAGCATGTCGGTATCATATATGACTCATCCGCTTATTAAGCACAAAATCACGATTTTGAGAAAAGAAACAACAACGACAGGCGAATTTCGCAAGCTGATCGAAGAGATCGCCATGCTCATGGGCTATGAGGCACTTGCCGATTTGCCGACAACGGAAATCGAGGTCAAGACCCCGATCGAAACAACGCGCCAACCGGTGCTTGAGGGCAAAAAGCCGGTGATCGTGCCGATTTTGCGCGCGGGACTTGGAATGGTGAACGGGCTTTTGGCACTTATGCCCTCGGCAAGAGTGGGTCACATTGGGCTTGCGCGCGACCCCGAAACCCACCTTCCTGCGGAATACTACTGCAACCTGCCAAGCCTGATCGACGAAAGGCAGATCGTTGTTGTCGATCCGATGCTCGCCACGGGCGGCTCGGCGATTGCCGCTGTTGATTCAATCAAAAAGCGCGAAGGCAAAAAGATAAAATTCATGTCGATAATCGCCGCTCCCGAGGGAGTGGGCGCACTTATGCAGGCGCACCCCGACATTCAGCTTTATGTCGGCTGTCTTGACCGCTGCCTGAACGAGAACGCCTACATCTGCCCCGGCTTGGGCGACGCCGGCGACCGGATCTTCGGAACACTTTGATATTTTGAAAAACAAATGTTATTATAAGTAAAAGGCGACCGTCGGTCGCCTTTTGTTTATTTGGGTATACACAAGTTTATATTAAATCGCAATTTGCAAAAATGTATAATTCTTGACTTTTAAATCGAAACATGTTATATTTTATTACGAAGCTACAAGGAAGTTAAGGCGGTTAGCACTCCCGAAAAAAAGGGGGTGATATGTATGACTGAGTTAGTTTTATTAATTATCGTACTCAACTTTCCCACATCAAAAGTCGAGAGTATTCCAGATAAAAAGTGGGATAGTAGAGATAAAAATACTGATTAGGTGTGTGATTTGTGCATTGTCA
>OMZU01000062.1 GCA_900315605.1 uncultured Eubacteriales bacterium | reverse complement strand
TCTCTGCTGATTCCTTCGATGTGTTTCATCTGTCATCACTCCGTTTGCTGTGCTGATTATATTATAGCATGGCTTGTGAGTTTTTGCACGGGCTGAATTATCAGATTTTTTCTACTATACTGCAATTTCTTACCCACTGGTTCTAGGGAAGAGCCTTAAATTAACAGTATTTTCATTGTTTCATCTATATCAGTTAAGATACTTATTTTCAATATAATATCTAAAGAACAACAAAACAAAATCTATTATATCTCATATTTTTCATCTACAGTTTTTGCTTTTTCTAAATCTAAATTCACATAGTACCCTTTTCATTTTGGCCATCATCCACGACGTAAATATCGATATTATGACTGTCAATAAGAAATATATTATTGGTCTGGAATAAATAAATTGTATCTTATTCAACGCTAGCATAACCAAGCCATGGTATAAATATATCTCCAATGATATTGTACTAAAAAAAGATAAAATTCTATTGTGAATTTGAATTCTTGTCGATATTGATAAAACAAACAGAACAAAAAAGATTGCAGAAAACATATTAAACATATCTTCTAACATTCCGGTTTTATGCTTAAAAAAAGATAATGCAATAACAAAAGCAAAAGAACAAATCGATATACTAACATTGTACTTTTTTATGAGTCTATCGACAACTTTTTTATAATATGCAATCATAAAACCAATAGCAAAACAAACAATAGTAGGAGCCCAATACGGCACAAATACACAAAAGCTCCATATCAACAATACTATTATCCAAATACACCACGATAGTTTTCTTTTACCTAATACTTTAAAACAAAGCCAAAATATAAAATATAAATATATTAATACTAGTATAAACCATGAATTCTTAACGACTGGTTCTTCAAATAGGAACTGTGACAAAAGACGAATAGGATTAAATTCGCCCACAACAAACAAATAAAAACAAACATATGCTAAGGTCGCCACCCCAAATGGAATAAACAACTTATTCAAACGATTATAGAGAAACTTATTAATATATTTATCATCTTGTAATAAAGAAAAGCATAAACCAAATCCAGAATAAAAAAAGAATAAAGCTACCATCAAATAACCAGCCATCTGAAACGGCAAAAAAGCAAAACCATACTCTAATTCATTGGAAATATGGTGAATCATAACAATTATGGCACAAACTGCTTTAATTGAATCTGTGTTTTCCTTACACAAATAATTCATACTAGGTTCACGCACATAAATATTCGCTTTAAAAAATATAATAAAAAACAAGAAAACATATACTATAATTGCGAAAAGCAGCATATTTTTGACTCCTCCCTAGAACCAGTGGGTAAGAAATTGCAGTATAGTTGAAAAAACTTATAAATCTGTAAATTGCATTTATTCCACGGTCTATTGATAATGATCCTTTTCCGTCAGCGCAGGCAGACCCATAAATGGACA
This sequence comes from uncultured Eubacteriales bacterium, assembly GCA_900315605.1. Taxonomy (GTDB): domain Bacteria; phylum Bacillota; class Clostridia; order Oscillospirales; family Acutalibacteraceae; genus Ruminococcoides. Next base: position 6,523 of record OMZU01000062.1, on the reverse strand, counting down.
GTTGCCCGGTATTTAACCTTCCATATGCATACTCATTGTCGATAGCTGTCGCGGCATAAACGCGTGTTTCATCTACCACACTTTCCAGTGCGGCACCGGCAAAATAGAAATATAAAACGAGAGCCGCAGAATTTCCCGTTTCTGTTATAAAACTCTTAAAAACCACTGAAAACTTATAGTAAAATGAATTGATCTTTTATTATAATTAAAAAAGTATTTTTACCATTTTTTAAAATTCTTGCTCACTTTTCCGCCATACAAGTAGCCAGAAATGAAAATGAATAAATCTACGCCACAGTTAAAAACTGACCAAGAGAATCATGCATATTATTATTTGTGTAGTATATTAATTGTGGAAGACCATCACCAATCACCGCAAATGCTTTCACATATGGCTCGCTGTTCTCGAAGTCGATCGGATTCATCGTTACAGGCAAGAAAAGCACGTCGTCTAACAGGGCGCACCGGGAAAAAGAATAGTGAATAAAGAATAACGAATAATGAAAAATTCGGGAAGATAGAACCTATTCAAAAAATACCTTTGTTCCCGACTGTATTACTAAAGCCATAATTTTTTTAAAACAGTAGGGGTGCGCCCCTACAACGCTGAACAGAAAACTATTGCCAAATAAATACAAATACAACCGGGAACAAAGGTGTTTTTTAAAAGCATTCTATCTTCACGACAATAATTGTCAATTGTCAATTGTCCATTGTCCATTGAATCAAAGATTTCTAACTGCTCCGATAAAAACAGGCAGGCTGGATTCGTTGTCAATAATCATAAAAACAAACGGCCGGTCAAACTTGATCGAGGCTTGGTTCAGGGCTGTGTTGTCCGAGCCCTTTTGCGACTTGACCTCGTCTGTTCCCGAGCCCAAGCCCGAGGGAGTAAGGCTGAAGCTAGGGGTGGTTTCCGTTAGCTCGTTAAGAGCAAAGTCCTCCGAAAAGCTCAGCTCTGAAAGCTTTGATTTTCCGTCAAAAAGCGAACGGATACCGTTTTGCTCCAGCGCGGCTTTAAGGCTGAGGTCTTGGGCTTCGATCTCAAACTGCGGAAGCTTTGCCTCGGCTCTAATGATGATATCCATGCTGTCGAGCAGCTTAAAGTATTCGCGTTCGTCAAGCTTTGAAATATATTCCTCAAGGCTTGTGCCCTCGTTGGGCAGGATCGCAACGAATTTGAGCGGATTCTTTTTGGTGTATTTCATAACGCCCTTCGCGCTTTCGCTGTGGAGCAAGATCTCGGACGAGGTCATAAATTCCGCGCTGCTGCGGCTGCCGTCGGCGTTTGTGAACTCCGATTTTTCAAGGTCTGCTTCGGAATAGCCGTCAAGCCAGCTGTCGAGAAGCTCGGTTTCCGAAAACAAAAACGAAGAGTATCCCGAAATTTCGGAATAGTTGTTTTCGCAGAGCTTTCCCAGGTTTTCGGAATAATCGCCCAGCTTTGTCACAAGGCTGTCGCGGCTTGAAAAATCGAGCTTAAAAATATCGTTTCCGTAAAAATCCGCGTTGCTCTGCAAAAACGACGTCTTTATGTTGCAGTCGCTGTCAACGAAAAGAGAGCTTTTGAGGCTGACATGTTCCTTTGGCTCCTCGGCTTCTGCGTTCGGATCGCCTTTGCTTTTTTCTGAGTCCAGGCTGCTCACGCTCTCCATTCTGCTTTTGAAATAGGACGAGCACTGGTTGAGCGAATCAACGCCAAGCTCGCCGCCAAAGGCAAGAAGAAGCTCGCTTTTTGCGTCGTCCGACGCGCCGTTGAGCATAAGCCCAAGCTGCAAAACGGTGCTTGCCGGGGAGAAAAAGATTTTGTCGCTGTTCTTGAGCTCGCCTGAGAACAGGCTGTTAAAGAGCTTTAGCTCAAGGCTTGTCGCCTGATTTGCAAAGCTGTTGTATGCATCTGGGGTTTCCTGCGCGCCGTCGGCAAAGTTATAGGTCAGCGACGCATCCTTGCTTCGGCTGTATTTTTCCGACAGCCTTTCGCTGCCTGAGATCGAACCGTTGTCCGCGCACGCGCCCAGCACGCAAAGCGACAAAGCGGCGGCGGTCAAAAGTGAAATTGATTTTTTCATATCGTCAGTATTATAAATTTTATTTTTCCTTGCTCAGCTTTTGAGCAAGCTCATAGATTTTTTCTGCGGAATCGGGCATGGCAAGGCTGCGGCATCTTTTTTTCATTCTGTCAAGCTCGCCGGGCGAGTTTATCAGTTGGATGATCTGATCTGCTCCGCGCTTTTTGTCAAGCAAAACCGCGGCTTCTTCGCCCACAAGATATTCGGCGTTGTCAAGCTCCTGCCCCGGAAACGCGCTGTAGATCGCCAGCGGAAGTCCGCAGGCAAGGCTTTCGGTCACAGTCAGTCCGCCGGGCTTTGTCACGATCAGGTCGGAGATGTGCATATAGTCCTCAACGTTGTCCACAAAGAACAAAAGCTTTGTGCGCCGCTTGGTCCCAAGGTCAAAAACAAGGTCGTGCATATGTTCAAACAGCTTTCCGTTTTTGCCTGTTATAACTATCATTTGCAGATCGTCCGACGCCTTTGCAAGCTGTTCATAAAAGTTCATAACTCCGGTCACGCCGAACGAGCCCGCCATGAGAAGAACGGTCTTTTTGTTTGGGTCAAGTCCTTCTTTTTTGCAGATATCTTCCTTTGAAAACTCAGAGGTGAACTTGTCAAAGGTGGGTATCCCAAGCGGATATATCTTGCCTTTGTCAACTCCGTATTCCATTTCCAGCTTTCGCGCCATATACGGCTCCGCCAGAACATATGCGTCGATGTTGGGCGCGATATAGGTGCGGTGCGCGTTATAGTCGGTGATAAGGGCGATCGCCTTGACGTCAAGCTTTCCCTTTGCCTTTAGGCGCGAGACCATTGTGGTGACGAACGGGTGACAAATAATGATGATGTCGGGGTTGCAGCTTTCGATTGTTTCGAGCAGCTTTTTTGACATCATGGTGTTTGACTTCATGACCGCCTTGTGAATTATGTTTTTGCGGTCGGTGATCTTGTAGCATTCGCCGTAGACCTTGGGCACCTTGGTCGCCATAAAGTGGTAGCCGCCGCAAACGGTTTTGTTGTACATTTTGCCGATCGATTTGAGCGCGTCAACAACAGTCACGGTCGTTTCGGGGTGGCTTTGCCTGATTTTTGCTTCTATCGCCGCCGCAGCGCGCTTGTGACCTCCGCCCGTTGAGGCGGTAAGAATAAGTATGTTCATAGGATTCTCCGTTGATTTCAAAAATGATTATCCGGTTTTAATACTATTATAACTATATTTAAAAAAGATTTCAACTGTAATTTTGCGGTTTTATCGCATAAGCCCCACTCGAAATGGTGGAATATGAAGCAATCTGCGGCTCGCGCCGATTTTTTATGAGATATTTTCACCAAAAAAAGAAAAAATTTGATTTTCTACTTTATTTTTTCATTTTTTTATAGTACAATATATTAGAATACAAAGATTTATTTTTATGTTATATAATTGAACCGAAGGACGTTCGGTTCATCAAGTGGTTTTAGAGGTGAATTTTTTGAGCAACGATAAGTATAATGATATGTTTGTTGCGGACGAGGGCATGGTGGATATCTCGGGTGACGCGTCGCGCTCCTCAAAAGGAGGAGGCCGCCGCTATTCCTCAAACAAAGCCGCCAAAGCTTCTTCGGGCACAAAAAATAGTTTTTTCGCCGATAAAAAGAAAGTCATAATCATTTCTTCCGTTGCGGCTGCGCTGGTCATCGGCGCAGGTATCACCGGCTTCTGCCTTTTTGCCAATCGCGAGCAGCCGCCGGTTGCTGCCGCCGTGGTTGAAAAGCCGACCGATCCGCCGGAGTTTACCTTTGCCGAGGGCGCGGAGGTTTCGGGCATCTCGGTTGCCGGCAAGACCTTCAAGCAGGCTCAGTCGCTTTTGGAGCTCAACTCCAAGAGCTTTATCGACCCGATCAAGATAACGGTCGAGGCTGACGGAGAAATGACCGAGCTTACTCAAAATGATTTTGATTACACCTTCAATATTGAAGAAGTGCTCAAGCAGCTAAAGAAAGACAACGAAAACGGAGTCAAGGGCACCTCGGAAAAGCCGCTTACATATGAGGTCGTTGCAAAGCCGACCGACGATTCGGTGATAAAGAACACCAAGGCTATACAGGATTCGATCGACGAAGACGCCAAGAACGCCAGGGTGACGGATTTTCACCCGTATTCCGAGGATAGATTTGAGTACGAGGAAGCCACAAACGGCAGAGAGCTCGACTCAAAGGACCTTGAGGAAAAAATCAGCGAGGCTGTTCACAGCGGACTGAGCACCGTTGAGATCAAGGCTATCGTAGAACCCGTTGAGCCCGATATCCACATTGAGGATATAAAGAACAACGTTCAAAAGCTCGCTTCCTACGAGACTTATTCAACCAACACCGCAGCCGGCACAAACAACATGAAGGTCGCGCTCGACTCATGCAGCGGCTCGATCATCGACCCCGGCGAGGTTTGGTCGTTCAACGACTGCACCGGCAACTCCAACCTTGAATCGCTCGGCTATCAGTCGGCTCACGTTATTGAGGACGGCAAGCTGACCGACGGTATCGGCGGAGGCATTTGTCAGGCGAGCACAACGATATACAACGCGGCTATCCGCGCCAATATGGAGATCGAGGAACGCTATTGCCACAAGTGGGCTTCAACCTACTGCCCGGCAGGTCTTGACGCAACTATCGACTATCCCAACCTTGACCTAAAGCTTTCAAACCCCACCGATTATCAAATGTTTTTGGAGTGCAAGGTTGTGGGCACAACGCTCTACGCTTCTGTTTGGGGCGTCAAGAGCGGCAACTATGACGAGATAAAGACCTCCAACGAGCTTGGAGACCGCGACGGAGACAACTATGCGGTTTACGCCTGGAGGGTATATTTTAAGGACGGAGCCGAGGTTGACCGCGAGGAGCTTCCATCCTCGTCCTACGACGCAAAGGAATACGGAGTTCTGTTTACCTCAGCCGAGGTTGACCCCAGAAGCGTTGACCACAACGTTGATGATGTTGACGACTGGGAGCCCGAAAACGACGCCGAGCCTGCGCCGGCTGAACAAACGCCGGAGCCTGAGTCGGTTGTCAGCGAGGTTTCAGTCGAGCAAGTACCTGCGGAGCAGGAGTCTGCACAGGAGCAGCAGGTCGCGGAGCAGTAGCAGAAGCAACTTATTTCCTTTCGATTCAAATTACATAAACTAACTCCCTTTCGATCATCGCCGAAAGGGAGTTTTTGATTTTGTCAGCTCCTAAGTATTAATCAAGCAGGTGCGCAGCTGCAATATTGAAAGGGCACCTCTAAAGAAAAATTTTGCTAAATAAATATAAATATCATCGGGAACAAAGGTTTTTGATTAATAAATTTTGTCTGCACGACCAAAATTGTCAATTGTCCATTGTCAATTGTCCATTGAATAAATGCTCCAAACTAAAAAAACTAAAAAACGTTTTTGAATCGTGCAGCGTTACATAAAGAGCTATTGTATATATACTATCGCTGTTCTGCGCAGCGAAATTATTATTCGCGTTATTGCGGAATAAACCAGGCTCACGCAGTAGCCGTAGACCAGCAGCTCCATTTTTCCGCGGAACAGTCCGAAGATTATCAAAACTGCGGCAAAGCATATCATTATCACGCCGTTTGTGAACTTGAATTTCCAGCTTGGCGCGCTCAGCTTTTTTGCTTCCAACGCCCTCAAAATATCAATAAGACCCGAAAATAAATATATGCCCAACAGGTATATAAGTATGATATAATCGTCGGTCGTTGTCATCGAAACCGTAAAAAATGCAAGGTCCAAAATAATGACTGCCGTAAGCAGCGTCATTTTGCCGCCGACCATGTGCCGCGCCATCGAAAAATAAAACCAAAGCTGTTTGAATCCGTAGACAAGCAGCGAAATGCTGATGACGCCTGCGATTATGTATTTTCCCTCCTGAGGATAAGCAAACAGCAGAAGGGCGAAAACCAGCAAAAATATCCCGGTCACGATCCCCCGGAACCTTTGAAAATAACTCATGCTCTGTCCTCCCTTATTCGCGTTTTCCGCGCTCAACAGACTTGCCTGCAAGCTTGCTGCCCGATTTGAATATCCTGTTTGTCACCATGCTCTTTTGCGCGAGCGCGGCAAGAATGAACTTGCCCAAAAAGGTCTCGTCCTTTTTGCTCCTTTCGGCGGATATATATTCCTCCTGATATTTTTCAATATCAAACGGCTCCGGAGTTTTTCCCGAAAGCTTCGTGCCCAAAGCCTGCCAGTCCTCCGAGGCATCAAGCTGACGCTTGTTGATTATTCTGTCAAGCTCGGCTTCGATTTCCGCGATACCCTGCCGGTCATAACGCTCGGTTTCAAACTCTTTTGCTTCCGTGCGCAAAAATTTGAGAGCGTAAAGCATCTGGCAAAACGCGTTTTTATAGCAAACGACATAAATAAATTTACTTTACAAGAATGTGGCTGATATGTTATATTACTCATAGGAGTGATGTAACAATGAATAACAGAAAATAT
>OMZU01000063.1 GCA_900315605.1 uncultured Eubacteriales bacterium | reverse complement strand
GTCAATTTATTATTGATATGAAGCGTGAGAATTTGTACAGAGAAACGGACAGGAGAATTAAGCAAAAGTGAGCCATATCGAGAAAAAAGAATTTGAAATATACCGCATTACGCCGCCACCTCCTGAAATGGATTTGCAGGAGTATATTCGTCAGTATGTACAGAGCGGCGACGATAAATATTTCTACTGGTTCCTACACAATTACGAGCCGACGCTAAATGAAAAGGCGAAGTTCTTTAGGAATAAATACTCAATGGAAGAGCATTTTGCCGATATAAAGCAAAGCCTTGTAACAGGCTTATGTAAGGCTTTAATTAAATACGATATTTCCATAGCTCCGTTTCTGCCGTATGCTCAGAGGTATATGGAGCGTGAGGCGCATAATTATATCCGCACAATGCGGACGGGCTATTCCGTGCAGAGCGAATTTGAATGTGCCCGACTTCGTAAAGCAATGGTACGGAGGAAACCATTTCACAGGTCGCAACGCAAATCGGTGAAAGCTCTGAGAAAACAAAGTCTATCATCGAGGGCGGTATCCTCACCGAAAACTATACCGATGTTCAGAGTAATGATGAGGACGACGCAGGAACAACTGACTTCCTTCTGCCGGATTCCTCGCTCAATCCCGAAAATATCTTTTTCAAGCAGGAGCTTTATAATAAGCTGTATGAAGCCTACGATAGCTTGGAATACACAGAAAAGATAATGCTCGCCCAGCACCTCGGCTTTTGCCCTGAATGTTTCAGCACGCATTATACTGACAAGAATGATTTAGACGAAAACGGCAAGCCGAAGGAAAAGCCAATCAAGCCGCTGCCCTATACCGATATCGCCACCGATCACGGGTTTAGCGATGCCGATACTGCGAAGAGAGTGTGTGAGAGGGCTCTGAATACTATCAAAGCCAAGGCTAAATAATCGTAATATTTTTTCTGGAACGTTCTGCGTACTTCTTTGCCTCATACGCTCCACCATAATTACGCACGGTGTAAATAAAGACTATATCGCTGTTGTCGATCATCCAGCGATTGCGGGCTTTGATAGCGGCTTTGTAATGAATATCCACTAATTCATCAGGGATTATGATATCGTCATAGATCGCTGCATAATACTCCCTATTTGTGTTTATGTCATTAGTAAAATACGGCTTTACACAAATCAGCTTTATATGCTGATAGGTTTTCTTTGCACTCCGTACAGCAAAGGAAAACAAGCTGTCAAATTCGCCCATTGCTCCCGTGTAAAATATCTCACAGCCTTGCGCTATTGCTTCCTCGACAGCATTATCAAGCTTACTACTTATATTTTCAAATACATTCCTGTGACCGAATCCGCAACACGCTTTCATAACAACCCCGTTAGATACAATTTAGATATATTATGTGCCTATATCAAACATCATAACACATAGTAGGCATAAAATAAAGTCATAATAAATATGAAACGAGGTTTATTTATGGCTGTTAAGAGTTTATCTATACGAATTGACGAGGAAATGTTGAACAAACTGCACGTTGTAGCCGACTATGAAGGTCGCTCGGCGAATAGTCAGATATTGATTTTGATCCGTGATGCGATTGAGAAATACGAGGAAAAGCACGGTAAAATTGAGTTGTAACACAGATTAACAGGGCGGTGAAAATCGCTCTGTTTTTTGTGGCTGTATTTTGAAGTATTTCTTGACAAATTATAAAAAGTACTGTATAATATCAGTTAGCGGTGTCTAACCGCTATTGATTTTGTCTATGAGTTAGCGTTGACTAACCATTCAAAAGATAGTGGCAGTTAGTTAATCACAGCTTTAACTGATTAAAATTACAGATTGAAAGGAAGATGTTTTATATGAAAACAGCAATTGTATTTTGGAGCGGCACGGGTAACACCGAGGCTATGGCTCAGGCTGTAGCCGAAGGCGCTGAAGCCTCGGGAGCTCAGGTCAATGTACTGACCTGCGACAAGTTCAACGAAAGTATGATAGACGATTATGATTCTATCGTCTTTGGCTGTCCCTCAATGGGAGCTGAGCAGCTTGAAGAAGATGAATTCGATCCGATGTTCAGCGCCTGTGTTCGTAAGCTCGGCGGAAAGAAGATCGCACTTTTCGGTTCCTACGGCTGGGGCGACGGCGAATGGATGCGCAACTGGCAGGACGAGTGCGAAAGCGCCGGCGCGGTATTGACATCCGAGCCTGTGATCTGCAACGACGCTCCCGATGACGAGGCGGTTGCCGCGTGCAAAGCGCTCGGCAAATCGCTGATAAATTAGTTTTCATTTTTCCCCATTGGTATTGATATCCAATAAACAGCAACTAATAAGAGTGTCTATTTAAATTGGGTTTCAGTATCCATAATCCCTGATAGAAAAACGCGGTCGTCGTTATCCGATGATCGCGTTTTTCGCAAGGACAGAAGAATATCAAACAGGAGTTGATGAATTTGAAAAAACAAAAACAACCCTCACCGCTCTCACGGCTGATCGTTTATGCAGGAAAGTATAAAGCGTTGCTGTTTTCCGGTTTGTTTTTATCGGCGGTCGCAATGATCCTCGGAATGGCTCCGTATGTCTGCATATGGCTGGTCATTAAGGACTTGATCGCTGTTGCGCCCGATTGGACTCAGGCAACGGAGATCGGCAAATACGGCTGGCTTGCTTTCGCCTTTGCAGTTGGCGGTATCTTGGTTTACTTTGCCGCGCTGATGTGTACGCACTTGGCGGCATTCCGCACCGCGTCAAATATCCGCAAGCAGGGCGTGGCTCACTTGATGAAAACGCCGCTCGGCTTTTTTGACAACAACGCTTCGGGACTGCTTAGAAACCGTCTTGACGGCGCAGCTTCCGAAACCGAGACATTGCTTGCACACAACCTCGCCGATATCGTCGGCACGGCAGCAATGTTTATTGCAATGCTGGTGCTGATGTTCGTATTCGACTGGCGCATGGGTGCGGCATGTCTGCTGGCGGCTATCATTTCCGTTGTTGCGATGTTTTCAATGATTGGCGGCAAAAACGCTAAACTGATGATGGAGTATCAAACCGCTCAGGACGTTATGAGCAAGGCGGGAACCGAGTATGTGCGCGGTATCCCCGTGGTCAAGGTGTTTCAGCAGACGGTCTATTCCTTCAAAGCGTTCAAGCAGGCGATCGAGGACTACAGCGCCAAAGCCGAACGGTATACAGACGGCGTATGCCGTGTGCCGCAGTCTGTCAACCTTACCTTTACCGAGGGCGCGTTCGTGTTCCTGATTCCCGTCGCGCTCTTTTTAGCGCCGTCTGCATTAAGCTCCGGCAACTTTGCGGAATTCATCACCAACTTTGCCTTTTACGCTGTATTCTCGGCAATCATTTCGACCGCTTTGGCAAAAATTATGTTCGCAGCCAGCGGTACCATGCTCGCCAATACTGCGCTCAACCGCATAGACACGGTGATGAACGCGCCCGTTTTGGAGATCGCAAAGGATCCGCAAAAGCCGAACGGCAACAGGGTTGAATTCAAAAATGTCGGTTTTACATATGAAGGCGCAGATTTTCCTGCGCTGGACGGCGTTTCTTTCGTTGCACAGAGCTGTCAGACAATAGCGCTTGTCGGACCGTCGGGAGGCGGCAAAACGACCGCCGCAAGCCTTATCCCTCGCTTTTGGGATGTGAGCTCGGGCGCAGTCGAGGTCGGCGGCGTTGACGTCAAACAGATCGATCCGCACGTTTTGATGGACAATATCGCTTTTGTATTCCAGAACAACCGTCTGTTCAAAACTTCTATATTTGAAAATGTCCGCGCGGCAAAGCCCGACGCGACGCGCGAGGAGGTTTTGCTTGCTTTGGAGGCGGCGCAGTGCATGGATATCATCGAAAAGCTGCCCGAAAGAATGGACACCGTTATCGGCAGCGAGGGCACCTATCTCAGCGGCGGTGAGCAACAGCGTATCGCTTTGGCAAGGGCGATATTAAAGAACGCGCCAATCGTCGTTTTGGACGAGGCTACCGCCTTTGCCGATCCCGAAAATGAAGTGCTGATACAAAAGGCCTTTGCCGAACTGACAAAGGGTAAGACTGTGATTATGATTGCCCATCGCCTTTCCACTGTAGTCGGTGCGGATAAGATCATCGTACTGGATAACGGAAAAGTCGTCGAGGAAGGTACGCACGAGGAATTGAAGAACAACGGCGGTCTGTATGCGCATATGTGGAGCGAGTACAACCAAGCCGCAAAATGGAAGATACAGAGCGAGGTGAGATAAATGTTCGGTGAAAAATTCAAGCGTAAATACGCCCTGACTGACAGAGGCGTACATAATACAAAAATGGGTATGCTGTGGACGGTCATCGTCAATCTGCTGATGATGGTCGGCATGGGGCTGCTGTACTTTATGATGCAGAGCTTCATCGGAACGCTCACGCATAACGATCCCTTGCCAAACGCATGGCTGTATATCGGCTTGACCGTGTTGTTTGTGATCCTCTCTCTGTTTGTTCATATCGGGCAGTACCGTGCGACCTACGGCTTGGTATACAGAGAGATCAAGGACACGCGTATCGGCTTGGCGGAACGTCTGAGGAAGCTCCCGCTCGGTTACTTCGGCAAACGCGACCTTGCCGACCTGACCGAAACGATTATGTGCGACGTCAACCGCTTGGAGCACGTTTGGTCGCATTGCTTGGGCTATCTCTACGGCTCTTATATTTCCACCGCCGTGATCGCCGTTATGCTTGCAATCTATGACTGGCGGCTGATGATCGCCTGCCTTTGGGGTGTTCCCGTTGCATTGTTGCTGCTTTTCGGCAGCCGCAAGCTGGCGAAAAAACAATCAGAGATATCAAAAAAAGCGGCAGTCACCGTCTCGGACGGCATACAGGAAACGTTTGAAAATATCCGCGAGATCCGCGCCGCCAATCAGGAGCAGCGCTATCTTGACGGACTGAATCAAAAAATCGACGCTCACGAAAAGACGCTTTTAAAGGGTGAGCTGTCAACGGGCATTTTCGTCAACGCCGCTTCGGTCATTATGCGCCTCGGCGTTGCAACTACCATTCTCACAGGCGCGAGTTTGATTCTGTCGGGACAGATCAACTTTATGGTGTTTTTCCTCTTCCTGCTGGTTATCACGCGCGTATATGCTCCGTTCGACCAGAGCCTTGCGCTGATCGCCGAGATGTTTATGTCACAGGTGTCCGCTAACCGCCTGATGGAAATCTACGACACGCCGACCGCAGAGGGCGCGGATACATTCACGCCCGACGGTCACGATATCGTCTTTGAAAATGTTGGTTTTGCCTACGATAACGAACAGGTCTTAAAGGGCGTGAGCTTCACCGCCAAAGAGGGTGAGGTCACGGCGTTTGTAGGTCCGTCAGGCTCGGGAAAAAGCACCTGCGCCCGCCTTTGTGCAAGACTGTGGGATATCACCGAGGGCAGCATCAAAGTCGGCGGCGTGGACATCAATACGATCGATCCCGAAACCCTGCTGACCGATTACTCAATGGTATTTCAGGACGTCGTGCTGTTTGACGATACGGTCATGGAGAATATCCGCCTCGGTAAGCACGGTGCGACCAACGAGGAAGTCAGAGTAGCCGCAAAAGCGGCAAACTGCGACGAGTTTGTCGAAAAGCTGCCGCAAGGGTATGACACGCCTATCGGCGAGAACGGCGCGAAGCTTTCGGGCGGTGAACGTCAGAGAATTTCCATCGCCAGAGCCCTGCTGAAAAACGCTCCGATAGTCCTGCTCGATGAAGCGACCGCTTCGCTTGATGTAGAGAATGAAACCAAGGTACAGGGCGCGCTCTCGACTCTCCTGCAAAACAAAACCGTCCTTGTGATCGCACACCGCATGAGAACTGTTCAGGCGGCGAATCAGATCATCGTCTTGAAGGACGGCAAGGTAGCAGAATCCGGCAAGCCCGAGGATTTGCTGCAACAAAACGGCGAGTTCGCCAAGATGGTACGCCTGCAGCAGCAAAGCGCCGGCTGGACGGTAGCGTGAGGGATCGGGAATGTCAAAGAAAGCGTCAAATTTTCAGAAAAAGGTAATGAGCCTCGGCTACAGGGGCAAAGAGATTTTCAAGCCGCTGAACACCGGCAGGATCGATGATAACGTCGCCTGTGTGCGCGAGTGGATCGCCAACATCTTCTTCTACACCAAGAACGGCACGACGATTATGATCGACGCGGGCTATAACTATGACAGACTGAAAGAAAAGATGTCATGGCTGGATATCGAGCCGTCGTCGATCAGGCATATCCTGATCACCCATCAGGACACCGACCATGTAGGCGCGGTCGAAACGGACAGCGACGGTCTTTTCAAAAACGCCACCCTGTATCTCAGCGAGATCGAGAACCGCTACCTGACGGGAGAAAAGCGCCGCAAGGTGATCTTCGGCTTATACAAGCTGCCGATGGTGAAAAGCGATAACAGGCGTGTACTCCTGCAGGACGGACAAATCCTCAATATAGGCAGCATCCGCGTGGAGTGTATCCTTGTGCCCGGACACACATGGGGGCATATGGTCTATCTGATCGACAACGAATACCTTTTCACCGGAGATACGATCTGGTTCGGCGCGGACGGCGGCTACAGCTTTATCAATTCGCTTGCCGAGGACAACGAGCTTGCCAAGAAATCTTTGGCTGAATTGGAGCAAAAGCTGAAACGTAAAGGACTTTCGCCGAAGGTCATCACCGGTCATACCGGATGGACGGATGATTTTGAGTTCGTATTTCGGCACAAGGATCAAGTTTGTAACTCTATGAAGAAACAGAAGCCACACGATCCGAATGCTCCCTATGATGGCTATGTCGAGGACGACGATACAGAACAGAATGCAAGAAGCGGTTTTCTGCACAAGGTGGTTCCTGTAGAATAAAAACGTGTTAACAGGTGCATGCCCTGGAAACTGTAAACCGCTCGTCAATGTTCTCTTGACAAATGCAGTTATCTAACAATCATTTAAGAAGGTGATTTTACGTCTATTAGAGCAGGATTTATCAGAATGATGATGCGCGCACAGAATATCAACCCAATCGCGCATCCCGAAATGCAGAAGAAAATGAAAGCGATGTCCGCAAAGTATTGTCATACCAAGCCGAAGAAGGGCTATACGCTTGAATGTCTGACGACCGAAAGTGGCACTAAATATCAGCGAATTAAAAAGGAAAACGCCGTATCATCGGGAAAGGTCATTTACTACACTCACGGCGGCTGCTATATCAGCGGTCTGACCTATAACTATCGTGATTTTTGCGCGCCGTTCTGCGATTTGGCTGAGGGTGTTGAAATCATATTGCTCGATTACACTCTGATGCCCGACAGCGGCTATCCTACGCAGCTCAATGAGGCGCTTGATTTGTGGGACGAACTGACGGTTAAACGGAAAATCGATCCGAAAAATATCATTATCGGCGGCGATTCCTCCGGCGGCAATCTGGCGCTGGCGTTGATACTGAAATTGAAAGATACAGAAAGAGAGCAGCCGAACAGTATTTTCCTGCTGTCTCCGTGGACGGATATGACCGCTTCAGGTGAGAGCTATGTCAAAAACTATCAGCGAGATGTTGAAATCGGCGACAGGAATGGCGCGTTTGAAGGGCATACAAAGCGGAAGCTGTTGAACAGCTATCTTTATGATTATATCGGTATCAACGACAGGACAGACCCTTATATTTCACCTGCCTTTGCCGATTACAGCGGCTTTCCGCCAATGCTCCTGTTTGCAGGCGAGGACGAAATGCTCCTTGACGATACTCTCACAGTTTATGAAAAAGCCAAGAACGCGGGCGTCAATGTCAAATTGGAAACTCAGCCGAAAACGTTCCACTTCTATGTAACGCTGAAAAATTTCATCACTGGTAGATTAAAATAAAAAACAAGCTATACCGCAAGGAGGAATAATATGAAACCTGATTATAAAAACTGGATGCCGAAGGGTATGATTATCGGAGGGCTTGTCATCACGCTTGTGTTCCTGATTTTGTTCATTCTTTTCGGATGTACGGGAATCGTCGGCGGCACATGGAAAACCGTACTGTTTATTATGCTGCTCCTTCTGACCGTGATCGCCGGCGTGATCACCGTATGGATGGCGCTGCTGTACCGCGCGTTTTCCTACGACGGAAAACGTCAGATGTCAAAGCAGATCATCGAGGGCGTCGCGTCCTATGTCAGCGGCTGCGGCAGCGGAGCGCTTGCGATTGCTTGTGCCAAGCGCAATCCTAATGCCGAGATCATAGGTATTGACCGCTGGGGCAAGGAATACGCCTCTTTCAGCAGACAGCTCTGTGAGAGAAACGCGAGAGCGGAGAAGGTGAACAACACCAAATTCCAACAGGGCGACGCGGTGAAGCTGGATTTTGCCGACGAGACCTTTGACGCGGTAACGAGCAATTATGTTTATCATAATATTCCGGGTGACCGTCAGACGTATCTGCTTGAAACCCTGCGCGTATTGAAAAAGGGCGGCACCTTCGCCCTGCACGATATCTTTTCAAAGTCAAAGTACGGTGATATGCAGGCATTTGTCAAAAAGCTGAAAGAGTTGGGCTATGAAAAGGTTGAGCTGATCGACACGACCGAAAAATTTATGAAAAAATGGGAACCGGTGTGGATGGAGCTGTCCGGCTCCGCGCTGCTTGTGGGGAGGAAATAAACATGATCTGGTGGGTGATCCTGATCGAAGCCGGTGTATTCGCTGGTATTTTTACCGTGATCGTTCTTGTCGCGGCACACGGCGACAGGAAATACAGCGCGGCGAGCATCCATAACTATCCTCCTGATATCCGGGAGGCGTATTTCAAAACGCACGATAGAATAGACGTTTCGTACAGCTCTTCAAATGTTATTCTCACAAAGAGTTTCGGCGTTTTGCTTTTCTGTGGTATTCTGCTTGTCTGCAGTCTGCTCGCAGGCGTGAAAACCTTTTGGGACGGGTTCTTTCTTGCATTCGGACTGATGGCGTGGATCGGTATGTACGATACATTTTTTCTTGATTGGGTGCTGTTTGCAAATCTTAAATGCTTTCGCCTGGAAGGCACGGAACACATGGACAAAGCCTACCGTCAGAAATGGTTCCACTTGAAAGGTATGCTTTTTCCCGGGTTGGTTTTCGCACTGATACCTTCGTTAGTTGTCGGATTGCTGACCATGCTGATCGGAGGAAGACAATGAAGGTTTTGGTTTATGGTGCAGGAGTGATCGGCGGACAGCTTGTACACGCGCTGATAAAAGCAGGGAATGATGTTACGGTTATCGCTCGCGGAGCTTGGAAGGAAACACTGCTGAGAGACGGACTGCGCATCCGTCATCATATTCAGAAGAAAGACACGGTCGATTATCCGCTTGTTTTGGAAACACCGGATAACGAGCATTATGACATCGTATTTGCTGTTATGCAGTACCGTCAAATGGAGCAAATACTGGATAATTTGGCCGCAATCAATAGTCCGGTTGTCGTATTCGTGGGAAATAATCTGTCTGCTTCTGAAATGGAACAGCGGATTCTTGATGCGACCAAAGCACCGAAGAACATACTATTTGGCTTTGGCTCGACTGCCGGAACGCGGGAGAACGGAAAGCTGACAACGGTACACACAGGCGACGGAAAACTGACACTCGGAAGAACGCACGATGACGCTTCATAAAGTGAAAAAGCGCTGATAACAGGCTTGTTCAAAGGGAGTAAGCTATCAATATCGTGGTGTGACGATATGGATGCTTGGCTTAAATATCACGCGGCTTACATCCTTCCGATCGTTTACTTGTGCTACAAGACCGGCTGTGATCTGAAAAAATCGACAAGACAAGATAGAAAGCTTCTGCTTGACGCAGTCAGAGATGCCTATCATATGCTGATGGAGCTCTCAGTTCCCGTCAGACCTGTTGGCGATGAAAAATCATTGGAGCCGGGATTTGCAAATTGGATTGTGAAACTGATTATTTACGGGATGGCACGGACGAGGATCGGAGCGCTTTGCACCACGGAGCACTGTCGTCACGCGCCCGGTGAGATGGAGGATCTGGACAGCGCATTTCATGAATTGTGCTTCGAAAAACCGAATTTCCCAATGCCGTATTTTAATCAACTATACAGTGAAATGCCATCATGGAATCAGATTCGTAGGATCTATGGAGAAAAAACTGAAATATGCTATCGAAAAGAACACGATACAGGAGACACTGGTGATCCCGCTTTATGGGCGAAAGCTCTGTACCGAACAGTTTCCGAATCTGTTTCAAGATCAAAAGGCTGTCGAGCTTATAGAGCATATAGACTATGATTTTTCGCCTCTTGAAAAGAAATCCAAAAGTCTTGCGCATCGTTTTGGAGCGCTTGAAGTCGCTATGCGTGAAAACGACCTTATAATTGAGGCGAAAGAGTACCTGAAGGAGCATCCTCGCGCAGCTCTCGTTAATCTCGGATGTGGCTTGGATCAAACGGCTGAAAACTGTGATAATGGAGAGTGCGTGATTTACAATATAGATCTGCCTGATGTGATTGCAGTCAGAAATGAGCTCTTACCGCAAAACCAAAGAATCAAATGCTTTGCCGCAGATTTGAATGATTTATCTTGGTTTGACAGGATCGAAACGAAAGATGGGTTTGCTTTCTTGCTGCCGGTGTATTCTATTATTTCAAAACAGATGATATCAAAAAGCTGTTTCTCGCTATGGCAAAACGTTTTCCGGGCGGAAAGCTGGTTTTCGATACCGCTAATAAACGTGCCGTTAAGATCATGCTGAAAACTTGGGTGAAAGAGGCGGGTATCACCTCAATCGCAGATTATTTCAGTGTTGAAAGCATTGAAAAAGATATATTGCCGTGGATGAGAAACGCCGAGGTAACTGCGCGCGGATATATGCTTGGTTATAATGATCTCAAAGATCCGTCTGTTTCATGGCTATTTCGCGTTATGTCTAAACTCGGAGACGGATTTATGAAAATGCAGATTGTCAGAATGGATTTTAAGGAGAAATGATATGGGACTGTATAAAAAATTTGTAAATCAGACGAGAAAACCCGAGGGCATCCTCGGCAAGATGATGGTCAGCGGAATGAACAGCGGTCACGCCAAACTTGCCGACTGGGGAATGACGCACTTGAAAGAGATCGCTCCCTCCAACATCGTTGAGCTCGGGTGCGGCGGCGGACGCAACACTGCCGAGCTGTTAAAACGCTATCAGCAGGCAAAGGTCACGGCGCTGGACTATTCCGCGTTATCGGTTGAGAAAACAAAGGAGTATAACAAGGATATGATCACGGCGGGCAGATGCTTTGTTATCCAAGGCAACGTTGCCGGGTTACCCTTTGAGGATGGTACATTTGATCTTGCCACAGCGTTTGAGACGGTCTATTTCTGGCCGGGGCTTACACAGTGTTTTTCCGAAGTGTGCAGAGTATTGAAGCCCGGCGGTTCCTTTATGATCTGTAACGAATCCGACGGTACAGATGATACAAGCCTGAAATATGAGAAGATCATCGAGGGTATGAAATGTTATACGATTGATGAACTTTCCTCAGCGTTAAAATCAGCAGGCTTTACAGAAGTCGAATCCGATCGCTATGATGATAAACCTTGGATCACGGTGATCGCAAGGAAGTGATAGTAAACAATGTTTTGGGACAGAATTTCAGGCGTATATGACCTGTTTGGAAATGTATATAACGGAAGGGTCAACAGGAAGCTTTGCCGCTTGGTTTCCGAAAAAATAAAACAAACAGACGTTGTGCTGGAATGCGCTTGCGGAACAGGAATGATCAGCGCAGCTATCGCTCCTGTCTGTAAGTCATTAACGGCAACAGATTTTTCGAAAGGCATGTTGAAACAGGTACAAAAGAAGTGTAGAACATTTTCAAACATCACTTTTCAAAAGGCGGATATCACGTCTCTTGATTATGAAAACGAATCCTTCGACGCAGTTGTTGCGGCAAACGTCATTCATTTATTGGATCATCCCTATCAGGCGCTTGCGGAACTGGACAGGGTTTGCAAAACAGGCGGCAGACTGATCATTCCTACCTATGTCAACAGAGAAAAGACAGGAAAAACAGGCGGCGTAGTCAAGGCGCTCGGGAAAGCCGGAGCCGATTTCAAGCAGCAGTTCACCTATTCTAATTACCGTGCTTTCTTTGAAAAAGCGGGTTATCGGAAAATAGAAACCGAACTGATTCAAGGCCGCGTCCCCTGCGCGGTCGCAATCATCACAAAGTAATCGGAGACAAAATTGTGAATATATCTGTAATGATCGGTGTTTTGATACCGTTTATCGGAACCTCTTTAGGCGCGGCGTTTGTTTTCTTTATGAAAAAGCAGCTTGGGCGAAGCGTTCAGCGCGCCTTAACTGGCTTTGCGGCGGGCGTGATGACGGCGGCTTCTATATGGAGCCTGCTGATACCTGCCATTGAGCAGAGCAGTTCGATGGGAGTCTTTGCGTTTGTTCCTGCTGTTGTAGGCTTTTGGATAGGCACCTTGTTTTTGCTGATACTCGACAAAACGATACCGCACCTCCATATGTTTGCAGACAAAGCCGAAGGACATAAAAGTAAGCTGGCGAGGACGACAATGATGCTGCTTGCTGTTACGCTGCACAATATTCCCGAAGGAATGGCGGTCGGCGTGATGTACGCGGGCTTGTTGTCCGGTTCAGCCGACATATCGGCAGGCGGAGCATTGGCGCTCGCTCTCGGAATTGCGATACAAAATGTTCCCGAGGGAGCGATCATCTCTATGCCGCTCCACGCTGAGGGAAAAAGCAAATCGTTCTCGTTTTTCGGAGGTGTTATATCCGGAGCGGTTGAGCCGATCGGCGCTTTGATTACTATTCTTGTATCAGGGCTTATGGTTCCTGTAATGCCGTATTTACTCAGCTTTGCCGCAGGCGCGATGATATATGTAGTTGTAGAGGAACTGATCCCCGAAATGTCGGAGGGCGAACACTCAAACATCGGCGTATTGATGTTTGCTCTTGGCTTTACTCTTATGATGATTTTGGATATCACTTTAGGATAATACAATCAACTCATAATGATAAAAGCAAAACGCTCTGTTGATTTGAGCGTTTTTGCTTTTTTATCAACAATTCCATTGACAAAAGCAAGCTGTTTATTATATAATAATTAAGGAAATCAAACTTGATTTTTTATTTTTTTCAGCACAGGTTAGCTGTGGCTAACTTTTTGGAGTAGAAAGGATGGATCGAATGAAACAACACAAATTCTGGGCGTTTGCAGCCGTCGTATGTATGGCAATGACGTTCATCACAGGCTATAAACATAAATAAGGAGGAACATATTATGACATCATTAGGAAAAGGCGCATTGATATTCTTTGGAGGCGTGTTGTTCGGTACAGCGGGAATCAAAGCGTTATCAAGCAGAGACGCAAAAAAAGCATACACACATTGTACTGCCGCAGCGCTGAGAGCTAAAAAAAGCGTTATGGAAACTGTAACTAAGGTTCAGGAAAATGCCGAAGATATTTACGCCGAAGCAAAGCAGATCAATCTTGACCGCGAGGAAAACGAAAATCCCGTCGAACTTGAGCTTGAACCCGAAGTAAGTGTTAACGATAACGTAGAAAAGGTCGAAGCGACCGAAGAAAATGAAATTTAAGATACTGCACGAGATACGCGGACGGCTCAGGATACATATTCTGAATCGGTATAGTCAGCAGGATTTTGATAAGCTCTTTTGCGTACTGAACGCCGAACGGCTAATCAAACGCTGCAAGGTGTACCACGCAACAAACGATTTGGTGATCGAGTATTTTGGCAGCAAAGAGGATGCAATCAGCCTGCTGTGTAAAACAGAGCCCGATACAGCGGTCGTTCCCGACCACGCGATCACGTCCGTAACGGCGGCAAGAGAGTTGCAGCAGGAATATACCGTTAAGCTGGCGCGTAAAATTGCGGGACGGTATATCAGGCGGTTTCTCATTCCCCGCTATGTACGTATCGCTATCCTCGCCGTCAAAGCGGCGCGGTATATTTGGAAAGCTTTAAAATGTCTGTCAAAAGGCAAGCTTGAGGTCTCTGTTTTAGATGCGACCGCCATCACTGTTTCGCTGCTCAGGCGGGATTTCAAAACCGCAGGCTCGGTGATGTTCCTGCTGGAGATTGGCGAGATATTGGAGGATTGGACGCACAAGAAAAGCATCAGCGATTTAGCTGGCAGTATGTCATTGAACGTGGGCAAAGTTTGGCTGAAAACGGACGGACAGCCTGTTTTGGTGAAGTCCTCACAGGTCAAAGCCGGCAGTGAGATCATTGTCAACGCAGGAAGTATGATCCCCTTTGACGGGACGGTCAGCAGCGGAGAAGCGATGGTCAATCAATCCACGCTGACGGGCGAAGGCGTGCCTGTGCGCAGGAGTATCGGTGCGACCGTTTACGCTGGAACAGTGATAGAGGAAGGCGAGCTGACGATTCGTGTAACGCAGAATGCAGGCTCAACGCGCTATGACAAAATCGTTTCGATGATCGAAGAAACGGAAAAGCTGAAATCAAGTGTGGAAAGTAAAGCGGAACATCTCGCCGACAGGCTGGTGCCGTTTACCTTCCTCGGAACGGCGCTGGTATGGATGTTGACGCGCAACGTGATCAAAGCGCTGTCCGTGCTGATGGTCGATTTTTCCTGCGCTCTGAAGCTCGCAATGCCCGTTACGGTTTTGTCCGCTATCAGAGAGGCGAACGCCTACGGCATTACGGTCAAGGGTGGCAAGTTTCTTGAAAAGGTCGCTGCGGCGAATACGATCGTTTTTGACAAAACGGGAACGCTCACCGAGGCGAATCCAACTGTCCACAGCGTCGTGTCCTTCTGTGACAAAACACCGGATGAGCTATTGCGTATCGCCGCGTGTTTAGAGGAACATTTTCCTCATTCCATTGCAAACGCGGTCGTCCGTGCGGCTGCCGAAAAAGGTCTGACGCACGATGAAATGCACACAAAGGTCGAGTATGTGGTAGCGCACGGCGTGAAATCCACCATTGACGGTGCAGAGGTGTTGATCGGCAGTTATCACTTTATTTTTGAGGATATGGGATCGGCTGTTCCGCTTGGAACAGAGCAAAAACTGCTTGCGATATCAGGCGAGTTTTCAAGACTGTATCTGTCCATTGACGGCTGGCTTGAGGCGGTCATTTGCATTGAAGATCCGCTCCGTGAGGAAGCGCCGGAGGTTATCGCACAGCTCAAAGAGCTTGGCTTTGATAACATAGTGATGATGACGGGCGACAGCAAGCACACAGCGAAAGCTATCGCCGAGAGAGTCGGCGTTGACCGCTTCTATGCGGAGATCTTGCCCGAGGAAAAGGCGCAGTTTGTTTTGAATGAAAAAGCGAAGGGCAACACGGTGGTAATGATCGGTGACGGCGTGAACGATTCGCCCGCGCTTTCATCAGCAGATGTGGGTATCGCTATTTCCAACGGCGCGCCGATCGCAAGAGAGATCGCAGACATCACGATTTCCGAGAACGATTTAAGCAGCATACTTACACTGAGAAAGCTCAGCACGGCAATGATGAAGCGTATCGGCAGAAATTACCGCTCTATCCTCTCCGTCAACGGCGGACTGATAGCGCTGGGAGTCGGCGGCTTGGCGCAACCAACCACGACCGCTATGCTGCATAACGCATCAACACTTGGGATAGGATTGTTAAGTACAAAGAAACTGATATAGAAAAAACGCCTGCCGGTCACATAGATCGGCAGGCTGATTTTATTGATATATCATTTCATTATTGACGATTTCTTCGGCACGATTGCGGATATTGTTCATTCGCTGTACCCATAGCATTTGATTATCCGCTTTGAGCTTTTCGGTTACGCCTTCTTGTTTGGCGAGCTGTTTCACAAGCCTATCAAACATTTCATTCGCTTCTTCGTCAATATCTGCGAGATAGGCGGTGAGCTTACAGCTCGTTAGCAGGTTAGTATAGCGGATAGGATGATGGTTTTTAATGTAGCGCAAATGCCGTTTGCCCCAAATTCCGATTTCAACCTTCGGCTGTTCGGGTAATTTCAAATCGGGCAGAAGATAATCTCCCTGTTGTGTGTATGTGATTTTTGTAGCCATAACTCAAACCTCC
>OMZU01000064.1 GCA_900315605.1 uncultured Eubacteriales bacterium | reverse complement strand
CGCGGATTGCGTAGTCAGATTTTTCGTCAGAATGTACAAATAATCAGTGTGCATACTGACGTATGGATACTGATTTTTGGGCAGTCTGACGGAATAATACGCAAGCAAGGCGTGCGCCATGAATTGTGCGGTGTTGCCTTAACCTTTTGAACATATACTTTCTTGATTGGTTCATGCTTAGGAATAGTTATCGGATAACAACCGCTTTTGCGAAAGGTATAGTGACTGCTGCCGCCGCGCGATGCATCCATGGAATAACCGCAGTGTTCAAGAACTTTGCGCAATTCATCAAAACGCATATCTTTTGACAGTGATAAGATTTCTATTAGTAGTTAATCAAATTTAGACAAGTATTAATCACTTCCTTAATTATATTATATATGATACCGTATTTGGTGTCAAGTACTTTGAGATACTTGCTATACAAATTTCTTATAGGCAATACCGCGCAATTCTAGGCGCACACTTTGCCTTGAGTTCATTTATCAAGGTGCTACTTAGCGGCATGTAATGTAAAAATAAAAAAATTCATATCATAAAAAGAAAACTGCCGACTAAAAACCGGCAGTTTTCTTTTGTTTATTCTATTTTTCTTAAAGATAAATTATATGCAAATCATAAGTAATACTAATCTCAGATAAAAAGTGGACAAAGATTTGCGAGGATATTTTTCGCAAGACGAGGCGAAGGACGCCGGGACGCCGCAAGGCTGTCGCCTTGCAAGGACGACAACGAAGTATTGCGGAAAATAGACCGCAAAGATTGTCTATTTTTTATTTGAGTTTAGTATAAAATGCGAGTTAAAATATCATGCGGTTTTGCCGCAGCTTCCGGATTTTGAGGTAAGACCAACCAGATAGCACTGGATGCAGGTAACGTCGAGCACCGAAACGCTGTTGTCCTTGTTGACGTCGGCAGCCTCAAGGTTGCTGCCCGACAAGGTCTTGAGCTTAACAAGGTGAGACTGGATCGAGGTCGCGTCTATGATCGAAATGCTCTTGTCTCCGTCTGTGTCGCCGACCAGCACCGGAGGATTCTCGTTATAAACAACGGCGATTCCGGTTGAGCCGATCTTGCCCTTGATCCTGCCGCCGGACACTGTGAAGGTCGAGCCGGTGACAGCGTCGGTGTAGGTTCCGGCAGCCATTTTCTTTGCAGGAACATCAACGTTTGCAGTTGTTCCGCCGCAGTTTACAAGCACAACGCCCTCTGTGCCGCGCTCGTTGTATGCGATCAAGCCGCTTGAAGAAAGGCTTTCGGACTTGCCTACCATATAGTTTTTAAAGCGGTTGATCTCGCGAACCTCTTTGTCAGCCCAGCCTGTGATGGCGGCTGAGCCAAGAGAAGCATTCATGCTTGAGGGACGTGCAAAATACAGTCCGCAGATGTCGGCTCTTGTGCCCACGATAGCCCAGGTCTTTTTGAGTACTGTTTCGCTGAGCTGATATGTTTTTTCGTTTGCGTAGTTATCGTGCGATTCGTTCCAAAGCACAGCCTTGTTCGGCACAGGCTGAGAGCCCTCGCTGTATTTTAGATCAGTTCTCACTGCCGCTGCTGCGTTGCCCTGGCTCACCTTGGTGCGGATGTCGTTTCCGACGCCGTTGGCGGTTATGCTCATCAGGCTTGTGTACTGGTTTACGATCGGCTGCTTGCCGCCGGTTTCGTGAAGGACCTCACCGTAATAATAGGGGGTGATGCCTCTTTTGCTCTTGGCGTAGCTTGTCGCCTGACCCAAAACGTTTGACCAGTAGTTGCTGGAGGCGTTTTCCAAATCGTTGGGAACCTCAATATGCTTTGCGCCGTCAAAGCGGAAGCCGTCCGCACCGGCGTCGATACATTCCTTCAAAAAGTTGATAGCGTAGTTTTGGACTTTTACGTTGCTTGTGTTAAGGTCGGGAAGTCCGTCCATGCAGTTGTGGGTGATATCCCAGCGGCTCGACCAGTTTGAGCTGTTCACCTTGATCGAATACCAGCAGTTCGGGTCGTTTCTGAGGTCGCTGATGATTCTGTCGCTAAGGTCGTTTTTGGTCTTGTTTGCCATATGGTTCATGACCGCGTCAACAATGACCCTGATCCCGTATTTGTGCGCTTCGTCGCACATCGCCTTGAACTGAGATTTTGTTCCGAGAGGATTTCCCGAGCTTGTGTCCATCGAAAAATTGATCGGCTGATAATAAACCCACCATTTAGCCTGGATAGAACTGCCGGACACGTTCTCTTTTATCCCCTGAACAGGCGAGGTTTGAATAGCTGTAAAGCCCTGCTCGGCGATTTTCTTCATATTCGCCTTGATGTTGTTAAAGCTCCAGTTCCAGCACTGAAGGATCTGTCCCTGCTGGATATCCTCTGCCAGTCTGTAGTCGTTTGCTCCGGCTGAGGAAACCTCTTGGGCGGCAACTGTCCACTTGTCCTCCGTGGCGGCGTTGACTGCAATACAGCCTGACGTAAGTGCCGAAACCAGCATACTTGCCGAAAGCACCGCGCTTATGATTTTCTTGTTCATTTCTTTCACTCCTAAATATTTTCACGATAACAGGCAAAGAATACCTATCCACATATAATCATATCAAATGAGAGGATTTTATTCAATTTGCTAACTGCACAAGAAAAAAAGATTTATTTTATCAATAATGCCTATGAGTGCTTTTCATCGTCTAAAACCTATTAATATCTATATAAAAAATAGATTATTTTGCACAAAAAATACCCGAATTCCGGTGCGTGCCATATTGACCTTTCGGCGCGGGTTTGGGTCCGGTTGTGTTTTTGCGTATAGTGTTCGGCTCGTTCCAGGGCGGCGCAGTCAATGATTATATGTCGGGAATGATAAGCTCGCGGCAGCGGCGGCAGTTTTGCTTGTGGTTTATCTCGTGTTTTTAATAAGAAATTTTAATTCCCACAAAAAATTATAGAAAAATTTCATAAAACTATTGAAATTTCTGTTAAAATAGTGTAAAATAATAGAAACTTTAAGAGCAAAATTTCTCGGAGGCTGAATATGGCGGACCAATACAAAATCAGAACCAAAAACAAAGACGTTTTTCTTCGTGTAGCCAAGGGTCATTTTGCCACAATGCACAGCCACACCAACTACTATATCGACGTGACCACCCAAAAAACCCGTCTTTCCGAGGCAAAGGCTGTTGCCAAGGAGCTTGTTTCGACCTATCGCACCAACACCATTGTCGATACTATCCTCTGTCTTGACGGAACCGAGGTCATCGGCGCGTGCGTTGCCGACGAGCTCACGCGCGAGGATTACGTCAATATGAACGCTCACCAAACTATCTACGTGATCCCTCCCGAATTTATCGGCGGCGGTCAGATGATTTTCAGAGACAACCTTGTTCCGATGCTGACAGGCAAGCACGTTTTGATACTTGCGGCTTCGGTAACAACGGGAAAAACCGCTCAGGCTGCGATCGAGGCGGTCAAGTACTACAAGGGTCTTGTCGTGGGCGTTTCGGCGATCTTTGCCACAGTTGACAAGTGCGGCGGCTATCCCGTCACCTCGATTTTTGACCCCAACGACCTGGGAGACTACAACAGCTACAACTCCCACAACTGCCCGATCTGCGAAAAGGGCGAAAGGATCGAAGCCATTGTAAACAGCTACGGATATTCCGCGCTTTAAATCAATGGACAATTGAAAATTGAAAATGGAAAATTGCGGTCGTGAAGATAGAATTTATCTATCATATGTGTTCGTTCCCGGTTGGATCACTATTGATTTAGTCTTGTTTTTAAATAAACCATAATTCTTCCATAAATCATCATCCGGCATAAACGTTTGGAGCACAGGCGACCAATGGTCGCCCCTACAAGCTAAAAGGATAACTATTGCTGTACAAATATAAATACAGTCGGGAACAAAGGTGTTTATAAAATAAAACCTGTCTGCCCGACCGAAACTCCAAACTCCACACTCCAAACTCCACACTGGTATATAATCTCTACTTACATAAAACCGACCCTCGCAGTCTTTTTCGATTGCGGGGGTTGGTTTTTGTTGCTTTTTGCTTATAATATGGTATAATGAAAAAAACAAAAGGAAAGGAAAAAACTAATGAGAATCTTCAAAAAAATCACCGCCGTTTCAGCGTCATTAGTAATGCTCTTGACCTTAGCTGCCGCCTCTGCTGATCTGTTCACCGTAAGGGCGGTGGATTTCTACTGTGATGTTGACACGGTATCGCAAGCCGTATACCTTGAAAACCTCAATTCCCAAGCGGTAGTTTATGAAAAGGAAGCCGATAAGCAGATGTATCCGGCGTCTACCACCAAAATAATGACGTTCATAATCACTGCGGAAAACGTAGCCGAGCCTGACGATACATACGTCACTATAGAGCAGGAGGTCATAGAAGAGCTTGACCCCGAGAGCACGGTCATGGGTCTTTCGCAGCATATCGGCGAGGAGATCTCCGTCACTGATCTGTTATACGGCTTGATGCTCCCTTCCGGAAACGACGCCGCGCTTGTGCTTGCCGATTATGTGGGCGACGGTGTTTCGGGCTTTGTGGAAAAGATGAACGCAAAAGCCGCCGAGCTTGGCTGTGAAAATACCCACTTTGCCAATCCAAACGGGCTTTATGACTCCGAGCATTATTCCACCGCCCGCGATATGGCGGTCATCGCAAAGTACGCACTGAATGTTCCGAAATTCATGGAAATATGCAATACGCTGACCTACACTCCCGAGGGCTACGACGAGCTGCACAACACAAATTATATGCTCGACCCTGCCGCAGAGGACGGCATGTACTACTATCAGTACGCAAAGGGGATAAAGACCGGATATCTGGACGAGGCAGGCAAGTGCCTTGTTACCTCGTCGTCAAAGGACGGCGAAATTTATCTTTGCGTATGCCTTGGGGCGGACTATACCTTTGAGGAAAACATAAACTATGCAATGCTAGACACAGCAAAGCTCTATGACTGGGCTTACGACAGCCTGGGGCTTCAAACGATTTTCAGCCCGGAGGAAAGCGTTGCCTTTGTAGATGTAAAGTATGTCAGAGACGGAAAAAAGCTGAGTGCCGTTCCCGAAACAGCAGTCACCGCCTTTCTTCCGAATAATTACGACAACGATCTGTTAAAGGTAGACGTAAGCTGCACCGAAGAGGTAGAAGCACCGGTCACAAAGGGCGACCTCCTCGGAACCGTCAGCATAAAATATGACGACCTCGATCTGGGCGAAACAAATCTTGTTGCCGCAGAAAGCGTTGAGCGAAATATCTCTGAGTTTGAGGTTTTTATCATGGAAAATATCACGCATATAATCATCGCGATGATCGTTATTGCTCTTTTGATTTTTATTATCCTGCTTTTGATCTCATCAGCTAAGCGCAGCAAGAGAAGCGAAGAGCCAACTCCCGAAAACCGCAGACCGAAACCCGAACAGCAAAATAAGCACTCAAACAAAAAGCACAGATACAAAGAATGATGTTTGATTCGAGAAGAAGGTGCGGTTTAAAGCTTAAAGCAACGCCGCACAATTCAGGACGAACATTTATATTAGTGTGGAGTTTGGAGTGTGGAGTGTGGAGTTTTGGTCGTGAAGATAGAATGTATATATAAAACACGTTTGTTCCCGGTTGTATTTATATTTGTTTAGCATATTTTTTACATACCGTAGGGGCGCACCCATGTGTGCGCCCTATCTTTATGCCAACGTTTGTTCCAAGGGCGCACACGCGGGTGCGCCCCTACGGAAAAATTATGCTGAATAAATACTTATACAGTCGGGAACAAACGTATTTTATATGCATATTCTGTCTGCTCGACCAAAATTGTCCATTGACAATATATAAAAACGCATCATACTATATATTGAGTTTTTATTGATTATTATCAACGTTATATATCTATATATAGAACAGCATTTTGGTTTTAGCACAGTCTGCATTGTCAATTAAAATAAAGTCGGGAACGAACGTTTTTTCCATATACATTCTATCTTAACGACCGAAGCTCAAAAAAATCAATCATATTGTTTCTCGTTTCATCATATATATAAACAAACAAAACCAAAGGAGAGATAATATGGAGAACAATCAGGATACCAAAGCCCTCTGCTTGCCCTCGGTCGTGCTCGACACCGTTGCCGAGCAGCTTGCAGACGTAGATTTGACCCTGCCCGATTATTGTCCGGATATCGAAAAGATCCTCAAATGCAAGCTTTGTCCCAAGCTTCAGTCAAAGTCCCTTTCGGGCGGTCAGCTCCAAATCGACGGCTACTGCGTGGTCACGGTGCTCTATGTTGAGGGCGAGAAAAAATCTATCCGCTGCTGCGAGCAGACCGTGAGCTTTTCTCAGAGCTTCACTCTCAGAGAGACCCCCGACGATCCCGTTATAATCACCTCTACCAAGCCCGAGTACATAAACTGCCGTGCGCTCAGTCCGCGACGTCTTGTGATGCACGGCGCGTTTTCGCTTTATGCCAAGGTGCTTGGCTGCTCGCGCACGGCTTTGTATTCGCCCGACGACGAGCAGCTTGAGGCGAGAACCGCCAAAGTCCGCTGCGCAAACCTGAAATCTCTTTGTCAGGAGCAGTTTTCGGTTTATGAAGAGATCTCGACCGCAGATAAGCCCCCTGTTGAAGCCCTGCTCTACACAAGCCTTGACGCTTCTGTTACCGACAGCAAGGCGGTCACCGGCAAGCTTATGATAAACGGCGAGCTTGATCTGAGGCTGTTTTACCTCAGCGACGTCCAAACCGGAGAGACCGCAAAGCTCGACTATATCCTTCCGTTCAGTCAGATCATCGACTGCGAGGGCATCGACGAGGAGACCGTCAACCTTATTTCGGTCGAGCTGATGTCCTATGACGTTCGCCTCAAAAACGACATGCTCTCCGATTCTCCCTCGCTTTCGGTCGAAGCCAAGCTCTGCATAACCGAGCAGGGCTATATCCTGAGCGACGAGGAGATAGTCACCGACGCCTATTCGGTCAAAAACGCTTCTTCTCCGTGCTTTGAGCAGCTCAGCCTGACCGAAGCCGCGGCTCCTGTCAGCGAAAGCTTTATCGAAAAGCTTTCCGTCAAGGTTGACGACGGCAGGCTCCTCAAAATCCTTGATATTTTCCCCGACAGCGTTACCGCCGACTGCACGCCGTTTTCGGGCGGCATAAACGTGAGCGGCAAAATCAATATGTGTCTGCTCGCGCTCGGCGAAAACAACGTGCCTGTTTTTATCGAACGTTCCTTTGAGTACACCCACGCCCTTGCCTCGGCAGCGGATCTCAACACCTTGATCTATCCCAAAGCCAGGGTCTCAAGCGTGAGCTACCGGCTTGCCGACGACAACACCGCCGAGCTTCGCTGCGAGCTGCGCTTCACTGCCGGCGCGCTCAAAAACGAGAGCATAAGGGCTGTTTCGGACATAGACATTTTTGAGGATAAGCCGATAACCGGCGACAGCTGTGCGCTGACCCTCTATTTTGCCTCAAGGGGAGAGAGCCTTTGGGACATTGCCAAGGCGCACAACACCCGGCTTGAACGGCTGATTTCAGAAAATTCAGCGGACAGCATAACGCTCGGCGAGCCCCAGATGCTGTTGATCCCCGGAATTTAGGAGGCAAAGCAATGGAAGAAAGAAACGTATATCAGGATATTTCGCGACGCACCGAGGGAGACGTTTATATCGGCGTCGTCGGTCCCGTTCGCACCGGCAAGTCAACCTTTATAAAGCGGTTTATGGATTCCCTTGTCCTGCCCAACATCAAGGACGAAAACGCCTACCGCAGAACAGTTGACGAGCTTCCCCAGTCCTCGGCAGGGCGCACTATCATGACCACCGAGCCCAAATTCATTCCCGAGGAATCGGTCGAGGTTAAGCTTGAGGACAACGCCGCGTTCAACGTTAGAATGATAGACTGCGTGGGATATATCGTAGACAGCGCGCTGGGCTACAGCGAGGAGGATTCTCCGCGCATGGTCAAAACCCCCTGGGCTGACGAGGAGCTTCCCTTTGACGAGGCGGCTGAGATCGGCACAAAAAAGGTGATAACCGACCACTCGACCATCGGGCTTGTGATAACCACCGACGGCAGCTTTACCGATATACCGCGCAGCGATTATATCGAGAGCGAGCAAAGGGTGATAAATGAGCTGGTAGCTATAAACAAGCCGTTTATTATCCTTCTCAACACCACCGAGCCCGAGAGCGAACGCGCCGCCGCGCTTGCCGACGAGATGTCAAAGCGTTACCGCGTTCCGGTCCTGCCTGTAAGCTGCATGGAGCTCAGCGAGACCGAGATCAAGAGGATCCTCGCGCAGCTTCTTTTTGAGTTCCCCGTAAGAGAGATCAAGGTAGACATTCCCGGCTGGGTGGTCAATCTTGACAAGGACCACTGGCTCAAATCCGTTGTCTTTGACTGCATACGAAATTCCGCCAAAGACCTTGAAAAGATCCGCGAGATCCGCCAAACCGTCAGCGAGCTTTCCGACTGCGAATATATCAGCTCCGCAGCCCTGCAAGGTCTTGACTTGGGCAGGGGGACCGCGGCGATATCGATCTCGATCGAGCCAAGGCTGTTCTACAAGGTGCTCTCCGAGCAGACCGGGCTTGACATTCCCGACGAGCGCGGACTTATGGAAAGTATTCAGACCCTTGCCCAAAAGCAGCGCGAGTTCGACAAGATCGCGCGCGCCTACGATCAGGTCAAGGAGACCGGCTACGGCATAGTAATGCCGACGATCGACGAGCTGACCCTTGAGGAGCCGCAGATCATCAAGCAAAGCGGAAAATACGGGATACGACTAAAGGCAAGCGCGCCCTCGATCCATATGATGCGCGTCAGCACCCAAACCGAGGTGACCCCGATCGTAGGCTCCGAGCAGCAAAGCGAAGAGCTGGTGTCATATCTCCTAAAGGAATTTGAGGAGGATCCCGAAAAAATCTGGGAGAGCAATATTTTCGGAAAATCCGTCCACGAGCTTGTCAACGAGGGTCTGCACAACAAGCTCTACCGTATGCCTGCCGACGCCCGCCGAAAAATCGGTGAAACAATTGAAAAAATAATCAACGACGGCTGCAACGGTTTGATTTGCATTATTATTTGATCCGAGTAGACAGCGCGGTTATAATGTTATAAGGCAAGACCGCTTGATTCAGTGTGGAGTTTGGAGTGTGGAGTTTTGGTCGTGAAGATAGAATAGATTATAAAAACCCTAGTTTAAGTTTTCCTTAACAAGTCGTAGGGGCGACCATTGGTCGCCTATGCGCCAAACGTTTATATTTTATGATGATTTATAGGTGAACAATAGTTCCTGAAAAATCAAATTGATATAAAACGAAAGGTTAGTTCACAGGCGACCAATGGTCGCCCCTACAACCTATCTTGGTGATATTTTGCTCATTAAATATAAATATTGCCTTTTATTATAGATAAATTCTGTCTGCCTGAAACTCCACACTCCAAACTAATACTAAACTCAAATAAAAAATAGACAATCTTTGCGGTCTCCTTGCAAGGCGACAGCCTTGCGGCGTCCTTCGCCTCGTCTTGCGAAAAATATCCTCGCAAATCTTTGTCCACTTTTTATCTGAGATTAGTATAAAAAAGCAATCCGCACACCGGAATTATACGGTATTGCATTTTTTCTCCGGGTAGATGCAGAAAACGTTATTTTTAGATGACGTTGATTTTCGGGCAAGCGATGAATATATAATCGCCGAGCTTTCTTCTCGGATTAAAACTTATAAAAATGAACAAAAAAGATACACGGTTTTAGTCAAAATAACGAAAAGAAAAACACCCTGTATTTGTTATTGAAAAAAAACACGGAATAAAGTATAATATAACCATATATTGTTTCGTGTTTAATAACATAATACGGGGGTTGTTTTATGAGTAATTTCAGCTTAGCGACATTCTTCCCTTTGGCTGAGCTCACCATGGCTCAAAGGGGCGTCGAAGCCTTAAAGGTAATACTTACGGGCTTTGCCGTTGTGTTTGCAGTATTGTTTTTTTTGATTTTAATAATCAAGATATACAGCAATATCGTTGTCAAGCTTCAGGATGTCGCTTATAATAAAAAGAAAAAGAAGATCAAGGACGACGAGGTTTTGATCAAAAAGCCTTCCAAGCCTGTCAGCTCCCCGGAGCCCGTCACCCAGGACGGAATACCCGAAGAAGTTGTCGCGGTAATTTCCGCAGCGGTCGCTTCGATGTACGATTCGCCTCAAAGGGCGCGGATCAAGAGCATAAAGAGGTCCGCCTCAGGCCGCAGCGCGTGGGCAAACGCCGGCGTTGCCGACAACACGCGACCGTTCTAAGGTATAATCAGGAAAGAAGGTTGAATTTGTTATGGAAATTTTAAACGGCTTTGTCGAAGCTATACAAGGCATTTTTCAAAGCTCGGGACTTGTTTCGCTCAACTGGCAAAACTATGTAATGATAGGCGTTTCAATAATCCTGCTCTATCTTGCGATCAAAAAGCAGTATGAGCCTTTGCTTTTGCTCCCGATAGCCTTTGGTATGCTGCTCGTAAACCTCTATCCCGAGATCATGGCGGCTCCCTCGACCGAGCTCCTTACCGCTCAGCAATGCGCCGAGCACGGCGTTGCAACGGCAGGTCATGCGGTGCGGATAATCGACGGCATTGAATACTACGAAAACCCCACCTACGGCGGACTATTATACTATCTCTATCAGGGCGTAAAGCTCGGGATCTATCCTCCGCTCATCTTCCTGGGAATCGGCTGTATGACCGACTTTGGTCCGCTTATCGCCAACCCCAAGAGCCTTATCCTCGGCGCGGCGGCTCAGATCGGTATTTTCGTCACCTTTACCGGCGCCATAACCCTTGGCTTCACGCCTGCCGAGTCCGGTGCTATCGGTATTATCGGCGGAGCGGACGGTCCCACCGCGATCTATGTTACCACAAAGCTTGCGCCCCACCTTCTCGGCTCGATCGCGATCGCGGCGTATTCCTACATGGCTTTGGTTCCTATCATCCAGCCGCCTATCATGAAGGCTCTCACAACCAAAAAGGAGAGAGCGGTCGTAATGGAGCAGCTTCGTCCGGTGTCAAAGCTCGAAAAAATCATGTTCCCGGTTATCGTAGTTATCCTCATTGCGATCCTGCTTCCCGACGCGGCTCCGCTTGTCGGAATGCTCATGCTCGGAAACCTCTTCAAGGAATCGGGCGTTGTTGAAAGAATTTCAAAAACTGCTCAAAATGAGTTGATGAATATTATCACGATCTTCCTGGGCACAACCGTAGGCGCGACTGCCTCGGGTCAAAACTTCCTCAGGCTTGAAACCATCGAGATCATCGCGCTCGGACTGGTTGCTTTTGCAATGGGTACGGCGTTCGGCGTGCTCTTCGGAAAGCTTATGTATAAGCTCACCGGCGGCAAGGTTAATCCGCTCATCGGCTCTGCCGGCGTTTCTGCCGTGCCAATGGCGGCGCGTGTGTCGCAAAGAGTGGGTCAGCAGGAAAATCCCGGCAACTTCCTTCTCATGCACGCAATGGGACCAAACGTTGCCGGCGTAATCGGCTCGGCGGTAGCTGCCGGCGTGCTCCTCAACGTTGTGGGATAAGCTTAGGCTTCACCCCGGCGCCCCTGCAAAAATTTTAACAGTATTTCTTTTATAGAACAAATAATAAGGGAAGCTTTGGCTTCCTTTATTTTTATATTGTATTTTTCTGATACGGAATTATTTTTTAAAACTATTGTATTATAATATCTAGGATAGTGAAAAAATCTTCGGCTGATTTATGCTAAATGCTCTTTCGGCTTTATAGGTATTGGAATAACTGCACATAATGCGTGTGTAAAATCGCGTCGTTTTATTGTTTAAAGGAGATATGGGAATGGCAAAAAATGTCACCATACAAAAGATTATCAGTATTCTTCTTCAAAGAATCAAGTTTATTATAACTGCCGGCGTTGTTGTGGGACTGGTATTCTTTTTGTACACATATTTTATGATCCCGCCGGCGTACAGCACATCCTCAATGATCTATGTTCAGAACTATAACAACGAGGGTGCCGCAGAGGAAGTTAAAAAGATCTACAATTCGGATATTTCGGGTTCAAAGACCCTTGCCGGAATTTGTATCACTCTTTTCCAAAACTCCGACGAGCTTGTTGCGCTCTACGACGGCTGCTTTGTAAACATGAGCACAACCAACGACACATTCTTCATCGTGTTCAATGTTTCGGGTAACGACCCTGAGAAGTGCGCGAACGTTGCAAACCAGCTTGCCGAAAAATCTCAAGATGTTTTCCACAACTACTTCCTGTACGGACAAATCGGTACGATCAGAGCGGCAAGAGTTCCTGCCAGCCCTTATTCGCCTAACAAATTGCAGAATACTCTTATCGGCGTAGCAGTCGGCTTGATCGGTGCCTGTGCGATTTCCATTTTGCTTGAGCTTATTGATACAACGATCAAATCTGATGATGATATTCAGTCAATGTACGGAATTCCGGTATTCGCTGAGATTCCCGATTTTGAAGCTAGCAGTAGGTGATGACGGATGAAGATTAAGTTAAGACGAAAACACAAAAAAACTCCCAAGACGAACGTCACCCCGGAGACCCTGACCGACAAGGGCAAATTTGCCATAGTTGAATCATACAAGGCGGCGAGAACAAACATCATGTTCTCTTTGTCGGCTTCCGACAAAAAGATGTTTGCGGTCACAAGCTACTCAAAGGGTGAAGGAAAAAGTACGGTTTCGTCAAACCTTGCTATCTCCTTCTCAAAGATGGAGAACAAGGTTCTCCTTATCGACTGCGACCTCAGAAGACCTAACCTTCACAACATCTTCAAGCTTGAAAACACCTCGGGCTTGTCAAACGTTATCGGTAAGATGAAAACCTTTGAAGAAACCGTTCAGCGTCAGGTGCTTCCGAATCTTGACGTTGTGGTTTCCGGCAGCGTGCCGCCCAACCCCTCGGAGCTTCTTTGCTCCTCCAGCTTTAACGAGCTTATCAAGAGCGTTGAGAATGATTATGACTATATAATCTTTGATACGCCGCCAATAGGCGTTGTTGCCGACGCACTTTTGCTCAAGGATTTGATCGCTGGCTATGTGATCGTTGCCAGAGAGAGAAGAACCACTCACGGCGACGTCCAGAACCTGCTCGACGGCATAAAGCTTGCCGACTCCAAGGTTTTGGGTATGGTCGAGGTTGGATGTACCCACAGCGGCAAAAAGGGCAGAAAGGGTTACTACTATTACTACTATCAGTATTATTATTAATAACGATAGAAAATACAGCTATTATCTGGCGGCGGAGCTCATATCCGCCGCCTTTTTTTAATTGAAAGTTGACAATTGACAATGGACAATTATTGTCGTGAAGATAGAATTTGTTAGAAAAATACGTTTGCTCCCGATGGTATTTATATTTCTTTGTCATAATTTTTCCGTAGGGGCGCACCCGCGTGTGCGCCCTTGGAACAAACGTTGGCTTATATGTAGGGTGCACACATGGGTGCACCCCTACAGTTAATGGAAAAAATATTCGATCAATAATAATACAGTTGTGAACGAACGTATTTTCCTAATTGATTTTATCTTAACTACCGAAATTGTCCATTGTCAATTATTTCATAATACTGCAACGCCTACATTAATTACATCTAAACGTAAAATTGGAAAAGTAAATATGTGAAAAACTAACAAAAACGCAAGATTGATAAAAAAGACTTGCAATTTTTGTCTGTGTGGAGTAGAATATATAGGGATTTCAAATTAATTTTTGCAATTATGATGTAAGGAGAAAGCAAAATGGGTTATTCAGAGTACACAAGGCACGAATTGGAGAACGAGTTCTCCGCACTACAGTCGCGCTATAATGATATCAAAGACATGAAACTGCAGCTCAACATGGCAAGAGGCAAGCCGGGAAAGGAGCAGCTTGACCTCTCTCTTGGGCTTCTTGACGTTATCAACAGCAAGTCGAATTTTGTGGGTCTTGACGGAATGGACATCCGCAACTACGGTATGCTTGAGGGCATTGAGGAATGCCGAATGATGTTCGCCGACATGCTCGGAGTCAAGGATAAAAACGTTATGGTCGGCGGCTGCTCGTCGCTCAACATGATGTTCGACACGATCTCCTGCATGATGACAAAGCCTATCGAGGAGGGCTGGGACGCTTGGTATAAGGTTGAGGACAGAAAGTTCCTTTGTCCTGTTCCGGGCTACGACCGTCATTTTGGCATAACCGGCTACTACGGCTTTGAGATGATCCCGATTCCCATGGACGAAAACGGCCCCGACATGGACATGGTCGAGAGGCTTGTTTCCTCAGACAAGAGCATAAAGGGGATTTGGTGCGTTCCAAAATATTCAAATCCCAGCGGCGTGACCTACAGCGACGAGGTTGTAAGGCGTTTTGCCGCGCTGAAGCCTGCCGCCAAGGATTTTAGGATCATGTGGGACAACGCATATTGTATCCATGACATTTCGGATACGCCCGACAAGCTTTTGAATATTTTTGAAGAATGCAGAAAGACAGGCAATGATGATTTGCCGATCTTCTTCTGCTCAACCTCAAAAATCACCTTCCCCGGAGCCGGAGTCGCTGCTATGGCTGCGTCCGAAAAGAATATGAAGGTGTTTACCGAGAGATATAAGTATCAGATCATCAGCTACGACAAGCTTAATATGCTCCGCCACTTCAAGTTTTTCGGCGATTACAAGGGTTTGATGGAGCACATGAGCAAGCACAAGGCTATTTTGCAGCCCAAGTTTAAAATCGTGCTCAACACGCTTGACAAGGAGCTCAAGCCGGTTGGCGTGGGCAAGTGGACAAATCCGCACGGCGGCTATTTTGTCAGCATTGACGTTGCCCGGGGAACAGCAAAAAGAGTTGTTCAGCTTTGCAAAGAGGCAGGAGTTATCATGACCGACGCCGGCGCGACCTTCCCATACGGCAAGGATCCCGAGGATAAAAACATACGTATCGCTCCGACCTTCCCGCCAAACGACGAGCTCGAAACAGCTATGGACGTATTCTGCGTTTGCGTTAAGCTCGCGGCGTTGGAAAAGGCTTTGGGCTGATAACGGCGCTGATATAGAAGTTTTAAGCCATAGTATTTCTGATCTGAAGTCGGAAGTACTATGGCGTTTTTATTGACAAACAGCGATGCAGTGTTATAATTGTTATTACCATAATCGGAGTTTATGAGGGGATCAATATGGAAAAGCCGGATCAAGCGTCATACCCAAATATCATACAGCAAATAGAAAAATCACCGTGCGGTACAGTTTATCCGCTCTCGATTGCTGAAATGAGGCAGTATGGGGACATTTACAAAGATGATGATTCTGTTTTGCTTTGGCACTATTGTGGATTCGCTTTCCTTTATGGTGCTTGTGACAACTCCTTTCTCGAAGAGATTTACAATATGTTTTTAAGTTCATGCAGTGATCTGCCAAGACGATTTATACTGTTCTCAGCAAATCCGAAAGTCATCGAGTTCTTCCGAAATAAGCATGATATTGTATTCGGGAAGCGATATAATTATGAATATCCGTCGGATCAGCCGGTTATTCGCGGTGAAATAAGACCTGATTTCCGGATATGTCAATTTGATAAGGATATGTTTAATAACATACAGGGACGTATTACACCTCGTTTTTCTTGGAGAGATGCTTCCGAATTTTTGGATCATGGAATGGGTTATTGTGTCTTGTATCAGAAAAAAGCTGTGTCATGGGCTTTTTCGGCTGCTGTAAGCAGAGATGAGATCGACATCGGAATTGAAACAGTTTCAGATTTCCGTCATATGGGACTTGGGCTGGCAGCAGCAGAAAAAATGATACGGTTTTGTTTTGAACAGCACAAACGCCCTGTCTGGTCGTGTGATGTAAATAATATAGCATCACAAAGAATAGCTGAAAAATTAGGATTTGTAAAACATTCTGAATACGTAACTATCAGACTATAGATTTGGATTTATCTTTGAATATAATGCCCCGAAGCGATTTTGAACGCTTTGGGGCAAAACTTATGTATGGATATCTGTCTTATATCAGGGGAGCTTTTTTGAGCTTTATAAGGCTTAATTATAGTTATTATATACAAAAATCACATTGTTGATTTGTATAATATAAACAATGCTCCGATTTGAAAAAACTTTTCAAAAAAGTGTTGACTTTTGCTTGATTAGGGTGTATTATAGTCACGTACTCAGATGAACAACCGCAAAACGAGTTGAGAACTGAGGAATCCTTAGAAAATATAGAAACAACAATCACAAAAACAAAAAACAAAAAAACAAAAGGAAAATTAAAGGAGAAAACAATCATGACAAAATCAATCAAAACAAGAATCATCAGCATCGCAACAGCAGCTCTTATGACACTTTCTGTG
>OMZU01000065.1 GCA_900315605.1 uncultured Eubacteriales bacterium | reverse complement strand
CTCTGCTGATTCCTTCGATGTGTTTCATCTGTCATCACTCCGTTTGCTGTGTTACCTATATTATAGCATGTTTTAAAGGTTTTTGCACGGGCTGCATTGTGATTTTTGAATCGTTCGGCAGATTTTAAATTATATTACTTGCTTTATTTACTGTTTTGCATTTCTGCTTTTTGAGCAACATATTGCAGGGTCGCACCCAAGAAAAATGAATAGAGAATAAAGAATAACGAATAATGAATAATTTCGGTCGGGAAGATAGAATTTATTTAAAAAATACGTCTGCTCCCGACTGTATTAGTATTGCTATAGTTTTATTGTAGGGGCGCACGCGTGGGTGCGCCCTGTTTAGCGACGTGCTTTCCGAGGGCGCACACATGGGTGCGCCCCTACGATTGTTGGTGATTGTGTACAAAAATCAAGATTATAAATTGTACAATTCAAACAAGGCTCCGATTTGAAAAAACTTTCAAAAAAGTGTTGACTTTTGCTTAATTAGGGTGTATTATAGTCACGTACTCAGATGAACAACTGCAAAACGAGTTGAGAGCTGAGCACAAAAACAAAACAGAAACAAAAACAAACAACAAAAGGAAAACAAACAAAAAGAAAAAAAACAAACAAACAAAGGAAAATTAAATGAGAAAACAATCATGACAAAATCAAAATCATCAGCATCGCAACAGCAGCTCTTATGACACTTTCTGTGGCAACAGCAACAATGGCTTCTGCTTCCGCAGCAACAGTTGAGGGCACATCGGTATCTGCAAGCCAGAGCACAACAATACAAGGTAAATCTTTCAACTGAGTGGAAGACACACAATGCTCGTTATGCAGCATACTTCTTCAACGAGTATACAGGCGAAAACGCTTGGGCAGACGTTAAATGCAGCGGCTACATGGGCAGCTACGCTACCGCTTACGGCGACTTTACTCACGTAATCTTTGTTCGTCTTAACAACGAGGGCAGAGAGAACAACTTCGTAAAGGGCAACGCTTGGAACAAGACTGCCGACCTCAAGCTCAGCGACCTCAACGGCGTTTACACAATCAACGGCTGGGAACTCGAAGTAGAGTAATCCAAACCTGAATATAAAATAATTCACATACAAACCGATCCGTAATATCGCGGGTCGGTTTTTTATTTTCCAGCAAGAAAACAAGCTTTTTAAAGCAACATAAACTTAGTTATATTTTGTCTTTTTTTTGCTCATGCGATTTTATTTAACATACAAGGAATTTTGTTCAATTTTAATATTATTTTAATAAAAAACATAGTTATTATTCTAATTGAAAATAAAAACTGCCTGTGTTAAAATATTATCAAAGGTGATAACAAATGCATTTAAATATGTCTGCATTTGTTCTTTCAAGAGGAATTTCGGAGGATCAAGAAAATGTCAGGAACCGTAAGATTACTAAGTGCGGTTTTGTCGGCGGTCATAACCCTGGGGCTGTATGCGGCAGCTCCTGTTTCGGCTGTGACAGAATCAAAACTAAATACAAACGCACAGGCTTCCTTCGCTGAAAACAGCGGCAGTGGAGCCTTTAATTACAATGCGGATCTTTTAGGGTCCGTCAGCGAAAATATTTCCGATACGTATAACGCCGACTGCGACAAGGAAGAGGCTGTCGGCGCAGCAGGAACAAGCCTTTGGAACTGCACGGCGACCTACAACGGAACGTATGTCTACACAGGCTCGAAGATCATCCCCCCGGAAATAAAAGTCTCGCACAGAGGAAAAGAGCTTACCGAGGGAACGGATTATACCCTGTCGTTTAAAAATAATACTGATGTCGGGACCGCCAAGATGATAATTACCGGTATCGGCTCATACATTGGCTCGACGGTGCGCGAATATACGATCGAGCCAAAGGATATTACCTCCTTGTCGGTCACACTCAAAAACAACACCTTCATTTACGACGGAAAGCCCCACAATGCAGGAGTGACCATAAAATACGGAGAAATCGAGCTTGTCGAAGGCATGGATTATACTCTTGTTTATGAAGATAATGTAAAAATCGGAACCGCTACGGTCACTGTTATCGGAACAGGTAATTATTTCGGTCAAATCAGCAAAACCTACGTTATCGGCAGGTCAAAATCCTTTTCTGACTGCACGGTCACTCTGGGCGCGAGCTCCTATACCTACAGCGGCGCAGAAAAAAAGCCTTCGGTTGCAGTCAAGGACGGCTCAAAGCTGCTGACAAACGGCGTAGATTACACTTTGACCTATTCCGATAATATCAATGCGGGCACAGCCTCAGTTTCTGTCAGGGGCAGGGGGATCTACAGCGGAACCGTAAGCAAGAGCTTTACTATTACTCCCAAGCTGCTTTATTCCGGCGCGGCGAGTTTGACAACTACAAGGGTCGAATACGACGGAAAAAACATGCCTGAGGTGGTTGTTAAGGACGGAACCTCTGTTTTGAAGAATGGCACAGACTACACCGTGAGCTATTCCAACAACACAAGAGTAGGTGCAGTTGCCTGCGCCACTGTTACCCTAACGGGCAACTACAGCGGCAGGTTTTTAAAATCATACGAAATCATTGAAAAGCCGATAGAAAAATGCACCTTTAGCTTTTCGACCATAACAGCCGAACAGGGCAAGCTGAACGAGATAAAGACGATTGTAAAAAACGGAAGTCTTTTGCTAAAGGAGGGCACGGACTACCGCCTTTCATATTCAACTGATAATTCCGGCACGATCGGCTATGTAAATGTTCAGGGGATCGGAAACTACAGCAGCGTTTACAAAGCCGAAATAAAAATAGCCGCTGCAAGTATCAG
This sequence comes from uncultured Eubacteriales bacterium, assembly GCA_900315605.1. Taxonomy (GTDB): domain Bacteria; phylum Bacillota; class Clostridia; order Oscillospirales; family Acutalibacteraceae; genus Ruminococcoides. Next base: position 4,469 of record OMZU01000065.1, on the reverse strand, counting down.
CAACGCAAAGGTTTCGGTAAACAAAGCGTCTGCGTGTCTTTACAGCGACGGCGTTATCAGAAGCCTTATTATTGTTAAATACAGCGGAAAAACGCTCTGCTACAACAAGGATTACACCCTGAGTTTTAAAACAAGCGGAAGCTATGTGACCGTTACGGTAAAGGGGATCGGAAACTACTCGGGCACATATATTTATTCATATACCGAGACCTTGGACAGCCGAAATATAGGCGATCGCTTTGTGTGGGGCAGAGACAACTGGAGCTTTGATAACAGCAAGCTGATTTTTTCGAGCGGTCAGGTTAACGACAAGATCAAAAGTAACTTAATGTCTGAATTCAAAATGAACGACGATGATAAGGCGGCAGTAAACGATTTTTTGGAAGCAAACGAGGGCTTTAACGGCTCATGCTACGGAATGACGGTTTCTTCTATTCTGTCAAAGTTAGGATACCTCGATTTTACACCTTATAGCGTGACAGAAAACAACAAAGGAACGGATATCTGTAATTTTGTTCAGTCTATGTATATCGGGACGCGTTTTTCCGAGCTCACCAGAAAGGCGACTCTCAGCGGACACCCCCTTGAAAAGGTAGAGAGCAAGGACTATACTCAGATGGATTATATAGACAAGCTTCATCTTGCGCTCAGAAACAACGACACGGTCGTAAGCCTGATCTACAGAATAGAGATCGATAACAGCGACGAGAGTGTTTCGCACTGTGTTGTCGCATACGGCGTTGAGAACTGCGCCTACACCTATCACTTTAAGGACGGAAGTTCAAAAACCTATAACAAAAGAATACTTGTTTACGATCCGAATTTCGGTTCAAGCAACACCATTACCGACATAGCATGTATTTATTTTAACTCAAAGGACAAAAGTTGGCTCTGCCCCGAATGGACAGGCAGGACCTTTGGCGAAAGACCCGTTACCTGCTACTGGAATTCCTCGATGGGCAACAAGCTCGACTGCGGCTCGATCAGCTCGATCATAAAGTTCCATTCGATTTCATGCAGCGAGGATCTGATGTCCGGGCTCAAATATGACTACGCAGTTTCAGATTTTAAAGAAGAAAGCGTTGGTTCTGACGAAAGCACAAAAACCGCCTCGAATTTTTCATGGGCACTAAAACCCGACGATGAGAATGAGGCGAACAATGAGCTCAACGACCGCCTTATACGCATGGGCGACATTGATTTTGACGAAAGCGTTAGCATTGAAGACGCAACATTGATCCAGAATTACCTTTGCGAGATGACCGAGTTTTCGCTCAAACAGCTTCGCGCTGCCGATTTGGACGGCGACGGAGATGTGACTGTTTCAGACGTAGCAATGCTCCAGCTCTACCTTGCAGAGCTCATTCCGGATTTGGTTTTGAACTAAATCTCATCTATTTATGTAACAAACGTTTTACGTTTTGGGTGGTAAAGGCGACCATTGGTCGCCTTTGAACCGGACGTTTGTATTATATGATGTTTATAGGTGCAAAAATATTTTTTAAAAAATTTGAATTTCTCCTTTTTTTGTCACGGTATTGTAACAGTCAGCATGATATACTATAGTCACAGTAAAGGAAATCACCTGAACTGAAAAAACAAAAACAAAAAATAAAAAACAAAAAGGAGACATTAAATCATGAAAAAGGTAATCACAATCATCATCGCAGGAGTAATCGCAGCATCAATGTGTGTTGTATTCGTAGGATGCGGCAACAGCAGCAAGGGCGCAAAGAACCCAACCGTTCAGTCAACAACAGTTTCAACCACAACAAAGCCAAAGGCTACCAAGCCTGCAAGCTCTTCAAGCCAGCAGCAGAACAACCAGAGCTATGTTGAGGACAACACAGTTGCTCCGTACCAGGCTCAGGACAACAACCAGCAGGTTCAGCAGTATCAGGCTCAGGACAACAACCAGCAGGATAACGCTGAGGTGAACACAGTGGCACCATATCAGGAGCAGCTTTCTCAGGCTCAGAGCTCACAGGCACAGCAAAGCAATGTTGAGGACAACACCGTTGCTCCCTATCAGGAGCAGACAAAGCCGCAGGCTCAAAGCTCGCAGGAACAGCAGGACGATGTTGAGGACAACACCGTTGCTCCGTTCCTCGGCTGATTTTCAGCTACACTAAAGGCAAGACAATGACCTGACAAGATTTTTAATAGATTTCGGAAAAAAATACGCCGCGCAAAAGGAGCACGGCGTATATTTTTGTATTACATAGATTTGCCTGAAACCGCTGTTGAACAAGGAGGTTGTTGTCGGTGCGGTTAGGCGGAAAAAGTTCCCACCGGCACTGTTTATATGTTAATCAACTTTTTTGATATCTTTTTTATAGAGCAAAAAATATGCGCCCAGGAATGTCAACAATCCGAATACTGCGATGATCCCTTCAAACACCCAAGGGGAGAGGTGGATCACATTAAAGATGCTCAAAGCCCCGATAAAATCGACCGCGGTATGAAGGAGGATCGCGAAAGGATACAGCCAGAAGCTCTTTTTGTTCCTGCAGGCGTAAAAAACAAGGATGGACGCCCCGATATGAAACAAGACCGCAAATATCCGCTCGACAAAAGCAATACCCAAATCTGCAAACGAGAATCCGGTAAGCAAATTCACCACGGACTCAACACTGCCGAGCTGTTCCGGAGCCAGAGAAGCGACCTGATCCATAACAGTGCCAATGATTCCTGTATTTATCATGACCGCATAAGCAAGATACTGGATGTACGTCATCCCTAAAATCAGGATCACTTCAAAGCCGCCGTGCCCGATGCCGTATGAAATCGAAGTCTCTCTGTTTTTACGCTTTCTGAGAATCGTTTTAAAGGCGACCAGCCGTCCGGTTTCTTCAAATACTCCCGGAAAAAGACCTGACACCAGTGCCAGCAGTATGGGATTTGCACTCAGAAAACGACTGACGGCATGATCCGGAAGCCCCATTGCCGTTGGGAAAGCCAGCACATTCTGGATCGGTTTTTCCAGTATCAATGCAAACAACAAAAACGTTGCCGCGCCGATCAATATCGTTGTAAACGGCTCTTTTTTTTTAACCTTCCAGATAATGGCTACAGCTACAGGAACTGCGACCCAAAGCACAGTGCCCACAATCAGCCAAATAAATGAAATTGTTTCAACATGAGCGTTTTCTGTCATATCACTTCACTCCTTTCAGACTTTAGCATATCCGATCTCGTAATATTATTTCACGAACCATAGGTTGATATTCGATTGCTCTACCGTTGGCAGAGTACGGATAATGCACTTTCCGCCGACACTTATTTTGTAAGCTTTTTGTACAGTACCGAGGCGTAAATGCAAGGAACGATCGAAAATAAAACTATTGCTATCCCGCATCCGATCATCAGGAGCAGGAGAGGATTTGCCTCAATAAAAAAGCACATGATCCCAAATACTATAATAATTCCTCCGCTGATCACGCCCATATAACCGGCAAATTTATGAGTTTTGCGCCAAACGGTTTCGTTTTTCAGCGTAGCAGTGGTTCGTATGCCCAAAACGCTGTTTTGCTTGACCTTGGGCATAAGATTGCTGATATAAATTATCAGCACGCCCATAAGCATCAGCGAAAGAAACGCTGTTTTTTCTCCCAGCTCGCGCATATCGTTAAGACTTACAAAAAGGAAGAACCATGCAATAGCCATGAACAGTCCGAAAATCGCGGCAACGATCTTAAAGGCAACCTTGTCGTTTTCGCGCGCGGTATATGATTTTTCCATAAACAGTTCAAACAAATACCAGCCCAAGCCTATTGCAAGCGGTATGGCAGGCAGCATCATCAGTATCCATTTTGATGAAAAATCATCCGCGTAGCCCTCTATTCCCCAGTGAGAGGGAACAAGCTTTCTTGGAGAAAGTGCGATAATAATTGCCGTTACAGCAGCGTTTATAAGTGAGATTATCAAAAGTGAATTTTTTTTCATAGCATTATCCTTTCCGAGAGTTGTCCTCTCTGTGCGCAAGGTCGGAGATCATTCCCAAAATATCTTCAAAAACACTTGTTTTGAGAGAATATACCACATTTTGACCCTGCTTTTCTGCCCTGACCAGATCCGCCTGCCTTAGAATATTCAGATGATTGCTGATCGAGGGCTTTGAAATATCGAATTTTTCTGCGATCTCTCCGGCGTTCATATCCCCGGACTTGAGCATAAATAATATTTCGCGTCGTGTGGGATCTGCCATCGCTTTCCAAACGTCACCCATCGGAGCACCTCTTTTCGATATATTAGATAATTAGATAAATTTCTAATTATCTAATTGAAGTATACCACATAAAGCCGCGCTTGTCAATATCCTTTCAATTTAATAAGGCAATAAATGCTTAAACAGCCTTTATAAAGCAGGTGCGCACAGAAGAAAAATGAATAAAGAATAATGAATAACTCAACTAAACTATACCCTATAAAACGGACACGTCAAATTGAGGGAAAGCAGAGGACGTCCC
>OMZU01000067.1 GCA_900315605.1 uncultured Eubacteriales bacterium | reverse complement strand
GCCGCACGGAAGCGGCGGTGTCCGGATATGATTTCGTATTCGTCGGTTGTGCCTTCAAGCGGTCGTACAATCAGCGGCGTCATAATGCCCTGCTGCTGAACGCTCTCGATTAAGCTATTCATTTCTTCATTGTCGAGCACCTGATACGGGTGGTCTCTGAATTCGTGTAGTTTGTTGATTGATATGTGATAATATTTGTACTTGTATCTGCCTTGCTCCAACTGCTTTTCCTGTTCGATCAAAGCACGGAGTCGAGGCACTTTGTTTTCAATGCGCCCGCAGATTATGAGCTGCTTGCGCAAGGGTGTTAGCTTCTTTGTGATTTCTTTGCATTGTTCTTTTAGAGAATAATCTTCTTCGGGTGTTTTCACCCTGCGGATTTGATTGCGGATATGCTGTCGCTCGGTTTCATAATTCTTAATCTGCTCTTTTATCTCGTTTCGGCATACCAAAAAATCCTCTGCGCAATTCACGTTGTGATCGCAGAGGAAATGGTATTCTTCGAGCGTTCGGTCAAGGTTGATAATTTCTGCTCGCAAATCTGGTGAAAGCGGACGGTAATCAGCCTTCTTGACATTCGAGCCAGTGCAGATTTTGGCGATAGTGATTATCAACTCAAACAGCGAGGTAATCAGATCAGGCGTATGCTCCTTTTCATAGTTCCGTATCACTAAAATCAATGGCGTTCTGCGGACTACAGGTCTCGGCGTGTAGAAATCCATAAAGTACCTGTCCTCGTGTTGTGTGCGCAGGCGAGTTAAGATAGCTTGCCTGGAATACTCCTTGCCAAGACTGCTTATCCTCACAGGCTTCTGCCAATCGGGAGCAACAACCGACGGATGCTCATATTTGAAATTTCGGACAAACTTATAACCAAGTGAACGAAGATAAACTTCAAAGTCCACCGGATTACAAGTATTGGCGAGCGCTTCATCAACGTCCTTACGCAGCATATCCTTGTGCGGCAGTTGTCCGCTTTTCCGTGTCCAATACGCTTTATCGCCGCCATAGAACGGAGCATTTTCAAGAATGGATTTACCGTATTCTCGGCAAACCTCGTCGGAAATCTCACGCAGCTTGTAATGGTCTGAAATATGATTTTCAAACTTCCTCCCGGTGCGGAAGGACACACTGTTTAGGACAATATGATTGTGAATGTTTGCCGTATTTAGATGCGTCGTCACGACAATCTCATAATCATCGCCCCACATACGGCGTGCAGTTTCTACGCCGATTCGGTGCGCTTCTTCGGGCGTGACTTCTCCTGCCTGAAAGCTCTGATAGCCGTGATACGCCACATTGCCGCCAAGCTTGCCGAACCGCCGCTTAGTTGTCATCATACGCTCATAGGCTCGCTTTTTCGGGCAGTTAATACCGCTGACGTACATTGTTTTGTCTGTCTTGTCGCCGTTCTCGACGTATTTGAGAGCGGTGGCTAAATCATCATCGAGGTATTTGCTGTCCGTAGTCTTATCAGGGTTTTGAGCATAGTTGATAACGTCCCTTAGCTGTCCTTTGACGGGCCAAAAGCCTGTTGTTGCCACGTCATCATCTCCTTACGGATCTGCGCCGTTGTTGATTTCTCCGGCAAGAGGAGCTGTTGTTGGATTTTGTCGGTGACTTCAAGAAGCTTTCGCTCTGTATCGGGCGTAACCTTGTCGGCAATTTCATCACAGAGGCGGCACAGCGTTTGGTTGAAATCAAAAAAGACATCAGGCAGCACCTTTCTCGGTGAATAGCCTAATGCCCTTTGTCTGACATATTTGGACTGAGATAAGCCACAGCTCTCTGCGAGCTTGGCTATCTTCTTTTTCTCGGACTGCGTGACACGCAGCTCGATTCTCGCTTTTTTATATGTCATATGAGTCCTTCTTTCATCGGGTGTTAGGGTTTCCCTAAAAATCCACAACAGCTTTGGGGCTGTTGTATTTGGAATTTGCCGTACAAATTCCCTGCTTGCTACAGTATAAGACAAACCCGCCCTGCGGTGATACAGGACGGATTCTGTTTGCTTTATACTTTATATATAGCTGTCTCAATAATCCTAAATATCTCGGTGACAAAAATGCTGTCAGTTTTTCGACAAATGTCGCCGGAAACAGCGAGATTTGTACCGTATAATAAAAGCAGTGACATTTTGCCTGATAATTGGCGATCTTTTGACAGCAAAAGTGTCGCCTAAAAGCTATCGAGGAATTCAAGCATATTTTCTTCTGCAGCACTGTCTTTTTTCTCCGAAACAGTAACAGCCTGCTGCGGCTGTGCAACAGGCTGAGTAAGTGTAAGCAAATTCAGCAAAGGCGTGAGCGCTTTCAGATTGTCCTGAATCGTAGCGGTAACACGGTCAAGAAATCTGTCCTCATTCTTTCGTTCCTCTATTAAATCGAGATATTCATTGATAGAGCGTATCGCTTCCTTACTGATAGAGCGCTCGGAATTTTGGAGATAATCATATACCCGTCTCTCCGCTTCAACATCCAAGTTGAGTCGGAGCTTTAAGTTCTTAATCATACCGCACCGCCGTTCTTGCTGAGCTTGGTGTAGGCGATATACTCATAGCCCTTTGCAGTTGCGCAAATATCGGAATTGATAAATACTCTGTCTTTATCGTACTCTCCGAAATGGCGGATCAGACAACCGCCGCCACCGACAACATACAGCTTCATCAGCTTTGGATTGTAGTCGTGTTCACGGAGCTTGCGGAAAATCTCGGCAGTATAGACTTTCGCCGCCGTAATGATTGTTTTAAGATATTCTCCGTCAATATCCGCCGTGCCTTTCTTGAGAACTTCCGTAATGATACTCTCGTCAAGGTTGGTGTGGTGCTCTCTCATCATCGCTTCACGGACAGCGAGGGTGCATTGATAAACGCCGTATTTCTCGGTAAACATATTGAGCATATCTGGCTTGCGGTCGGAAATCTTCAAGAGATTCATCGTAGCCTACTTGATGATGTGATGACAACGCTGACTTTCTATGACCGTATCAGCAACGATATGAGAGAGGCATTTGAAGGATTAACCGAGTTCTGCGACAGACTTGACGAAGCGGAGCGGTTTGACGAACCGCATTTGCTGCCGATAGCGCTGGATATATTCGGCAGTGAAAAGCTTGATATGACTTCCGAGTATATCGCTATGCGTAAGACGGCAAAAAGCAAAAGTTTAGTCACAGCGAGAAGAATGTATTTTGATAATTACTACAGCTTTGTGCTGACAGATTTCTTTGAGGGCGTGCGCTACGGTCACTATCCGAGAAGATGTCCTATCTGCAAGCAGTATTTCCTGATGACTTCTGCTCGTCGGCAGGTTTATTGCAACGGAACCGCGCCGTATAAGCTGAAAGGCAAGCCTATCACTTGCCGAAAATATGCAGCGAGGATGAAGGAGAAGGAGCGCTCTGATGGTAATCCGATTTATCCCATTTACAAAAGCCGCTGCTCTGCTATTCGTGTAGAACAAAAAAGAAGCACCATCACAGCGGAGTTCGCTGCAATAGCGCTGAAGGTCGCTAAAGAGTATTGGCAAAGGGCGAAATTCGATGATGATTACGCTAACGGTCAATTTAATATGGATATGAAGCGTGAGAATTTGTACAGAGAAACGGACAGGAGAATCAAGCAAAAGTGAGCCATATCGAGAAAAAAGAATTTGAAATTTACCGCATTTCGCCGCCACCGCCTCAATGGGACTTGCAGGAATATATTTGTCAGTATGTACAGACCGGCGACGATAAATATTTCTACTGGTTTTTACACTATTATGAGCCGACGCTAAATGAAAAAGCGAAGTCCTTTAGGAATAAATACTCAATGGAAGAGCACTTTGCCGATATAAAGCAAAGCCTTGTAACAGGCTTATGTAATGCTCTGATGAAATACGATATTTCCATAGCTCCGTTTCTGCCGTATGCGCAGAGGTATATGGAGCGTGAGGTGCATAACTATATCCGCACAATGCGGACAGGCTATTCAGTGCAGAGCGAATTTGAATACGCCCGGCTCCGTAAAGTGATGGATATTTTCAATCATTCAGGCGGTGAGTTTACGGAGGAAAGCATTTCACAGGTCGCAACGCAAATCGGTGAAAGCTATGAGAAAACAAAGTCCATCATCGAGGGCGGTATTCTCACCGAAAACTATACCGATGTTCAGAGCAATGATGAGGACGATGTAGGAACGACCGACTTCCTTCTGCCGGATTACTCGCTCAATCCCGAAAATATCTATTTCAAGCAGAAGCTATATGACAAGCTGTATGAAGCCTATGACGGCTTAGAATATACAGAAAAGATGATGCTCGCCCAACACCTCGGCTTTTGCCCGGAGTGTTTCAGCACACATTACGCTGACAAGAATGATTTAGACGAAACCGGTAAACCGAAAGAAAAGCCCATCAAACCGCTACCTTATACGGATATTGCCACCGATCATGGTTTTAGCGATGCGAGTACGGCAAAAAGGGTTTGTAAAAGAGCGATTGACAAACTCATAATTCAAATAGATATATAATTAAAAAAGCTTAGAGGCGCACTGCAATTATTTAGGTTATGGAAAGATTGTTGTTCGTTACCATAGCCTTTTTTACGATTGCTTATATAACTAACAGTTATATTTATATAAGCAATCGGTATTTTACATTTGTTGAATTTCATTTTATAATATAATTACCGATAATAGAAACGGGGGTTTTTATATGAAAAAAATAATAAGTATACTGTTAGCTGCCGTAATGGCGCTCTCGCTTGCGGCTTGCGGTGGCAATCAAAATTCAAGCTCATCTTCTTCCAATGAAGCCTCGACCAAAGCGGCGGAAACAAAGGCGGAAAGCAATACGGCTTCAAGTGCCGCAAATACAGGCAGCAGGGTGTTGGTTCTCTATTTCAGTGCGGCAAATACAAAGGACGTTGACGCGGTTACAACCGCTACGCCGATGGTGAACGGCACTTCCTCGGTAAAGTGGATGGCGGATATCATCCACAATGAGGTCGGCGGCGACATTGAGCCAATTATCCCGTCAAAGGATTATCCGCTTGAATATGATGCCTTGGCGGACGCGGCAAAGGCGGAGGTTGACAATAACGAGCGTCCTGCTTTTGAGGCGTTAGAGGTAAATCCTGCCGATTACGATACCATATTTATCGGCTATCCGGTTTGGTGGTACACCATTCCGATGGTGCTGGAAACCTTCTTCGACAAATATGATTTATCCGGCAAGACGATTGTTCCATTCAACACCCACGCAGGCAGCCGTGACGGTGGAACATACAAAACCATTCAGGAGCGTGAGCCAAACGCTAAGGTCTTGGAAGGCTTGGCAATCGCAGGCTCCGACGCAGGCTCGGACAGCGTAAAAACGGATATTACCGAATGGGTAAAGGGCTTAAACTTGGAATGACTTCCTCCGTACTCTCCGAAATAACGGTCGGCACCGAAACACAACGCGGATTTATCAACGACAATGTTTATCATTCGGCAGAGTACGGAGAGATTCACTACAGTAGTTATTTTCCCGGAAGCTACGACGGAACAAAGCCCTATGCGTTGTTCATTACGCTTCCCGGATATGAGGGCTTGTATTTTCAGGGAGTCGGTGCGAATATGGTCGAGGACTTCGGCGTTGAGGCGATTAAATACAACAGCGAGATGATCGTGCTGTCTGCTCAGCTGAACGACTGGGGCGAAGCCTCGGCAAAACAGGCGATTGCCCTGACAGAATATTTTATCGATCACTATAACATCAACAAAAGCAAAGTGTATCTGCACGGCTACTCCGGCGGTGGTGAAACTGGCTCGCTTATCATGGGCATACGCCCTGAGCTTTACACCGCCTATCTGGAAACAAGCTCGCAGTGGGACGGCGATTTGGAAGTGCTAGCAAAAGCAAAAACGCCCGTCTATTTAGCGACAGGCGAAAACGACAGCTACTACGGCTCTCAGCCGCTGAAAAACGCTTACAACAAGCTGCGCGGCATATACGAATCACAGGGCTTGACCGAAACAGAGATTGATAAAATCCTCGTTCTCGACGTAAAAGACCAAGCGTACTTTACCGAACGCGGTTACACCGATCAACACGGCGGCGGTATGGCTTTTGCACATGATGAAACGATCATGAAATGGTTATTCAATCACTAATTCAGACTGTGCAAAAACTTATTTTGCGTACGCTAAGATGAACAACTTTAAAATGACAGTGTAGATTTGGCGTGAAGCAGCCGAAAGGCAGGCTTT
>OMZU01000071.1 GCA_900315605.1 uncultured Eubacteriales bacterium | reverse complement strand
CCGCGCGAATCAAGGTCACTCTATTCCGGGAGTTGTGATTGAAATGGAATCTCCCGAACCGCCTGAGTTTTTGTATCACGGCACAGCCGAACGGTTTTTGGATACGATCCTAAAAGAGGGCTTGAAGCCGATGACGCGGCAATTCGTGCATATATCCCCCGATTACGAAACCGCCGTCAAGGTCGGCAGCAGACACGGCAAGCCCGTAATACTAAAGATCCGCGCAAGGGATTTCAAGAACGACGACAACGAACTGTACCGCTCCTCAAACGGAGTTTGGCAGGCAAGATACGTTGCTCCCGAATACTTTACGATTTGCTAAATCAACAGCAGCTCCCAACAATAGAGAGCTGCTGTTTTTCATTTATTCGAGAGCTGCTGTTTTTCATTTATTCATTTATAAACCGACATCATTAATTATTTTCCGTTAATAGTTGATGATAGATCCATCATTTTTCTTATTTGCCTTCTGTCTGTTCAATTCGATGACTGCGTGGATATTGTCAATAATAAAATGCTGGGCGTTGAGGTTATACGAAATCGCCTCATAAGTACTTCCCTGCTGATTCACGCGCTGCTCCGAGATAATGCCGATATTTCGTCCGTTATTCGTTACACGCTTTTTGGATTTGTTGTTAATAACAACGTTTGTCAACATTCCGCTTTCGGTCAGCCATTCCGTGATAACACCGTTTTTCAGAGTGTTGTATTGAAGCGGATCCGCCAATTCGTTGAGACGCTTGGTGATTTCAGATACCGTCAAGGGTGTTTGTGAATAAGCAAACCTTTCAAGCTGCCGGGCTGAAAGAGTAAACTCTGATTTTTGGATTTCAAAAGATCCGGTCGTGGTGATTTGCTTTAGTATTCCGGTCACATAATGCAAACACCTTGATATCCTAACATTATTGACTACGTCATTCTCCGCAACCTCCTTGTTGGTCAGCGGATCGATTCCGTTAGCAAGCTTTTCAAGATACATCTGCGCTCTTGCGATGATTTCTATATCAGTCATTGTGATCCCTCGTTTTTATGCTTTTGGTATTATTCTGTCACGTGTCTAATCAATAACATTTTTGCAGAGTTGCATATACGTCTGCGGTTTTATATCAGCACGCCGTTGCAGTGGTCGATCTCGTGCTGGATTATCTGAGCAGTAAAGCCTGAATAGGACTTAGTTTTCCATTGAAAGCTGCCGTCCTGAAATTTCACTTTGACCGTTTTATAGCGTGTGGTTTTTCGCGGTTCGCCGAGGAGAGAAAGACACCCCTCTTCTGTTTCGTACGGTGCAGCTTTTGAGATTATTTCGGGGTTGTACATCACGGTATATTTGCCGTTGTCGTTGAACGCGATTATACTCACGGCTTTGCCGATCATATTCGCCGCCATGCCGACGCAGGTCTCGCGGTGCGCTGTCAATGTATCGAGCAGATCTTGCGCAACGGCGGCGTCCTGTTTTGTAGCTGCCTTTGATTTGATTCCCAGAAACAACGGGTCATGTACTAATTCTCTACCCATTATTTGACCTTCTTTTTATTTTTCTTTAAGCAAACGGCTGTTTCCATTTGCCTTGAGTTCGACTACTTCGCAAACTTTTTTGCACCGTAAATGCACTCAGCTCTTCCGAAATCGGTGCTTTGTTTTATTATATCATGTGATCGTAATGCAATCAAGAAATTTCTGCAATAAAGCAAGACCGCTGAATCTAAATTCAAAGAAATCTGTTGAAAACAGCAGGTAATTCTGATATTATAAGAATTGTTAAAGTATTTTTCAGATAACAGGATCAAGCTTTTTAAAAGTTTTAATGAGGGAAACATATGATAAAAACAGCAGTATGCGATGACGAAAAAATAGTGCTTGACAAAATATGCAGCAAGGTGCAGAATGCATTTTCGGAAATAAACTGCATGGCAGAAATTTTTAAAACGCACAAGCCATTCGATTTGGTTGAGCATATCAAAAACAACACTACGGATGTTTTGTTTTTGGATATTGATATGCCGAGCCTGAGCGGAATGGATATCGCGCAATTCTTGATCGACTGCAACGCCGAAATTTTGCTTGTGTTTGTAACCAGCCATGATACATTGGTTTATCAGTCGTTTCGGTATCACCCCTTTGGCTTTATCCGCAAAAGTCATTTTGACGAGGAGATCGGCGCAGTTGTAAAAAGCATTGCCGACGAGCTGCAAAAGCGAAATGAGCATTTCAGCTTTAAAACAAACGAAGGTTTTTTCAAGGTACCGTTTGAGGACATTATCTACTTTGAATCGGAGTCCAACTACATCAATCTGCATTGTACGGACAATCAATATAGATTTCGGGGAACCATCACCTCGCTTGAAAACGAGCTTAAAGCAAAAGGCTTTATCCGCACTCACAAGGGTTTTCTGGTCAATCAGCAGCACATTTTCGCCATAAAGGGCGACGATATCGAGCTGAGCAGCAAAGAGTTGTTGCCTATTGGCAGAACAAACCGCGAGAGCGTTAAGAAAGCAATATTGAGGTACATGAGATGAAAAGATTCGGCAAGCTGAAAGAGGATTATAAAAGGCTTGAAAAGGAATATACCGCCGAGGTCGCAAAAAGCCTTGACCTGCAATATCAGTACGACGCATTGCAGGCGGAGTATCAGAACAGCCGCAGTCAGCAGCAGGAAATCGAACGGCTGCACGAGAACACACGCAGGCTAAAGCACGATATGAAAAATCATATTATGGTCATCGCCGCACACCTTAACAACGGCGAGATCGAGGAGGCAAAGGACTATCTGTCGGTTGTGCTCGATAACCTCAACCGCGTTTATTCTTATATTCAAACAGGAAACTCTGTGCTCAATTATATCATCAATTCCAAGCTGGAATACGCGCAGCAGAATGATATTCAATTCAAGGCTGAGATTGAAAATCTGTCCTTTGCCAAAATGGGCAGCGTAGATTTTTCGGCGGTGCTCAGCAACTCGCTGGACAACGCGATCGAGGCAAGTATGAATGCGTCTGAAAAATTCATATATATTTCCGTTATGAAAAAGCGCGGCTACGACACCATCACAGTCAAAAATAAAATCGACCGCTCTGTGCTTGAAACCAATCCCGAACTGCGTTCAACAAAGGCGGAGAGTGACACGCACGGCTACGGAGTTAAGCAAATCATGACCATTACCGAAAAATACAACGGAATGGTTGACATCTATGAGGACAACGGAATGTTTTGCATCAGCATTATGATCCCATCGGAATAAAGGCACTGTGGCGGATTGTCACAGTGCCTTTTGTCACAGATTTCGGGCGGTTTATCCCAACTGTATTGCATTTTATGCTGATTTCTGATAAAAAGTAGTAGTAAGGATACTAGAGAAATCCAACGCAACATAAATTAAGGTGATTCAAATGATCGTAATAAAAAACCTGACCAAAACCTTTCCCGACGGAATTACCGCTGTAAACGACATTTCGCTGCACATTGCAAGGGGCGAAGCCGTAGGGCTGATCGGCGCGAACGGAGCAGGCAAAACAACGCTGATAAAGCTGATATGCGGATTGTATCTTCCGACGAGCGGCTACATTAAAGTATTCGGTGAAAATCCCTTTGGAAGAAAAACAAAGGAGTCAAGCATCGGCATGGTGACAGGTCAAATGATCACCGACGGCTACAACTACCACTTTGGGCACGGAAGCTCTCTTTTGCAGGATGATCTGTCGCTGAGACTGAATATGGAAATGATAAAAAACATTTACCGTATACCCACTGATTTGTACAAGCAGCGTCTGAAAACATTCCTGCCTGAATTTGATTTGCAGGATCAGCTGCATTACCGCCTGAACCAGCTTTCGCTAGGGCAGCGTATGAAAGCCGAGGTTGCGGCGGTGCTGCTCTTTCAACCGGATCTGCTGATACTGGATGAGCCGTTTATCGGCATTGACGTGGTGGCAAAGGAAGCCATACGAAAAATATTGCAGCAAATCGTCAGCAGGCGCGAAACGACCGTTATTCTCACCACGCACAATGTTGAGGAGCTTGAAAAAATCTGCGACAGAGTTGTGTTTCTCGACAGCGGCAGGCTTGTGTATAACGGCAGCTTTGACAGGCTCAAGCAATCGCATATCGGGCTGAATTGTATGCAAATCAAATTTCAGGGCGCACCGCCTGATTTGCAGGACTTTCCGATAGAAAGATACAGGATAGACGATCACACGCTTACGATCTACTACGACAACAGCGTGGTAAGCTCAAAGGATATTTCCAATTACCTGCTTTCACACGGCAAAGTGAGCGATATTTTGATCCAAAAACCAACCGTAGAAGAAATCATCAAAGAACTGTACAAGGAGGGTAATCATGGAAACGATAATTGAAGTCAACAACCTGTGCAAAACCTTTAAGATCAACAAGCGAGGCACGGGGTTTAAGGGCGCGGTAAAAAATATTTTTCACCCGACCTATGAATATAAAAAAGCGGTCAACGACGTATGCTTTTCGATCAAAGAGGGCGAAATGGTCGGATTTATCGGACCCAACGGCGCAGGCAAATCCACTACCGTCAAAATGCTGTCAGGTATTCTCTATCCCGACAGCGGCAGCGTGACCGTAGCAGGCTACATTCCCCACAAGCAGCGCAAGGAATATGTGGCGAATATCGGCGTTGTGTTCGGGCAAAAGTCGCAGATCTCTTGGGATCTGTCGCCGCTTGACAGCTATGAGGTCATCAAGCATATTTATAAGATCCCCGAAAAAAAATATAAGGAAAATTTGGAGCGGTTTACAGAGCTGCTTGATATGGGCAGGTTTATCAACCAGCCTGTTCGTAAGTTGTCGCTGGGTCAGCGTATGCGTGCCGACATTGCCGCTGCGCTGTTGCACTCGCCTAAGATCGTCTTTTTTGACGAGCCAACTATCGGCATTGACGTTGTCGGCAAGGACAAAATACGCAAGTTCATCAAAACGCTCAATCAGACCGACAACATCACAATGATTTTTACCACACATGATATGCAGGACATTGAAAAAACCTGCGAGCGGCTGATTATCATTGACGACGGCAAAAAGCTCTATGACGGAAGTCTGGAAAATGTTAAGAAAGGATATGTTTCCTCCCGTATTATTGAAGCGGAGTTTGAGAGCCTGCCGATCACGCTTGACCTGCCGCACACAGAGATTTTCGACGTGGAAAACAACGCTATGAAAAAGCTGATTTCGTTCAATACGGATGAAGTCAGCGTAAACGAGCTGATGACTGCATTGATGAATACGCACAATATCAAGGACGTTAGTATCCGCGAGCCCGAGATCGACGCGATCATCCGCGACATCTACGAGGGCAAAATCGTATTAAGCTGAGGTGGTTATGAGTACATATCTTCAATTTGCGGTCATCAAACTCCGCAATAAAATGGCATACCGCTTTGACTATCTGCTCGGTATTTTGAACACGCTGCTTTCGTTTGTGGTGTACTGGAGCATCTACAAGGCACTCTACGGAGGAGCAAGCGAGGTGGACGGCGTTACCTTTTCGATGGTGACCACCAACTTTATAATATCGCTGGGACTGAGCTCCGCCTTTCAAAAAAACGAGATGTTTTTGCAAGACAAAATCAAGCAGGGCACCATTGCAAACGAGCTGCTAAAGCCGGTGAACTTCAAGCTGAGAATGATGTTTGAGGACATAGGCGAGGGCGCATTTAACGTGATGTTCAATTTTTTGCCGACAGTGATGATCGCGGCGTTCTTTGCCGAGCTAAGCGCACCGTCAGGTGTGCTGAATGTTTTGCTCTGTCTTGTCAGCGTGATACTCGGATATATCGTTCTTTGGCAAATAAGCTTTATTGTGCAGAGCTTGTCGTTCTGGCTGTTTAATGTCTGGGGACTGGTCACAATAAAAAACGTTTTTGTCAATATCCTTGCAGGCGCGTATATTCCGATGTGGTTTATGCCCGACTGGCTGAGAAGCCTCATTCGGTTCACTCCGTTTGAATCCATTTATGGTCACCTCTAAAAATTCCTCGCAAAACGAATGAGAATATGGTATAATTAAACCATCAAAAGATAGATGGTGATGATATGCAGTTGAATTTATT
>OMZU01000072.1 GCA_900315605.1 uncultured Eubacteriales bacterium | reverse complement strand
GTCGCCTGCAAAGCCCACCGCGTGAAAGTCGGTGATACCCTGTGCTCTGAGTCCGGCTTCAACGCCTGTCAGCATGGAAGCGGTTCCGGCAAAGGTGGATATAATGGCATTGTTGCCGAAGCAAAGCTGAGGAAAGTTAAAGCCGACAGCCGACATACAGCCTGCCGGAAGAACGGCGACGGCGTTTTCGCCCAAAACCTTTAGAGCGATCCGCACCGCGAGGCTTCCTCCGCAGCCGGCGCACGCCTTGTGACCGTAGAAAAACTCGGTTTCGTTGAGCGTTTTTGCGTTAATTGCCATTTGTTTCACCGCCGATCCCTAAGAATTTTACCGTTGACTGCTGCTGTTCCAGCTCGTCAAAGATAATTTTTATTTCTTCTTTAGAAATATTTCTGCCGCCGAGACCGCCGATATAATCGGAGCTCGGAATACGGAGCTTTGCCTTTTGCAGCGCAGAGTTGACGTTGGTGTAGACCGTGCCCTCGTTGCCAAAGGAAATGTCCTTTTCCAACACCGCGACTGCTTTTGCATTCTTTACGGTTGCAGCTATCTCCTCGTTTGGGAACGGACGGAGGTAACGCAGTCTCAGCAAGCCTACCCGACTGCCCTCTTTTCTTAGTTCGTCAACAACCTCACGAACCAAACCTGAGAGGCTGCCGAGGGTAAATAAAATATAATCAGCGTCCTCGGTTCGATAACTTTCGGTCAAGCCGGTGTAACGTCTGCCGAAAATTTTTGCAAAGCGTTCCTCTGCTTCATCAATGATTTTGGAAGCATTGAGAATCCCGAGGTGCTCCCTGTACTTAAAATATGTGTTGGTGTCGGGGCCGGCTGAAAAAGCAAGGTTGCGCGGTTTTTGCAGATCCATTTTGTTCTCCGTTTGATATTTCGGAAGAAAAGCGTCCGCCTGTTCCGCTGTGGGAACGTCAACCACTTCATAGGTATGGGTAAGGACAAAACCGTCGAGATTTGCCATAAACGGCGTACTTACGTCCTTGTGCTCGGCGATATAAAAGCTCATCAATGCCAAATCGAGTGCTTCCTGCGCGTTGCAGGCATACGCCTGGATCCAGCCGCTGTCAAGCTGAGAGATCGAGTCGCGCTGATCGCCGTATATGTTCCAGGGCAACGCGGTGGAACGGTTGGCGTTCATCATAACGATCGGGAACCTACCGCCTGCCGCGTAGGGCAGACACTCCGCCATATAAAGCAAGCCCTGAGAGGATGTCGCGGTGAACGCCCTCGCGCCGACCGAGGACGCGCCCATCGCGCAGGACAGCGCGGAATGCTCGGATTCCACATGAATGAACTCCGCGTTCAGGCTGCCGTCCTCGACAAATTCGGAAAGCTTTTCCACCACGATCGTTTGCGGTGTGATCGGATAGGCGGAAATCACCTGCGGACGCGCAAGGCGAACACCGTATGCAAACGCCTCGTTGCCCGATAAAAACTGTTTCGCCATTACTTTTCCGCCTCCATTTTGATCGCTTGAAGCTTGCAGATTTTTGAGCAAATGCCGCAGCCCTTGCAAAAGTCGTAATCTATACCGACCTTACTGCCCTCACGGAAAATCACGCCGTCGGGACAGTAAAGGTAACAATTCAAACAGCCGACGCATTTTTGAGCGTCTATCACGGGGCGGACGTTGCGCCAGCCCGCGTTTTTTGTGACGAGATAGCCTGCCTCATAAGCGGTCGCTTCGGGAATGTCATCATAAGAAGTCGGGACGAAATCCCTCAGATAAGGCTTCATGCGACAACCTCCTCAAAAGCTGCCTTGACAGCGGCGATATTCTTTTCGTGCAGGCGGCGCGGCATTGTTTGACGTATTGCTTTGTTGATATCTTCAAGTGTTATTTCACGTGACACCGCCGCAAACGCGCCGAGAAGAATCGTATTGGTGATAGGCAAGCCGAGGATCCGCTCAGCTATGCTGTCGCCGTCGAGAGTAATTACGCGCGGATCGTCGAAAGTTTTCTTTGTATTCAAAAGTATTATTCCGTTTTGCTTTAGCTCACGGAAGGATTTTTCGTTAAACAGCGTATCGTCAAGAAAAATACTGTAGTTTGATCTTGTGATCTCGCTGCGGTTGCCTATCGGTTTTTTGTCAAGCTTTGTAAACGCGCGTATGGGCGCGCCTCTGCGCTCGGGACCAAAGGAGGGGAAAGCCAGCGCGTAGGCGTTATCCTTCAGCGAATACGCGTCGCCAAGAAGTCTTGCGGCGGTAAAGGCTCCCTGACCTCCTCTGCCGTGCCATAAAATTTCTGTCATGCTTTTGTCTCCTCAGTGCTTCCAGCGAAGCAGATATTTTTGGATTTTGTTAAATACGAACGAAATGACGACGATCACAATGCCGATCACGATCAAGCCGACGAGCGTTCTTGTGTAGTCGCCGAGATCGGAATAATTTTTGATGTAGTAGCCCAGTCCGCTCTGCGCTCCGATCATCTCAGCCGAGGTCAGCAGGACAAACGAAACGGTCAGCCCCTGATTGCAGCCGATAAAGATTTGCTGCAGGGACGCCGGGAGAATAACAGAAAACAGCATGGTTATTTTTCCGACGTTAAGCACCTTTGCGGAGTCGATCGTTTTTTTGTCAACATTCATTACGCCGCTCATTGTGCCTGCCAGCACCGGCCAAAAGGTCGCGAGGAAAATGACGAACACCGAGACCGAGCGGAATGTCGGAAGCAAAGCGATGCCATAGGGAATGTAGACGATAGGCGGGATCGCGCCGAGGAATTTTGAGATATAGGTCGCGACGTTTCCGAGCCTCTCGCTTGATCCGAGCAGCAAGCCGAGAATGATCGCCGCTGCCGCTGCAAGCAGATAGCCCTGCAAGATAATGCCGACCGAGCTGAAAATGTTGGTGATGATTTTTTCGTAGTCGCCGATGAGCTGCCAGAAAACTCTTCCCGGCGGCGGAAACAACGCGGGCTTGAGCAAATTGAATTTTGCGGTTGCCAATGTCCACGCGATCAACAGACCGTAAATAAAGCTTACAATGTCAACGAAGAGCGTCAAGCCGATCGGCTTTTTGATGAACGAGGATACGATCAGCGTCAAAATCTCCACGCCCACAGCAAACCATACTACGTATTGCGCATAGGTGTCACCGCTGAGCTTATCAGGCAGAAGCTGAATCAGCAAAAGCACGATAAACAATAAGTGAACCAATCTGAGATATCTCTTTTTGAATGTCATTACAGCACCACCTCGTCTCCGCCGATCTTGCTGACGATGTCGCTGTAGAACATGGCAAGCAGCTTATTTCTGAACTGATTGTACTCCTGCGTTTGAACTAACTCGGCGCGGTTGCGCGGACGATCGAAGGGTACCTTGATCTCACTGTACACCTGACCGGGGTTTGCGGTCATCATCACGATCTTATCCGAGAGCAGGATAGCCTCGTCGATATCGTGAGTAACAAACACAACGGTTTTTCTCGCGCTCGTTCCGTCGCCCTCCCACAGCTCTAGCAGAAGCTCCTGCAAAATAGTGCGGATGTCTGTGTCCATCGCCAATGCTCTTGCAATCGCTACGCGCTGCTGCATTCCGCCCGAAAGCTGTGAGGGGTATTTGTTTTTAAATCCTTCCAGTCCCACCTTCTCCAAAAACTCGTCGGCGATTTTCAGGCGTTCGGTTCTGCTTGCGTCTTTGTTGACCTGCTTGATACCGAAGGCAACGTTTTTGCGGGCGGTCATCCACGGAAAGAGCGAATAGTGCTGGAACACAACGCCTCTGTCGGTGCCGGTGCCGCGGATCGGCTCGCCGTTGATCAAAATCTCGCCTGCTGTCGGCGTGTTGATACCCTCCAAAATGCTGAGCAGCGTGCTTTTGCCGCAGCCGCTTGAGCCGATAACGCTGACAAACTCACCGTCCTCAATGGAAAAGCTGACGTTTTTAAGCGCAGTAAAGCGGTTCTTTTTTTCTGTATAGTCAACCGTTAAATTGTTTATCTCTATCTTGCTCATATAGGATCATCTCAGTTTATAATTTAGTATATCTTATTCAAATTCTTCAAAGTGCTTTTGAAGCTCGGCGTATACCTTGTCGCCGGGATT
The DNA here is from genome assembly GCA_900315605.1 of uncultured Eubacteriales bacterium. Classification (GTDB taxonomy): domain Bacteria; phylum Bacillota; class Clostridia; order Oscillospirales; family Acutalibacteraceae; genus Ruminococcoides. The sequence continues at coordinate 5,001 of OMZU01000072.1, read as the reverse complement.
TTCTTTTATCAGGCTTTCGAGAGCGTTCTTATAGATATCGGTGTTATACAGCTTGTCGATATCATAATCCTCGGCATAGCCAAGCTCTACGATCGAATTTTTCAGAGTGACCGTACCCTGCTTGTCAGGGTCGGGAACAGAGGAACCGTAACCGCCGTAAACCTCGGTGTTGATCAGATCTTCCTCTATATCAATATACTTTTTAACGTCCTTAACGGTCTGCTCTTTGTTTTCCTGAGTAAACTTATAAGCCTTTATCAGCGCGCGCTCAAAAGCGGTGTAGGAATTTGGATACTTTGCAAGCGACTCGGTAGCGGCTACCTGACGGCAGCAGGGCTGATTTTCGAGGAGCTTTTCCTCGGAGCAGCGGTAAACGACCTTGTAGCCCTGGCTCTCTGCAAGCGAGGTGTAGGGCGAATACGCCGAAGCCGCGTCGATCGAATCGTTTTGGAGCGCGTTGTAGGCGTCCTTTTGGCTGTCAAAGTAGACGATGTTTACCTTGTCCTCACCCTCGCCGATCTCGATCCCTTTGTCCTTCAAAAGGATTTGAAGCTCCGCGTCCTGAACGGAGTTTTTTACGGAAGCTACGTTTCTTCCCTTGAGGATCGAAACGTCCCAGTCTGTTTTGCCTTCAACAAATTCGGGCTTGATCACATAGCCGTGACCGTTTGTCATCTCGCCGCCGAAGATGGTGAGGTCGTGACCCTGACTTTGGAAAGTGAGGGTGGGAACGGAGCCGATAAAGGCAACGTCGAGCTTATCGTTCTCCAATCCGCTTGACAGCTCCGCTGCGGAAGAAAACAGGGTGAGTGTTACGTCGAGTCCTTCCTCCTCAAAATAGCCTTCTTCTTTAGCGACAAAGCCGAGCAGATGAGCGGTGGAGTTGAGATGACCGAGGTTGAAGGTCGTTTTTTCAAGCTTTGCTTCACCGTTTGAAGCAGCCGCAGAGGTTTCAGGGGCTGCTGAGCTGTCTGTCGATGTATTACAGCCGGTAAAAGCGGCTGTTAAAAGTGCGGCGGTAAGAAATGCTGTGATGAATTTTGTTTTCATATTGATTCCCTTTCTTTGTGTCGATTTGTTTTATTTTCCCGCGCAGCAGTCGGGAACATCTGAGGCATTTGACGAGCTGCTGCCCGAATGCACTTTGTTTTTGCAGCAGTCGGGAAGCTCTGAGGCGGTTGTTTCCTTTTCCTTACAACAGTCGCTCGTTTTGCTTTCGCTGTGACTGCTTTCCGTTGACGCGCTTGTCGTTGCGCAGCCGCTTACGGTGAACGCAGCGACAAGTGCTGTGATACAGACGATCAATATCTTTTTCATTTGATTACTCCCTTTCATATTGCATAAAAAAACGGAAGTCATATGCTGACTTCCTTAGTGAAACGCAGAACTGCCCTTCACATTCGGAGCGCACAGCAAGCCACAACGCAGAAAAATGCCTTTTGCTTTTTACACATAAATGTATTCATACACATTGTTGCATAGGTGGTCATTGCGTTTTCTCCTTTCGTTTTCAGTGAGATTATTGTATCACGGTTTTTGCTATTTGTCTAATATCCTATAGGTATAGTTGGTTATAGATTTATCCTATAATCTTCAGCGCGTTTTTATACGCGATTTTCTCAAATTCCGATGATGTCAAGGGCAGCTTTTTGAAAGCCTTCACCTCGGCTTTTGGACTCCACAAGGGAAAATCAGTGCCGAACAAAATCCTGTCCGCACCGTAGCCGCTAATGTATTGCGCGACCCTTTCGGGCGGCAAAAACATCGTGCAGCTTGAAATATCGAGAAAGCAACCGCTGTTTTTCAGCAGTGCGAACGCCTCGTCAAACTGCGACCAGCCTCCAAGATGCGCGGCGATCACCTGTAATTTCGGAAAATTGTCCATAACGTTTTTCAAACGGCGCGGATGGGAAAAGTCAAATCTTTTGTCGCCGCAGTGAACGATCAGCGTTCCTCTGCCCTGCAAATAATCATACACATCAAACAGTCGTTTATCGTCGGTGTTAAAGCCTTGTGTGTCGGGGTGCAGCTTTACTCCCAGCAAACCGGACTGCAAGATGAATTCCGCTTCTTCAAGCTTTCTTTCGCAGTCAGGGTGAAGCGTTCCAAAGCCGTGAAACTCAGCGTGGGCGTTTACCTCGCCGCGGATAAATGTGTTGATACTCCTCGCTTGTTCTGGTTTTGTTGCGACCGGCAAAAGGACAAATTCGTTGATACCTGCGCCTTTTCCCTCTCTGAGCAGCTCTTCGCTTGTTCCGATACAGGCAGGCGTTATACCATAAAAGTCGCCCGTGGCATTGGTTGCCTTTTCTGCGATTTTGTCGGGATAGATGTGCGCGTGAAAATCAATGATCCGCATTTTAATGTCACCTATTCATAAAGATGTTTTGTAAAATAACGGTCGCCGCGGTCGGGAAGAATAATAACTATATTTCCTCTCGCACCGCTGTTGACAAGTTTTTTTGCCGCAGCCAGTGCCGCGCCCGAGGAAGAGCCGGCAAAGATGCCTTCCTTTAACGCAAGCTCGCGTGCTCCGTCAAACGCCTCTGCGTCGGTCATTTTGACCACCCTGTCAACAAGCGACATATCCATGGTGTCGGCTATAAAGTCATTGCCGATGCCCTCGATATCGTAATCGCCGTGCTCACCGCCGCCCATAGTGGAGCCAATGGGGTCGGCAAGCACACCTGTAATATTTTTGTTTTTCTCTTTCAAAAATCTGACAACGCCGGAATAGGTGCCGCCGCTGCCTGCGCCTGCAACGAGGTAATCAATGTTTCCGTTTAAGTCCTCGTAAATCTCTCTGCCGGTGGTTTCGTAATGCGCCTGCGGATTCGCCTGATTTTTGAACTGTTCGAGCGTGACCGCGCCGGGAATGGAACGGCGTATTTCCTCTGCCTTGTCCCATGCGCCCAGCATACCGCCCTCACGGGGAGTATTGATGATCTCAGCCCCCAAAGCGCGAAGGAGCGTCTGCTTCTCTTCGGAAAACTTGGTGGGCACGACAAACACGATTTTGTAGCCCTTGTTCAGCGCGGCAAAGGCGATCCCGAGACCTGTATTTCCTGCCGTAGCCTCGACGATCGTGCCGCCCTTTTTTAGGATACCGCGTTTTTCGGCGTCCTCGATCATATATTTTCCGATCCTGTCCTTAACGCTTCCCGAAGGATTGTACAGCTCTAATTTTGCATAAAGATTCGCTCCGTCAGGCAAATCAATGTGGTTCAGCTTTACAAGCGGAGTGTTTCCGATCAACTGCTGCATATCGTGATAGAGTGCCATGTTTATTCCTCGCTTTCCGCTATTGCCCGGTCCAAATCGGCAAGAATGTCGTCAATGCTCTCGATGCCGACGGACAGTCTGATCAAGCCGTCGGTAATGCCTATCCTTTGGCGCACCTCGTAAGGGATCGCGGCGTGCGTCATGCTGGCAGGGTGGCATACAAGGCTTTCCACGCCGCCGAGACTCTCCGCAAGCGCGACGAGCCTTAGCGACTTGAAGAATTTTTTGATATCGTAGTTTTCGTACAGCTCAAAGGAGATCATCGCGCCGCCGTTTTTCGCCTGCCGCTTGTTGATCTCGTAGCCCTGTGCGCCGGGAAGTCCGGGGTAATAGACCTTTTTGACAGCCTTATGATTCTGCAAATATCGAGCTGCTTTTTCGGCGTTCTCAACATGGCGGTCAAGGCGCACGCCGAGAGTTTTTATCCCTCTTATCAGCAAAAAGCTGTCGAAGGGCCCCGGCACGCCGCCTGTTGAATTCTGGATAAAGGCAAGCCTTTGCGTGAGCGCGTCATCGTTGACAACAACCAAGCCTGCCACCACGTCGCTGTGACCGCCGAGGTATTTTGTCGCGCTGTGAACAACGATATCAACACCCAGCCCGATCGGTCTTTGAAGGTACGGAGTCATAAAGGTATTATCGACAATTGAAAGAATACCGTGCTTTTTCGCCAGAGCCGCGACCGCAGCGAGGTCTGTGACCGTCAGCAGAGGATTTGCCGGGCTTTCGACGAGGATCGCCTTGACCTCGGGGGTGATTTTACTTTCCAGCGCGGCTAAATCGGTGGTGTCCTCGATCGAATAGCCGATGTTAAAATGACTGAACACCTTGTCGAGCACACGGAAGGTGCCGCCGTAAACATTGCTTGAAATCAGGATCTTGTCGCCCGATCCAAAAAGGCTGAGCACTGCGGTGATCGCAGCCATACCGGAACCGAAGGCAAAGCCTGCCGTTCCGCCCTCAAGCTCCGCGATAAGTGCTTCAAGCGCAGTGCGGGTCGGATTGCCCGTGCGCGAATACTCCCACTTAAACTCCTCGCCCAAGCCGGTCTGCCGATAGGTCGAGGTCTGATAGATCGGGACATTGACTGCTCCCGTGAATTCGTCTGTGGATATTCCGCCGTGAATCAGCGCAGAATCGATATATTTATAATTTGCCATAATGATTACTCCTTATAATCCAAATCATTTTCATTCCAATTTTTCAAAACAGAGAGCATATCTCTTGCCGTTTGCTTTGCTGCGTCCAAATCATGCTCGGCGTAGTTTCCGCACTCTGCACGTTTGCTTCCGGGTATTTCACCCTCAAAGCCCGATATATATTCAAGGCTGTCGCGCACCAGACGGATAGCGCGTTCATTTGATACTCTGTCCCTTACGATCAGGTAAAAACCCGTGCGGCAGCCCATCGGTCCGACATATACAACATCATTGGACACATTGCTGTTTCGCGCGTAAGTGGCAAACAAATGCTCAATTGTGTGAAGCTCGCCGTTGCCGAGATAGTCTCCGCCGTTCGGTTTTTTCATTCTGACGTCATACGTCACAACGTCTCCGTCAACGCGTGAAAGATACATTCCTTTTTCCAGTTTGTCGTGATTGACGGTAAAGCTAGCTATTTTTTTCATTATGCGACCCCCTTGGCGAATTTTTTGATCACAGCAGCTAAATCCGTTCTCTCCCACGGTAAATCGAGGTCGTCTCTTCCGAAATGTCCGTA
>OMZU01000073.1 GCA_900315605.1 uncultured Eubacteriales bacterium | reverse complement strand
TTGACAATGCACAAATCACACACCTAATCAGTATTTTTATCTCTACTATCCCACTTTTTATCTGGAATACTCTCGACTTTTGATGTGGGAAAGTTGAGTGAATAATGAATAATTTCGGTCGGGAAGATAGAATTTATTTAAAAAACACGTCTGCTCCCGACTGTATTAGTATTGCTATAGTTTTATTGTAGGGGCGCACCCATGTGTGCGCCCTGTTTAGCGACGTGCTTTCCGAGCGCACACATGGGTGCGCCCCTACGGTTGTTGGTAAATATATACAAAAACTAAGGCTGTTAATTGTACAATATAAACAAGACTCCGATTTGAAAAAAACTTTCAAAAAGTGTTGACTTTTCTGCGATTACAGTGTATTATAGTCACGCACTCAGATGAACAACCGCAAAACGAGTTGAGAGCTGAGTGCAAAAACAAAAACAAAAAACAAAAAGGAAATCAAAAGGAGAAATCAAAATGAAAAAATCAATTAAGACAAGAATCATCAGCATCGCAACAGCAGCTCTTATGGCACTCTCGGTAGCAACAGCAACAATGGCTTCTGCTTCCGCAGCAACAGTTGAGGGCACATCGGTATCAGCTTACCAGAACACAACCATCAAGGTAAACCTTTCTGATGAGTGGAAAATGCACAACGCTAACTTCGGCGCATACTTCTTCAACGAGTACACAGGCGCAAACGCTTGGACAAAGGTTGATTGCAGAGGCTACATGGGCAACTACGCTTCAATCAACGGCGACTACACACACGTTATCTTCGTTCGTCTCAAGGACGCAAACCTTGACTGGTCAAACGCATGGAACAAGACAGCTGACCTCAGAATCAGCGACCTCAACGGTTCTTACACAATCAACGGCTGGGAGCTCGACGCTAACGCTCAGGCTGCTGCACCTGCTCCTGTACAGTTTCAGGCACCCTCTCAGGAAATCAAGCTTAACGTAAATATTTCAAACGAGTGGAAAATGCACAACGCTAGCTTTGGCGCATACTTCTTCAACGAGTACACAGGCGCAAACACTTGGGCAAAGGTTGATTGCAGAGGCTACATGGGCAACTCTGTAACAGTTAATGGCGACTACACACACGTTCTCTTCGTTCGTCTCAAGGACGCAAACCTTGACTGGTCAAGCGCATGGAACAAGACACCTGACCTCAGAATCAGCGACCTCAACGGCTCTTACACAATCAACGGCTGGGAGCTCGACGCTTAATAATCAAATATCTGACTAAGATTAACTAAAACAAACCGATCTGCAAAGCTGCGGATCGGTTTTCTTTATATACCGTCAAAGGTTTTATTCAGAAAACACCTTTGTTCCCAACGGAGATATTAATGGACAATTGACAATGGACAATTTTGGTCTGTCGGGCAAAGAAAGTATTTGTTTTAAAATACGTTCATCCCCGACTGTATTTATATTTATTTAGAAAAATTTTCCCTTTTCGGCATGTAGGAACAGCACATCGTTAAATAGGTCGCACACGTGGGTGCGACCCTACAATAAGTTGATAAAGTAGTATACAGCGAGCTATCTTCTTGTTTATCATTATTTTTTCAGAAACCATTGTTCATCTATAAACCATAATCAAACATATACGTTTAGCGCACAGGCGACCAATGGTCGCCCCTACATCTGTTTTAGAAAACTATGGCAATATTAATACAGTCGGGAATAAAGGCATTTTTTCAATATTTTCTATCTTCCCGACCATAATTGTCCATTGTCCATTTTCAATTGTCCATTAAAAAAACCCCCGGTCACTGCGAGTTTTCGCGATAACCGGGGTTGAATAAATAGCTTTGATAAAAAATCAGTTATTGATGAGCTTGTCCTCGTCTGACCAGCTATAGAGCTTTCTTACTTCCTCGCCGATCGTCTCAGCCGGAGATTCGGAAGCGAGCTTTCTCATTGCACGGAAGTGAGCCTGACCGCCTGCGGGAGACATATCAAGCAGGAATTCCTTTGCAAAGGAACCGTCCTGGATATCGGAGAGAACCTTCTTCATAGCCTTCTTTGTGTCCTCTGTGATGATCTTGGGACCTGTGATGTAGTCGCCGTACTCGGCTGTGTTGGAAATTGAATATCTCATGCCGGCAAAGCCTGACTGATAGATAAGGTCAACAATGAGCTTCATCTCGTGGATGCACTCAAAGTAAGCGTTTCTGGGGTCGTAGCCTGCCTCGCAGAGGGTCTCGAAGCCTGCCTGCATAAGAGCGCAAACGCCGCCGCAAAGCACAGCCTGCTCGCCGAAGAGGTCGGTCTCTGTTTCTGTTCTGAAGTTTGTTTCAAGCACGCCTGCTCTTGCGCCGCCGATTCCGAGCGCGTATGCGAGCGCGAGATCCTTAGCCTTGCCTGTAGCGTCCTGAGCAACAGCAACAAGACACGGAACGCCCTTGCCTGCCTGATACTCGCTTCTTACTGTGTGACCGGGGCCCTTTGGAGCGATCATTGTAACGTCAACGTCTGCCGGAGGTACGATCTGTCCGAAGTGGATCGCAAAGCCGTGAGCGAACATGAGCATGTTGCCTGCTTCGAGGTTTGGCTCAATATCCTTCTTGTACATTGCAGCCTGCTTCTCGTCGTTGATAAGGATCATGATAATGTCAGCCTGCTTCGCAGCGTCCGCAGCTGTGAATACCTCAAAGCCCTGAGCCTCTGCCTTTGCCCATGACTTGCTGCCCTCGTAAAGTCCGATGATGACCTTGCAGCCGCTCTCCTTAAGGTTGAGCGCGTGAGCGTGTCCCTGGCTGCCGTAGCCGATGATGGCGATGGTCTTGCCGTCGAGCAGCGAGAGGTTGCAGTCTGACTGATAATAAATCGGTGCTTTCATGTTTTCTCTGTAATCTTTCATTTTGAGTTTCCTCCTATGTAATTATATGAAATGTAGATTGAATGTAAACAAATATAGATAGCTCAGACCGAAACCGAGGCTGTGCCTCTGTCGATCGCTATTGTTCCGGTGCGAACGATCTCGCGTATGCCATAGGGCTTTAGCAGATCGATAAGGGTGTTTACTCGGTCGGCTGTTTCGCTGTACTCAACCGTTACGCAGCTTGGCGCGACGTCAACGATTTTTGCCTGCATGATCTCGGCTGCCTGCATGACCTCGGCACGCTTTGCGGCAGCGCAGTGGACCTTTATCAAAATCAGCTCGCGGCTGATGAACTCGCCCTCGTTAAGACGCTTTACCTTGATAACGGGGATCACCTTGTTGAGCTGTTTTTCAAGCTGTTCAACAACATATTCGTCGCCGTTTGCCACGATCGTAATCCTCGAAACGCTCGGATTGTTTGTCACGCCCACCGCCAGAGAGTCAATATTAAAGCCTCTGCGCGAGAAAAGCCCCGAAATCTTTGACAGCACGCCTGCCTGGTTTTCCACAAGAATTGATAACGTATACTGCATATTCTTTTCCTCATATTGACGGAGTGTCGGGGTAGACGTTGCAAACCAGAATAAACGGCTTGTCCGAATTTACGATACCCCTGATGATTTCCTCTGCCTCTGCGTTTGAGCTTGCCTCGGCATGGTCGATACCGTAAGCCTCGGCGATCTTGAGAAAGTCCGGGTCGCCCTGCAAAACGGTTGCCGAGTGCCTTTTGTTGTAATGCATATCCTGAAGCTCTCTGACCATTCCCAGGCGCGAATTGCGCATGATGATGATTTTGATACCAAGCTTGTTTCCGGCGATAGTCGCCAGCTCGTTCATGCTCATCTGGAAGCTTCCGTCGCCGCAGATAACGATAACGTCTCTTGACGGCCGGGCAAACTTTGCGCCCACCGCGGCAGGAATAGAATAGCCCATCGTGCCCATTCCGCCGGTCGTAAGAAAGCGACCCTCGCGAATCCTAAAGTTGTTGGCGCACCAGATCTGGTTTTGTCCGACGTCGGCAACAAGGATAGCCTTTGAACGGAACATCGCGCTCAGGTGGCTTACAAGGGTGCGCGGCTCAACATAGCCGTCGAACACAGGCGGCTCCTGATAAAGCTCCGACTTCCAGCGGATTACCGTTTCCGTCCATTCTTCGGGAGCCTTGATCTCGCCGATATTCTCGTTGAGCGCGTTCATTACGTTTTTCATATCGCCTACGATCGGGATCTCGGTCTTAACGTTCTTTCCGATCTCGGCGGGGTCTATATCAATATGGATAACTGTTGTGTTTTCGCTCATTTGGTGCGGAGAGGCAACGGCTCTGTCGCCCAGCCTTGCGCCGCAAACGATAACAAGGTCGGCCTCGTGCAACGCCTTGTTAGCGACCTTTTTGCCGTGAGTGCCCAACATTCCGAGATAAAGCTCGTGCTCGCTGGGCATAACTCCGATGCCCATCATTGTTGAGATGACCGGGATACGGGTCTTGTCGGCAAAGCTCTGGAACTTTGGCTTTATGCCCGAGCTGAGAACGCCGCCGCCGGCTACGATGACCGGACGCTTGCTCTTTCCGATCGCGGCGATCGCACGCTTGACCTGAACGGCATGACCCTTTGTGTTGGGTTTGTAGCCGATGATATTGACCTCGTCGGGATACTCAAAGCTCTCGATCTCGTTAGTTTGGATATCCATTGGGATATCGATCAGCACAGGACCCTTTCTGCCGGTTGAAGCAATGTGGAACGCCTCTTTGAAAACCCTTGGCAGATCCTCTGTTTTGCTGACAAGGTAGCTGTGCTTTACAAAAGGCTCGCACGCGCCGGTGATGTCAGCCTCCTGAAAAACGTCTCTGCCCAGCAAATCGGTGCGTACCTGTCCGGTGATCGCAATCATTGGGATAGAATCGGTGTAGGCGGTGGCTATGCCTGTTATCAGGTTTGTCGCTCCGGGACCCGAGGTTGCGACGCATACGCCGGGCTTGCCGCTGCAACGCGAATAGCCGCTTGCCGCGTGAGCCGCGTTTTGCTCCTGGCGGACGAGAATATGCTTGATATCCGAATCATAGATTTTATCGTAGAACGGGCAAATCGCCGCTCCGGGATAGCCAAAGACGACCTTGACGCCCTCTGCCTCCAAACATTTTACCATTATCTCAGCACCGCTGATCATGTGTCGTACCCTCCTTGTCCGATTGATTATGACGATTTGCAAAGTAATATCCACAACTTGTGAAGTGACGGTCATAGGGGCGCACCCATGTGTGCGCCCTAAAAGCTATTGTATTTCTTATGACGACCGGCAAAATCATCATTACATTAAATTATACATCAATAAGTCGCAATTGTAAAGGGTTTAATAAAATAAAGGCAGCACCGCGTTTTCAGTAGGTTTCACTTATTATTGATTGTTTCGTGCAAAACCAAAAAACCGACCCGCGATATTACGGATCGGTTTGTATGTGAATTATTTTATATTCAGGTTTGAATTACTCTACTTCGAGTTCCCAGCCGTTGATTGTGTAAACGCCGTTGAGGTCGCTGAGCTTGAGGTCGGCTGTCTTGTTCCAAGCGTTGCCCTTTACGAAGTTGTTCTCTCTGCCCTCGTTGTTAAGACGAACAAAGATCACGTGAGTAAAGTCGCCGTAAGCGGTA
>OMZU01000075.1 GCA_900315605.1 uncultured Eubacteriales bacterium | reverse complement strand
CATTTGCAATGAACTCAGGGATATCAGCTATTTGCAAGCACTTGTTATCCTGTTGAACGTAGTTTTTACCCAAGCTGGCAACGAAGGTGTGCTTGACAACGCACAAATCACACACCTAATCAGTATTTTTATCTCTACTATCCCACTTTTTATCTGGAATACTCTCGACTTTTGATGTGGGAAAGTTGAGTTATTCATTAAAAAGGGAACGAAGTTATGAAAGAAAATCTATTGCTTGAAAAATCGTTAAAGTTTGCTGCACGTATTGTTAAACTTTATCAATACCTTTCCAATGAGAAAAAGGAAAGCGTTATCTCCAAATAAATCATACGGAGCGGTACCTCCATTGGGGCAAATGCAAACAAAGCCGCCTACGGCGTCAGTCAGGCGGATTTTATCTCTAAAATGCAGGTCGCGCTGAAAGAAAACGCCGAAACAAATTATTGGCTAAAACTTTTTTGCTGTCTGATTATCCGGTTGACAAACTCGCGCAATCGCTCATTAACGATTGCTTGGAAATCAAAAGGATTTTGATTGCTTCATTGAAAACCGCCAAAGAATCCAAATGATTTCGTGAGTTCAAGTCCCTCACGCAAATCTACCGAAAAAATCTTTTTTATACACATAATACAAAGCGAAAATCCTGTCGGCTAAGTCGGCAGGATTTTCGCTGCTTATTATCTGTTATTTGCTTTTTTGGCTATGGCTCTGAGGAAAAGCGAGAAAAGATATCCTGCGAACGCCCACGCAAGCAGCATGGCAAGGTTTTCGAGAATGACTAGCCACCATGCCTTGGAGTAGTCGAGAAAGGCAAAGGGGATTCTGAAAAGCATATAGCTAAGCATATTTGCCCTGAAAAACAGGGTGAAGCCGTATGCTGCAACAGCACTCATAATTGTTCCGACTGCGATTTTTACCTTGCTGTTTTTGATTTTTGAGGTGATTATGCCAAAGTGCAGACCCAGGTGGATTCCCATTAGCACAAACGACCAGTGCGACATCGCAAGATGTCCCTGACGAACGAGAGATGAAGTGAGCAAGCCGTTCATAAACGGTGTGGCAAAGCGGCTCATCATCATGCCCGATAATGCCGTACACAAAAACGACAGCAAAAGCAAGGTGTTGACGATCAGCTGAAATACTCTCAACGGACTGTACTTCCCCTTGAAGATCGTCTTGTAAAACCCTCGGTTGAGCACTTGATGAAAAATCGTCAGCCCCAACATTGTGACGCCGAGCCACTCATGAGCAAATTGCTCTGTCACCTGAAACGCCATCAACAATAGCAGCGTGACAGTCAGGGCGATATCAAGTATTCGTTTGATGATATTCATTTTCATTCGCTTGTACCTTGGATCAAGTATTTGGCAGCTCCAGCTTGCTGATCCAGCCCTCGATATCGGACGAGCTGCTCAGGCGTTCGCCCTCAAGCCAGTTGCCGCTGCCTGCGTTTGCTTCAAGATTAGTGCCGCTTGAGCCGATACCCGAGCCTCCGGAGGTGCAAAACGGGATCAGCGTCTTTCCGCTGAAATCATAGCTTTCAACAAAGGTGTCCATAATGCGCGGCTTCTCGCCCCACCAAATCGGATAACCGATAAAAATGGTTGAATATCCGTCGAGCGACAGCTTGTCGCTGCCGATTTCCGGACGAGTGGATTTGTCGTTTTGTTCCTTGGTGGTGCGGCTCTCGGAGTCGTTCCAGTTCAGGTCGTCTGTTGTGTAGGGCTGTGCAGCAAGGATCTCGTAGGTGTCTGCATTTGTCACCGAGGCGATTTGTTCTGCAACGCCCTTTGTTGTTCCTGTAGCCGAGAAGAATACCACAAGAGTTTTTGTGCTGTTTGATTCAGTCACAGCAGCTTCCGCAGCATTTGTTGAGGCTTCGCCCTGCGAGCTTGCCGCCTTGGTTTCGGTAGAGGCTGTTGTCTGCGTCTGAGTATTGCTTTCCGATGTTGCTCCGCCGCAGGCGGTGAGCGCGAGCATAAAAGCCAGTGTCAGGAGCAATGCCGATATTTTAATGAGCTTTGTTTTTTTAAACATAATGTATCCTCCTTATTTGATCTTCTGATCGCCTGTTGACCAGACGTGTTTTTGGTTTGCGTTTTCACGTTTGTTCTGCGCCATAACGCCTGCAAGCGGATGCGGCACATACGGTTCTTCGAGATATGCGGTTTCTTCCTCGGTCAGTTCTAAATCGACCGCTCTTGCCGCACCTTCGATGTGGCTCAGCTTTGTTGCGCCGACAATGGGGGAGGCGACCTTTGACAAAAGCCATGCAAGAGAGATCTCCGTCATGGTAACGCCGTGCTTTTCGGCAAGCTCTGACACGCGCTCGATGATAAGGCTGTCCTGCTGTGCGGTGGAGTCGTATTTGAATTTTGCATAGGCGTCCTCTGCGGCGCGTTTTGTATCATCTGCTCCTGGCTTTCGCGAAAGTCTGCCGCTTGCAAGAGCACTGTAAGGTGTAAGCGCGATGTTTTCTTCTTTGCAATAGGGGACCATCTCGCGTTCCTCTTCGCGGAAAATCAAATTGTAGTGACCCTGCACCGAGATGAATTTTTCAAATCCTTCTCTTTCGGCAATTGCGTTTGCCTTTGCAAGCTGCCACGCAAAGCAGTTTGAGATACCTATGTATCTCGCCTTGCCTGCCCTTACAACGCGGCTCAGACCGTCAAGGATATCCTCAATCGGAGTATTCCAGTCCCACATATGATATATGTAAAGATCCACATAGTCTATGCCGAGGTTTGAAAGGCTCTTGTCGATCATGTTCTCAATGTGCTGCTGACCGGTGATCCCGTTTTCGATCTCTTCCACTGTACGCGGCAAGAACTTTGTTGCCACAACTGTTTCTTCGCGTTTGGCAAAATCCCGAATGGCTTTTCCCACATACTGTTCGCTGGTTCCGCTCTGATATCCGATGGCGGTATCAAAAAAGTTCACGCCCAACTCCAGTCCACGCTTGATTATTTCTCTGCTGTGTTCTTCGTCGATCGTCCAGCTGTGCTGTCCTCTTGTCGGATCTCCAAAGCCCATACAGCCCATGCATATACGGGATACTTTTAAATCCGAATTACCAAGTTTTGTAAATTTCATGATTTTGGCTCCTGTTTTTCTTAGTTCAATTGTTGTTCAGAGGATTTGGGCTTCAGCTCTTTAGCAGCTTTTCGGCGCAGCTGTAGGTTATTTCATAAATAGAATAATATACAAAGTCTGCCTTTGCCTTTTCCATTGCTCTTTTTTGCTTTTCGGTCACCACCGTATACGGATAGATACCGTATATAAAAGGGAAGAACGAGTAAATAAAGCTTTGCCTTGCCTTTTTATCCATGTCTTTACAGAATTTTGCAAGCAAGCCGTCAACAGCTTTAAGCGAGCTTCCGTAAGCGATCTTGAATTCATACAAACGTTCCTCACGGCTGTTTTCTTCCAAATCATAGTGATTCATACTCAGCAGCTTGAGCAGCAATTCACGCTTTTCAAGCGACAAAGCAAGAGCGTCTGCAATGGCTTCCTTTGTCATGCTGTCATTGCTTTCGGTAATGGATCGCAGATCGGCGACCCACAGTTCATATTCCTTTTGCAAAATAGCAAGGAAGATCTCTTCCTTTGTTTCAAAATAGTTGTAGATCGAAGCACGGGAAAAGCTTGTGTATTCCGCGATTTTCATGATCGTGATAGCTTTGAAGCTCATATCCTTGTAGAGCGTTTTGCAGGCGGAAATGATTTCTTCCCTGCGTGCGTTAGTCAGCTCGGGAGAACCCTTGGGCATATTATCACCTGGTAGATTTATTCTGACATCGTGTCAGTATAATCATTATACACCTGTTCTGACACAATGTCAATACATTTTTTATATTCATTGCACTCAAATCGAATCTTGACGTAATCAGCCTAAACGGTTATCATAGATATGTAATATTTTAAAATCACTATGGGCTGTTTTTGATGCGTATGAAGAATAATAATAAACTAACGCAATATGAAAAAATGTCACTCACACCGATACCGCGGCTGATATTGGGCTTGTCCGTTCCGGCTGTCATTTCGATGCTGGTGACGAATATCTACAATCTGGTCGATACCGCTTTTGTGGGGCAGCTCGGCACAAGTGCAAGCGGAGCGGTCGGGATAGTGTTCGGCTTTATGTCGATCATCCAGGCGATCGGCTTTATGTTCGGACAGGGAGCAGGAAGCATACTTTCAAGAGCTCTCGGAATGAAGGACAGGCAAAGTGCTTCCGTCAACGCGTCAGCCGGCTTTTTTGCTTCATTCCTGAGCGGAGTGTTTATTTGCATATTCGGCTTTGTTTTTTTGGATGATATGGTGTTTTGGCTGGGCAGCACACAAACGATCGCGCCCTTTGCAAAGACGTATATCACCTATATTCTTATCTCTGCGCCGTTTATGTGCTCATGCCTGACGCTGAACAATATCCTGCGCTATGAGGGCAAGGCGTTTCTCGGAATGATCGGACTGATGTCCGGTGCGATCCTGAACATGGCGGTCGATCCTGTTTTGATGTTTGGCTTGGATTTGGGGATCGCAGGAGCAGGACTTTCAACGGCACTCAGCCAACTAATAAGCTGGGGGATACTGCTGTTTATGTTCCTGTCCGGAAAGACCGAATCAAAGCTCAGCATCAAAAACGCCGTGTATTTTACCCCAAGGCTTTTCGGCAATATCATGGCGACTGGCTTTCCCAGCCTGCTCAGGCAGGTGCTGAACAGCATTACCGCGGTTATGCTGAACAACTGCTGTGCGGTGTACGGCGACGCGGCTGTTGCGGCTATGAGCATTGTGTCGCGAATCGTATTTTTCGCTTTTTCTATCGCTATCGGTATCGGTCAGGGCTACCAGCCTGTTGCGGCGTTCAGCTACGGAGCAAAAAAATATTCGCGCCTGAGAAAAGGCTTTTGGTTTGCCGTGTGTGCGTCCGAGACGATAATCTTTGTCACCACAGCCATTCTTGTCCTGCTTTCGGATGATCTGATCGCGCTGTTTCGTGATGATCCCAGGGTCATTGAAATAGGCACAAGAGCACTGCGCTTGCAGGCACTTGCAACGCTGATACTGCCGCTGTGCATGGTGATCGAAATGCTCTTTCAAAGCACCGGAAGGCGATTGGGCGCAACGCTTTTGTCCGCATTGAGAAACGGATTGTTTTTTATCCCCGCGCTGCTTATCCTTTCCAATGTCAGAGGAATAGCCGGAATACAGGAGGCGCAGCCGCTCTCATTGCTGTTGTCGGTACCGGTTTTCTTGATCTTTGCAGTGATTTTCTTCCGAAAGCTGCCGAAAGAGGATCGTAACTAAAAACCTTATCAATAATTAAATCCATGCTTCGGTTCCTGTCAAAGCATGGCTTTTTTGGATATAACTGTCAAAAGATGATAATAGTATAAAAAACGAGGGGCTGTCGCACTAAGCCCTAACAAAAAGAAAAAGACCGGGTAGCCCGAAAAGGGTTGCCCGGTCAGTGCTTTCGTTGTATAATTTAATTGCCGAAA
>OMZU01000077.1 GCA_900315605.1 uncultured Eubacteriales bacterium | reverse complement strand
CCCCCATACGTCAGTATGCGAACTGATTATTTGAGCAAGCTGACGAAAAATCTCACTGCGCAATCCGCACACCTGAATTATGCGGTATTGCCTTAAAAATAAAAACTATTGCTAAACAAATATAAATACAGTCGGGAAGAAAGGCTTTTTCTTAACAAACCCTATCTTCCCGACCGAAATTATTCATTATTCGTTATTCTTTATTCATTCATCCCGTTCTTCCCTGCAATATTCAGCTTCCTGCGCTTTCGTAGGCTCTTGTGCCCTTGTGCCAAACGATAATTCCGGCTCCCATCAAAACCACCGAAGCCAAAACCGGCATACCGAGGTTAAACAGAGGATCGTCTCCCTTGAGTATGAACAGTGCCGGATAATACGAGGTCAGCGCGAACGGGATTATATATGTGATTATGTTCTGCACAAAACGGTTGTAGATAGTCACAGGGTATTTTGCAAAATCATTGAACATGTAAAAAACATAGATTATGCTTCCGCTTCGTTTTGTCCAAAAGGCGATCGAAGCGGTGATCGTTTTTATACCGGTGTAAATCAGCGTTATAAACGGGATTATCGCAATCATAATCAGAATCCTGACAATGCTCAGGCTTGCTCCCAAAGTCGGTGCAGTCACGCATACGAGCGCGATACCGGTCAGCATTTCTCCGAACGCGTCGATCTGGATTTTTTCTACCAAAACGTGAAACAGCGTGTTTACCGGTCGGGTGAGGTACTTGTCAAAATCGCCCTTGCGCACGATAAAGTGACCTATCGCCCACAGATTGTCAAAGAAAAAGTGGTCGATACCCTTTGGTATAAGCGAGAAACCATAGATGAAAATAACCTCGTTCATCGTCCAGCCCAAAAGATTCGGTATTTGGCTGAATATGATCCACAAGAACAGCAGGTTTGAAAGCTGAATCAGCAAAAAGCCGATTATTCCCACGATAAAGTCGCCCTTGTATTCCATCATCCGCTTGAATTCCTGAGCAATGAATATGCGGTGGATTTTAAACATTCTTTTTATCTTTTTCATACGATCAGCCTCCCTGTACCGAAAGCCGCTTTACCGAAGCCTTCCACAACGCCTTTGAAAGCCCGAAGAAAAACAACGCCCAAAAAATCTGCAAGCCCAGATAATAACAAAGCTCGGCTCCGCTGTATTTTCCCATGTATATCATAACGGGAGTGTAGTTGAGCGAGGCAAAGGGCAAAAACAGAAATACCCTTTCGAGCGCGTCGGGCAAAAACGAAAGCGGGATCACCGTACCTGAAAAAAAACCGATGATGCAGTTTTTCATCATGTTCGCGCCCCAAAGGTATTTGATAACAAAGGCAAGAAAGCCAAAGCAGATGTTAAAATAAAAGTTGATAAGGTACGCCGCAACGCAGCTTATTATATAGAGCAACAGGCAAAGCACGTTGAACTGGACCTCTCCGCTCATGACCGTGCGCGCTATTTCAACCAAGATTATCATGGGGACCGCAATAGCGATCTCCGTCGGAAGCTTGTTGCCCAGCTCTTGGAACAAAAACGTCGCGTTGTAGCTCACAGGCTTGATAAGGCGCATTGCGATCGTGCCGTCGCGGATCTCCTCGCCCACAACATACGCGCCGTCGCTGGCGATTATTGTGCTTGTCAAAAACATCAGCACGATATAAACCACCATCTGAGGCATGGTGAAGCCGTTCATCGATTCCTCTCCGCCGGAGCTGTACACTGCCGCCCAGATGAAGTACGACACAAAGCAGGCGATCGCGTTGCCGAGCATAAAGAAGATCCAGTTCACTCTGTAGGTCGCGACCTCCTGGATACCGGCATTTACAAAGGGGAGGTAGGTTTTAAGCTTGCGCTTCATCATTCCACCCCCTGCTTGTAGAGCCTGCGGATGATCTCCTCGATGTCGGCGTCCTTAACGCTGATGTCGCTGACGTTGATTTTATCGAGCGTATAGGAAAGCATATCCGAAACAGGCACAACAGAGCTGTTGAACCTGACCTTAACGGTTTTGCCCTCGGCTTCGAGGCTCAGCTCGTCCTCGCCGAAGCCGAAATGCTTCTCGTAGCCCAAAGCTTGTGCGGCGTTCGGCGAATCGGTCTCAAAGCAAAGCTCGCGGATCTGTCCGTATTTGGTTTTCAGTTCGCCAATTGTGCCGTCAAACACGTTTGAACCCTTGTCGATCATAACGATTCGGTTTGCGAGCAGCTCTATGTCGGCAAGGTCATGGGTGGTGAGGATAACCGTTGTTTTTTCCTGACGGTTTATGTATTCGATCGCCTTGCGGATATTATCCTTTACGACCACGTCAAGTCCGATCGTCGGCTCGTCAAGAAAGAGCACCTTTGGGCTGTGCAGCAGCGAGGCGGCAATGTCCGCCCTCATGCGCTGACCCAGCGAAAGCGTTCTTACCGGGCTGGTGATAAAACTGTCAAGCTCCAGCACCTCGTTAAGAAAAGCCATGCGCTTTTGGTATTTGTCCTCGGGCACCTCGTATATCTCCTTGAGCACGCCGTAGGTCTCTCTGAGCGGCAGGTCCCACCAAAGCTGAGTTCTTTGTCCGAACACAACTCCGATCTCTTTAACATAGCTTTTTCTGTTTTCGGTCGGGTTTTTGCCGTTTATCGTACAGGTTCCGGAGGTCGGAGTCAAGATCCCGGTCAGCATTTTGATAACGGTGCTTTTGCCTGCGCCGTTCGGTCCGATAAAGCCGAGGATCTCGCCCTCAGCCACATCAAAGCTGATGTCGCTGACAGCAACCACCTTCTCGCTTTTCGGCTTGAACAGCGACTTTATGCTTCCCTTTAGACCGGGGTCCTTGATCGTTTTCTTGAATTCCTTTCTAAGCTTGTCAACATATATCATCTTTTGTCCCTCCTTGTTTTTGATGTCATTATATTAACACGATTAAATAAGTCTGTTCCGGACTTCATTTTAATTGACAATGAAAAATTGAAAATGGAAAATTTCGGTCGAGAAGAAAATTATGCTTGGAAAATACGTTAGTTCCCGACTGTATCAGTATTGCAATAGGTTTCTTAACACCCGTGTGTGCTACCTGTTTAGCGATGTGCTGCTCATAGGTCGCACACATGGGTACCCTACAACATAAAAGAAAAATGCTGAAAAATATAAATTCAGTCGGGAACATAAACAAAATCTATCTTCCCGACCGAAACTTCACACTAATGCCTAAATCAATACCAATTATTGTTATAATAATTGCTGCCCGAACCGATGATGAAGTAATTCATCATCTGAGAATACCTTGCCGCGCTGATCTCTGTGTCATTATACTCAAACTCATATCTTACCGCGGATGCCGTTCCGCCATTTAAGACCGCGCCGGTGATAACTCCGTTTTCTTTTTGGACCTCAACTATATGAGATGTTTGAGTCGGTCCTAATCTAAATTCCGCAGACATATTTTTTGCGATACCGTCGCTGTCATACTCAGCGGTATAGGTTCCGTTGAATCTCAGCCATCTTTTTGGCTCTCTCTCGTTCCAGTTTGCGTAATAGCCGGAATTGATGCTCTTTTTCATCAAGCCGTTCTCAGCAATAACCTGAACGGAATCCGCCTCCTCGGCAAACTGCTCGGGAAAATATTCGTTGCCGGCTGTGTAAGTTTCTCTGAAAAGCGAGGTAAAATAACCGTCGCCGTTAGCGTACTGATACCATGTGTTGATGTAGCTGCCATCCTCGAAATCCACACGAACATCATACACTCTGCCGTTGTTGTACTCGATCTTTGTGCTGTAGCTCTCATTAACATTTTTGATCGTGCTTGTTTTGGGCAGACCGTTTTCAAAGGTGTACTCAAAAACCGTTCTGAAAGTACCGATCTCCTCGTCGCTGCCGACTTCTTCGATCAATGTGGGATATGCGTTATCATACTCAATATTTGTCGTGCTTTCAAGCGTCCAATCCTGAGTGTAATAGTCAACTACGTACCTCTTTACGGAGCTCAACAATCTGTGCTGCGTCTGCGCGGAAAAATCTTCGCCTGTTTTTCCTGTCCCCGTTGTGAATTCGGCAAGATAATTCTGAATACAGGTGGCGTCGTGAACAGACACCCTGCCGTCGCCGTCAACATCGGCAAGCTGCTCTTGCATGTCGGAAAACTCAGCAAAATCGCTCAACGCCTGTTGGATCAGCGTTGCGTCACCGACAGAGATCACTCCGTCAAGATCAACGTCGCCGTAAATATAGCCGGTGTTGTTTTCGGCAGCGAATACGGAAGCATTGCCGGCCGTCAATGCGGAAGCGGCGATCGCCACAGAAATAATTGCTCTGATAGTTTTTTTCATGATGTTTTCCTCCCAATTGTTTTTTTGCAGCCACGCGATCAAGGTCTGCGCCGCTGATCGCGCGGTTTATAATATTCTCTGATAAAACACTTTAAAACAGATGTTTAAGGATTTTATCAGAGAGTAGTATTAGCCTTAAATAATGAGGATTATTATATAACATAATAAAAATTTTTTCAAGATATTTACTACAAAAAGCTTTAAACAAGCAAAAAAGCGCGAAATTATTCAGTTATAATATATAAAAATTTTGTTATTACAACGAGATTGATTATTGTAAAAAGCTAAATTGTGCCTAATTAGAACAATTTAATTGACTGCTTCTGTTAAAAATGATATCATTTATTGGAGCCTCTGAGCAGCCAAAGCGTTGCTGACGCCCAAAAAACAAAGCGTTAAAAATGCCTGAAAATCTCCAATGGCAACGCCGCAAACCCGACTCATGCGGTATTCCCGGCGGATTTTTGCCAAATTTTACACAAACGTATATCAGGAAATCTCGGGAGAATCCTATAATGAAGAAGCTCATTATCGTATTCGCAAAGGCGGTTGCAGAGGTTGACATAATTTGAAATTCACAGAACAGTGATAGCGATGGTAGAATACTTGCTGACGGAGGGCAAAAGCTCCGAAAACACAACAGAATACGGGATTTTGGCGGTTGAGGATTCCGGACAAATGCTGCTGATTGATTCTATTGCGGAGAATAGATCAGACGTAAGATCATTATGTGAAATGCTGACGGAGCTTGAGGTGGAGCTCTGTCATTTTGAAAACGTTGTAGAGGATTATCTCACCGACTTTTGCATTTAACGCAAAACTATGATAAAATAGATTTTAGGCAATACCGCATAATTCAGGTGTGCGGATTGCGCAGTGAGATTTTTCGTCAGCTTGCTCAAATAATCAGTTCGCATACTGACGTATGGGGGCTGATT
>OMZU01000078.1 GCA_900315605.1 uncultured Eubacteriales bacterium | reverse complement strand
CTATAATGTTATAGATTGTCCGCTATTAGGCTGATATTATTCTTAATTGGAATTATGTGTGATAGGTAAATAAAAATTATCAATTTTTAGAGGTTACCTATATTATTTTACTTTTTACATTTTTTCGGAATAGGGGTGCATAAATGGAACAGGCAAGCGGTAAGGTTATTGTTTCCTTAAACGATATTTTTGTAAGGTTCGACGGCGAGGTTATTTTAAACCACATCAGTCTTGACATCCGCGAAAAGGAATTTGTCACCATTTTGGGTCCCAGCGGCTGTGGAAAAACCACAACCCTGCGCATTATAGGCGGATTTATCGATCCCGAAAGCGGCGACGTTATTTTTAACGGAGAGAGGATCAACGGCAGTCCGCCGCACAAGCGGAACGTGAACACGGTTTTTCAAAAGTATTCTTTGTTTCCGCATCTTAATGTTTTTGACAATGTTGCGTTTGGTCTAAAGCTCAAAAAAGTTCCCAAGGATGAAATCAAGCGGCGAGTTACCAAGATGCTTGCCGTGGTCGACCTAAAGGGTTATGAAAAACGCTCGGTGCAAAAGCTTTCGGGCGGTCAGCAGCAGAGAGTTGCGATCGCAAGAGCCTTGGTGTGCGACCCCGAGATCATTTTGCTTGACGAGCCGCTCGGCGCGCTTGACCTGAAGCTCAGAAAAAGTATGCAGCTTGAGCTAAAGGAAATTCAGAGACAAACAAAGAAAACCTTTATATATGTTACCCACGACCAGGAGGAGGCTCTTACCATGAGCGACCGCGTCGTGGTTATGAACAACGGCTCGATCGAGCAGATCGGTACGCCCGAGGACATTTACAACGAGCCTGTGAACGCCTTTGTTGCCGATTTTATCGGCGAGGCAAATATTTTGAACGGCACGATGATCGACGACTGCCGCATAAGGATCTTGGGCAAGGAGCTTGAATGTGTTGACAAGGGCTTTGGCAAGAACACGCCTGTTGACGTGGTCATCCGCCCGGAGGACATTATTATTACAACTCCCGAGACCGGACAGCTTGTCGGCGTGGTCGAAAGCTCGACCTTTAAGGGCGTTCATTACGAAATGAGCGTAAGGTGCGGCAAGTGTGAAATTTTGATCCACTCGACAAAATCTGCTGAAATCGGAAAAACCGTCGGCATGAGGGTGATCCCGTTCAATATTCAGATCATGAACAAGCTTTTGCCTTTCTATAATAATGTAATAGAAGCAGAGGTAAAAAATACCGACGCCTCGGAAAATTACTTTGAGTTTGAGCTTGAGGACGAGACCGTGAGGGTTCCCGGCCACAGCTATCCTCAGGGAACAAGGGTGAGGATCACGCTTCCTCCCGAGGCTCTTTCGCTTGCCGGCGACGGAGACGGAGATTTGAAGGACTTGTATATAGAGTCCGTTGTCTACAAGGGCGAGCACAATGAGATAATACTTGAATCAGACGAGAGAAAGTGGCTCATGCTCAGCGACGTTGACGAACAGGTGGCGACCTATGTGCCGCTCAACTTTGACTTTTCAAAGGCTGAGTTTGAGGTTATTGCTCAGTCAAAGGAGGGCTAGGCATGAAATCAAGAAAGCCCTCTATCCCCTATATTATATGGATGGTCGTCTTTACAATGATCCCGCTCGTTATGATAGGGATAACTGCGTTTACCGACAAGCAGGGGAATTTTTCGCTTGAGCCCTTTCAAAAGGCGTTTTTTTACAAGGACGTGTTCCTAAAATCCTTTTGGATCGCCCTGCTGTCAACGGCGATCTCACTTTTGCTGGCGTATCCGCTGGCATATCTTATCAACCGAATGAAAAAATCCACCCAAACAACGGTTATCATGCTGCTGATGATCCCGATGTGGATGAACTTTTTGCTGAGGATCTACGCCTGGCGCACGCTGCTCCAGCACGACGGACCGCTTGACATGGCACTGTCGCTTTTGGGGATCCACGGCACCTATATGGGCAACACCGCCGCGGTCGTTTTGGGTATGATCTATGAATATCTGCCGTTTATGGTTCTGCCGATTTACACCGTTATGGGCAAAATCGACCACAGCCTTATTGAAGCGGCGCAGGATCTGGGCTCAAACAGCCTCTCGGTTTTCCGAAAGGTCATTTTTCCGCTCAGCATCCCCGGCATCATCTCCGGGATAACAATGGTTTTCGTTCCCAGCGCGAGCACCTTCCTTGTTGCGCAGTACCTGGGCGGAACCGATGATATTATGATAGGCGACGTTATCGACAAGATTTTTTGGACGGATCAAAACACCGGCGCGGCGATCTCGCTTATTTTGATGATATTTATATTTATCTTCCTGATTTTGATGAACTTCTTTGGCGACGAGGAGGCGATAGCATGAGCAGTGCAAAAAGCAAAAACGGGATTTTTTCAAAGCTTTATCTCGCGCTTATTATCGTTTTCCTGTATCTGCCGATCATTGTATTCATCATCTTCTCGTTCAACAACAGCATGTCAACTGTATGGAACGGCTTTACGCTAAAGTGGTACGAGTCGCTCTTTAAAGACAAGCACATTATGAACTCGCTGTGGAACACCCTGATAATCGCGGTTTTGGCTTCTTTCTTTGCGACTATCCTGGGCACGTCAGCCGCAATCGGTATCAGCAACTTCCGCGGCAAAAAGCGCACGGTGATCCAGACCGTTTCCAACATTCCGATCATCAGCCCCGACATTGTTATGGGTGTGTCGCTCATGCTGCTTTTCACCTTTTTGGGTGTGATCTTTAATTTTGAGATGGGCTTTGTAACAGTGCTTTTGTCACATATTTGCTTTTGTGTGCCTTTTGTGGTGCTCAACGTTATGCCGCGTATCACGCGCATGGACAGAAGCATCTACGACGCCGCGCTCGACCTTGGGTGCAACCAATGGCAGGCATTCTACAAGGTGATAATCCACGAGCTTATGCCGGGCATTGTTTCGGGCGCGCTCATGAGCTTTACCTATTCGCTGGACGACTTCATCATCACCTATTTTACGCGCGGCGCAAAATTCCAAAACCTTTCGATCGAAATTTATTCAATGACGCACAGAAGGATCTCGCCCAAGGTAAACGCGCTTTCCGCGCTGCTGTTTTTGGCGGTTCTGATCATTATGATTTTGATTAACGTTCGCGACCGCAGAGAAGAAAAGATCCGGGCGCAAAAAACTTAAAAGCTAAATTCGCTTCGCGAGCTAAATTTGCTTCGCAAGCTTTGAACGAATTTAATTTAGCTTTGCGATCATTCGCAAAATTTAGCTATTGCTTTCAAAGCAATAATTTAGCTGCCGCAAAGCGGCAATTTAGCTTATTCATACACAAGCTTTGAGAAAAACAGCTAAATTCGCTGCGCGAGCTAAATTCCTTACGGAGCTAAATTTGCTGCGCAAGCTAAATTTGCTGCGCAAGCTTTGAGCGAATTTAATTTAGCTTTGCGATCATTCGCAAAATTTAGCTATTGCTTTCAAAGCAATAATTTAGCTGCCGCAAAGCGGCAATTTAGCTTATTTATCAGCTTTCTTTGAACATCATATATTATAAAAAAGGAGATTGAGAAATGAAAAAAACACTCAGCATTATTCTCGCAGCCGTAATAGCTGCCTCGGCAACCGCCGCTCTTTCGGGCTGCGGAGGTCAAAAAGAGGACAAGGGAGAGGTAAACGTCTATAACTGGGGCGAATATATTGCCAACGGCGAGGACGGATTGATGAACGTAATTGATGAATTTGAAAACGAAACGGGCATCAAGGTCAATTATACCACCTATGAAACAAACGAAGAGCTTTATAACATGCTCAAAAACAGCAACGTCAGCTATGATGTAATCGTTCCGTCGGAATACATGATAAGCAAGCTGATAAACGAGAATATGCTGCTGGAACTCAATTTCGACAACATTCCAAACTACGAGCACATAACCGACCGCTTCAAAAAGCTCCCCTGCGACAAGGAAGGCAAGTACACCGTTGCCTACAGCTGGGGCGTGACCTGCATGGTTTATGACAAGACCAAGGTCAAGCAAAAGCCGACAAGCTGGAACGCGCTTTGGGACGAGAGCTTAAAGGGCGACATTTTGATGTTTAACAACAGCCGCGACGCAATGGCGATCGCAATGCAGCTTTGCGGGATCGACCCCTCAAGCTGCACAAAAGAGGATGTTGACATTGCTGCAAAAAAACTCAAGGAGCAAAAGCCCCTGCTGAAAGCCTATGTAATGGATCAGGTGTTCAACGAAATGGAGAACAGCCAGTCAGCCATTGCTCCGTACTATGCAGGCGATATTGCAACAATGCTCGAAAACAACGAGGATCTGAACTACTCGCTTCCGGAGGACGGCTCAAACCTCTTCTATGACGCAATGTGCATTCCAAATTGCAGCAAAAACAAAGAAAACGCCGAGGCGTTCATCAACTTTATGCAAAAGCCGGAAATCGCAGCAGAAAACTGCCGCTATCTGCGCTATGGCTCACCGAACAAGGAAGCCATCGAGCTGCTTGAGGAAGATATCCGCGAAAGCGAGCTGACCTTCCCGAGCGAGGAATACCTTAACAAGTGCTACACCTTCTCAAACGTGCCCGACGAGATTTATGCATATATGCAAGAGCAGTTTGTAAAAATCCAGGCTGACTAAGTAGCACTGACCAAAACCCGAAAGGGGGCTGTCGCAAATCGAAAGATTTTCGGCAGCCTTTGGTCTTGAATGAATTATTGAATGTTAAGCTTGCAACAATACGCAGCAAACCGGAGGGTGG
>OMZU01000079.1 GCA_900315605.1 uncultured Eubacteriales bacterium | reverse complement strand
CATAATATAAACCAAGGCAATACCGCACGTTAGGAATATGCGGTATTGCCTTATAAATTAGAAAAGGAAATTGCTTTATCTGTCATTGAATACGGTTGTTTTACCGGTGCAGCCGAGAGTGCTCGCCGGTGCTTTTGCTGCGCAAAACGGTGAACAAAACGCAGGCTACGGTCACGCCTGTGTCAGCCACCACCGACATCCACATTGACGCGATCCCAAGCGTGGCAAGGATTATCACCGCTGCCTTTACGCAAAGAGCAAAGGCAAGGTTCGCCTTGACGGTGGATATGGTCCTTCGCGCGATCCTGACTGCTGTCGGCAGCTTAGTAAGATTGCCTGCGCTGAGCACAGCGTCGGCTGCTTCGATCGCCGCTTCGCTGCCCAAGCCCATTGCGATCCCGCAGTCGCTTGCCGAGAGCACAGGCGCGTCGTTGATCCCGTCGCCGGTGAAGCAAACTCCCTTTGATCCGTCCTTTAGCCTTTGTATGATCTCAAGCTTTTGCTCGGGCAGAAGCTGTGCCTCAAAGCTGTCCGCGCCGGTCTTGCGGCAGGCAGCCTCTGCGTTATCGCGGTTGTCTCCGGTGAGTATCACGGTGTTTTTTATTCCGAGCGATTTCAGCTCCGAAATCACGCCCTTTGCTTCGGGTCTGGGCAAGTCGCTGACGGACACGGCTCCCACAAGCTCTGAATCGTATACGATATATACTGCATATTCCGGCTTGCCTTTGAGAGCGTTTTTTTGTTCCTCGTTCAAAATCCTTGCTCCGCCGCAGAGCAGCTGCTTTCCGTTGTGCCGCGCCGCAACGCCGTAGCCGGCTTTTTCGTTGTGATCCGTCAGCTCGGGAATTTCGATCTCCCCTGCTTTTTTAACGATCGCTTTGGCGATCGGGTGAGCTGAATTTTTTTCGCAAGCCGCGGCAAGAGCAAGAAGCTCTTCTTCCGAAAAAGCCTTGCAAAAGCTTTCGACCCTGTTCACCGAAAGCTCTCCGGTGGTGAGAGTTCCGGTTTTGTCAAAGGCAAAGGTGTCTGACTTTGCAAGTGCTTCAAGGTATTTGCCGCCCTTTATCAAAACTCCGTTTCGCGAGGCAGAGCCGATCCCCGAATAGTAGCTGAGCGGGACCGAAATAACTATCGCGCAGGGGCAAGAGGCAACCAAGATCACAAGCGAGCGGTACAGCCACTGAGAAAAGCTTCCGATGC
Source organism: uncultured Eubacteriales bacterium (assembly GCA_900315605.1). Lineage (GTDB taxonomy): Bacteria > Bacillota > Clostridia > Oscillospirales > Acutalibacteraceae > Ruminococcoides. Next base: position 3,466 of record OMZU01000079.1, on the reverse strand, counting down.
CGGCAATAGGCGGTACTGCCGCAATAAAAACTGCGATCAAAATTATTATGGGAGTATAGATCGACGCAAATTTTGAGATAAGCTTTTCTCTTTTGCCTTTTTTTGCCGCCGCGTCCTCAACCAAATCCAAGATCCTTGCCGCCGTGCTTTCGCCAAACGCCTTTGTGGTGCGGATCTTAACAAGCCCGTCGCCGTTGATCGCTCCGCTCATAACGCTGTCGTCGGGCTGCGCTTCAACCGGCACGCTCTCTCCGGTAAGAGCGGAATTGTCAAGAGTGGTCGTGCCGCTGATTATGATACCGTCGATCGGCACTCGTTCGTGGGGCTTGACCAAGATCGTTGAGCCTATGGGCACTTCCTCTGCCTTGACTGTTCTCTCAACTCCGTTTTCTTCAACTGTGGCAAAGTCGGGGCGGATCGAGGCGAGCTTTTCGATATCTCTTCTCGAAACCTCGACCGCGCGTTCCTCAATAAATTCGCCCAGAGAAAAGAGTATCGTTACCATTGCCGCCTCGATCGATTCTCCTATCAAAAACGCCGCGATCACCGCAATGGCAAGCAGGGTGGTTTCGTCGATCCTGAGCTTGACGAGATTTTTTGCGCCCTCAACAAATACATTGTATCCGGATATCGCCGTTGCAGCAAGGCAGAGCACAAGCTCAGCCCATTTTGTCCAGACCGCGCTTTCTCCGACCGCAAAGTGTATTATAATTGCAGAGACCGAAAGCACGGCGGCGATGATAAGCAAAACTATATCGCGGCTTTTATTCTCGGGCTTGGGCTCCGATTCCGGCTCGGAAACCACGACCCCGTCCTCAATGCTGTCGCAAATCGACTGGATCTCGGCTTTGCAGTCCTTTTTGTCGGCGTCGAATTTGAGCTGCTTGTTGGCAAAGTTGAAGCTCACCTCGCTGTAGCCCTCGGTCTTTGCGATTTTTTCTTCGATTTTTCCTGCGCAGTGGGCGCAGTTTAGGTTATTAAGTATCAGAGTTTGTCTCATAAATATCACTCCGGTTTCGCTTTGCATTCTAAATATGTCAGCGGAAAGGATGCCTCGGCAGTTTTTTCAAAACAAATTTCCCAGCCGTTTTTTATCAAAAAATCCATGTATTCCTCCGGCGACCATTTGCTTTCCACACGTAATCCGAAAGCTTGCAAAAGCTTTGAGAGAAGCTTGCGCGAGCTCGTCATTTTGCCGTGAGTATAGGTGGGCGCGATCAAGATCCCGCCGGGGCGCAGAACTCTCTTTGCTTCCGAAAGTGCTTTTTCCGGGTTCGGCATAACATGCAGGGCGTTTGAGATTATAACCGCCTCAAAGGTGTTGTCCGGGTATTTTATGTCAGTGGCGTCCATAACCTTGAAGCTCACGTTTTTGGGCGTTCTTCCGTGCTTTGAATGAGCGATCATTTTTTCGGAATAATCGGTCGCGATGATCTTTCGCGCGGAAGCGGAAATGCTTTTTGAGATCAGCCCGGTCCCGGTCGCAAGCTCCAGCACGAGCCTGCCCTTAACCTTCGGGCGCATCAGGGAATACATTTCTTCATATGCTTTTTTGTCGGCTCTGCGCGACAGGGTATAAAACGGGGCAAATCTGTCCCAGGTGCTTTTGTCCATAGTCTACTCCAAAATATGGTCAACGCCCATTTCGATGATTTTCTTAACGTGGTCGTCGTCGAGCGAATAGTAAATCTGCTTGCCCTCTCTGCGCGAGCGCACAAGCTTGTTTTGTCTGAGGATCCTGAGCTGGTGAGAAATCGTGCTTTGCTCCATTCCCAACGCCTCGGCAATGCTCAAAACCGACATTTCCTGCTCAAAAAGCGTGAACATGATCCTGATACGCGTGGAATCTCCGAACACCTTGAACAGATCGGCAAGCTCAAAGAGCACCTCAAGATCGGGGGCTTTGTCGGAAAAATTTTTTGTTGAAATATTGCTGTCCATAAGCTTCTCCTTAGATTTTTACGAATGAACATATGAATAAGTGTTCATATGATAATATAAATATATCACACATCCCAAATAAAGTCAATAGGTAGCGGAATTTTTTTCTGGAATTATTTTTGCTAATACATTTACAAACAAATACATATTGTATCAACTTTATAAGAATCATATCAGATAAAATAACATCAGAATTTATGATTCTTGCATTGTTGTTCAAAAAGTAAATAAATATTCTCAAAATCAATTTTGTGCATTTAGAATGTAGTGTTGTGTGATTTTATAAAATTGTGTCATCTTGAATTTTATCGTCATAATATTCAAAAGTATTTATCTTCATTGTAGTTATTTATAATAATTTCTAAATATAAAATGAAAATGATTTTTTATTAGAAAACTGTTGATTTTTTAGGGAAAAGTGTTATTATATGTGCATAATGAAAAGAACTTAATATTAATCAGAAAAATACATACAATAATTTATCAAATAAGTATATTATTTTTGTTTATTACTGTTATGGCAACTGTAACCTCTTATGCAGCAAAGAAAAATTATTCTTTTTCGGTTTCAACATCAACGAACAATAATAGCGGCTCGGCATTTTCAGCGGGAAATTATAAAGACGATAGTGAACAAAAAGCATATATTGTTACTAAGAGTGGAAATATAATTAGTTCCGACCTTTTTTATATGGCAGTGTATAAAACTCCAATTTATAGCGACAGCTATAGAGTAACTTACTGGAAGAAAATCACAAAGAATAACGCGACATATACAATTGATTATAAGAATTATAGAGGTAAAAAATCAAAAAATTATCTTTGCGCTGATACAGATAGATATAGTGTTAGCGCAGAAGGCTATTGGTATTCATAATAGTTTTATGATAATTTAGCATGATAAAGTGAATGTTGCAATAGCAGCATTCACTTTATTGCGTAATAAATGGAGGTTTTATGAAGAGAGTAAATGTTATTTCTACATTGTTTGTATTTATAATTTGCATATTTATTATAACAGGATGTTTTCCAAGTGTTGATATGGAATCAAGTGCAACGTATGATGAATTGGATAATTTAACCTCTGATTACCCGTTGCATATAAAAGATAATGATATTGAACACTTAAATATTGATGCCGAGATAATTATTCCACCAAATTTTAATACAAAACAAAAAATTTCAAAATCAACTGCCGAATATAGAGAGTGGGATAGAGAAAATATTGTTTCCAAAATTTCGAATGGTCGGCAAATTGAAGATCAGGAGTATGGAGAAAATACTAGCGAAGATGATTTATTTTACAGTTATAATTTTAACGATAATTCCAATTTAACATTTACCACGGATAGCATTTTATATACAACGAAAATGGCTGTAGATTTCCAATATGCCTATTATTTTGATAGTTATCAAAATTACATATGGTAACCTCTAAAAATTGATAATTTTTATTTACCTATCACACATAATTCCAATTAAGAATAATATCCGCCTAATAGCGGACAATCTATAACATTATAGT
>OMZU01000080.1 GCA_900315605.1 uncultured Eubacteriales bacterium | reverse complement strand
TGCTGAGCCTTTCGCCTTGCCTTTCGCTCGGCTTTGCTCTCAACAACGCAAGAGCTATTATACATCTTTCCGCTCGCTTTGTCAACACCTTTTTTAAAAAAATTTCAAAAAAATTACAATTATTAAATTGCTGTGTTAATATTGCCGCGAATGTTCTTTTTTTTCCCCTATTCTAAGCTCTAATAATAACATTATAATTGTATTAATTAACGATTGTATATCGGCGAAATGCCCAACATAGAACTGCTTTGATTGTTTATTTTAAACAAAGTTTGCAAAACTTACAAAAAACTGTGGATTTTTCAGAATTTTATGTTATTATAATAGAAATGATATTTTGCTGTAACAGATTTTTCAATTTCCTTGGAGGTGACGGCGTTGAGCTGTAACAAAATCATCACTATAACAAGACAATACGGTTCGGGCGGTCACGATATCGGGCAGCTTCTTTCGGAAAAGCTGGGTATCAAATTCTATGACAAGGAGCTTATATCGCTTGCCGCAAAGGAAAGCGACGTGGATCCCGAGGTGTTTGAGCAGGCTGACGAAAAGCCTACGAACAGCTTGCTTTATTCTCTTTCTGTTGGTTTGTACAACTACGGCAACGGCTTTGGTTCTATGGGCGACCTGCCGGTGAACGACAAGCTTTACATTGCACAGCACAAGGTTTTGAAGGATTTGGCGGCAAAGGAAGCATTTATTGTTGTGGGCAGATGCGCCGATTACGTTTTGAAGGATTATCCGAACGTTATCAAGGTATTTATCCATGCGGATTTGGACGTAAGGATACAGCGCGCGCTTCAGGAATACGACATTGAGCCGGCAAGAGCAAAGCACGCTGTTGTTAAAGCCGACAAAAACAGAGCAAATTACTACAGCTTTTATTCAGGACAAAAGTGGGGTCAGGCCGACAACTATGATTTGTGCATCAATACGACGCACTTAACCATAGAGCAAGCCGTTGAAGTCATAATGAATTATGTGAAGGTACTTGAAGAAAAATAGTTTTCATAATCCCACATTTCCCGAATATACTGTATTGTTTATTATTTCGTTACGGGAGGTGTAAAAATTGAGAATCATTATAATGGACATTGATGATTTTATCTTTGAAAACGAAGAATGGCATCAGAGCGAGAGATGATTTTGCTTTGATGCGATTGATTTACGAAAGATGAATTTCAAATTGAATTAACATATAAATTCCGGGGTTGTCGTTTTGACAACCCCGTTTTTTGATTATTAAATTGCTTGCTCCTCGCCGTTGAACACGGATATTGATATCAGCGCAGTTCGGATAGGCGGGCGTGAATAACCCACCGGCATTTTTTAGTCCGAGCAGATAGGTTATTTGGAAATCAAACGTTAAATGCCCGAAAATGCCTACATTTAGAAATAACCTTTTTTATTAAACATCAAATTCTTAACTCCGCCGTTGAACACGGATATTGATATCAGCGCAGTTCGGATAGGCGGGCGTGAAAAACCCACCGGCACCTATCTGTTATCAACATTTTCCGGATAGAGGTCGTGCTTGGCGAGCCTGTCCCATGCGAGCTTTTCGTATTTTGTATCGGGCTCGCCGTAGTTGCAGTAGGGGTCGATCGAAAGTCCGCCTCGTGGCATGAATTTTCCCCACACCTCAATATATTTTGGCTTCATCAGCCTTATCAGATCCTTCATTATAATGTTTATGCAATCCTCGTGGAAGTCGCCGTGGTTTCGGAAGCTGAAAAGATAAAGCTTCAGCGACTTGCTCTCGACCATCTTTTCGCCGGGTATGTATGAAATATAGATCTTTGCAAAATCCGGCTGACCGGTTATCGGACAAAGGCTGGTAAATTCCGGGCAGTTGAATTTTACAAAATAATCATTTTCCGGGTGCTTGTTCGGAAAGGTCTCCAAAACCTCGGGCGCGTAGTCGGTGGGATATTTTGTGTTATTATTGCCGAGCAGCGAAATGCTTCCGAGCTCGTTTTGCGTATTGCGGCTCATTACAGTTCTCCTTTCAGCGCAGGATCGTCAACTCCGTTTGCAGCAAAAGCCTTTGCCCTGTCGCGGCAGGTTCCGCAAACTCCGCAGGGCTTTTCGCCGCCGGCATAGCAGCTCCAAGTGAGCTCAAACGGAACGCCTAGCTCCAAGCCCTTTTTGACGACCTCCGCCTTGCTCGTTCCTATAAACGGAGCGATCACCCTGAGCTGTTTGCCGCTGCCGAGGAAAATCGCGGTGTTTATCGCATTATTAAATTCCTCGCTGCAATCAGGATAGGCGTTACCTGCGGCGTCGTCGGCGTGCGCACCGTAATATATCTCTGAACATCCCTCGGACAAAGCCACGCTTGCAGCCGCCGAAAGGAAAAGTCCGTTTCTGAACGGAACGTAGGTTGAAACCGGCTTGCCGTCTGTATGCTCAAGCTGCTCGGCGTAGGTCTCGGTCGGGATATCCTCGTCCGAGCCTGAAAGAAGCGAACAGTCGGAGCCCTCAAAAACAAGGGCTAGATCAATACTTTTTTGCTTTACGCCGTAGTATTCGGCAAGCTTTTTGGCAGCGTTTAGCTCACGGCTGTGCTTTTGACCGTAGCTCACCGAAAGGGCGCAAACATTTTCTGCGCCGTATTTTTGAACTGCTATTGCAAGACAAACCGTGCTGTCAACTCCGCCGCTGGACAATACAAGTGCTTTCATAAATTCTCCTCTATCAACCAAACTCAACCAGCTTTTTTAGCTCGGGATCGCCCTTGAACGCTCCGATAAAGGTTGTTGTCAGGGTTTGGGCGGAAGCGTTTCGGATCCCGCGCGCGGTCATACAGCTGTGGGAGCCTTTTATCGCCACAGCAACGTCGGGAGTGCCTGCCGCCTCGCTGATTATCTCACAAATATCTCTGCCGAGCTTTTCCTGAAGCTGCAAACGCTTTGCCGCCATGTCGCAGATACGCGCGATCTTGCTGAGACCGAGCACCCTGCCGTGCGGAATATAGGCAACGTTTACGCTCATATCGTACATCAGCGCAAGATGATGCTCGCAGTAGCTGAACACCGTGATATCCTTCATGACAACCGCTTCCTCGGAATCGGAAAGGCTCTCTGAGCTAAAGGTTTTGCCGAACATTTTTGCGATATCATGATTTGTATATGCTATGCCCTCTAGGGTTTCCTCAAGCATTGCGGCAACGCGCGAGGGGGTATCGAGCAAGCCCTCTCTTTCGGGATCCTCGCCGATCGCCTCAAGGATCCCCCTTACATGATATTCCAATGCTTTTCTGTCCATTTTATACTCCTCTTTTTGTCGGCTCCCAGATGAATTTGTGAAGCTGGAGCTGTAATCTGACTTCGTTCAAGCCGCGGTCTTTCATAAATTCAACGATTTCGGAGGGGTCGATCTCTCCGAAAACCGGACTTATAAACACACTGCATTTTTCTGATAAAGAATATTTTTCTATTATTTCAGCGGCACGCTCCAGATCGGATATGCTTCCTGAAACAAATTTAACAGAATCTGCTGCGTTAAGATAATCAAAATTTTCGGTCAGCATATAGCCTTCCATTTCGCTTGACGGAAGCTTGTAGTCCATTGTAAAAACAGGGCGTTTTTTTAGCCCTGCAAGCGTTTTGAGCGAAACGCTTCCGTTTGTTTCCAGCTCAACCCTGTTTCCCTGTTCGAGCAATGCTTCGGTCAATTCCGCGATTTCAGCCTGCAAAAGCGGCTCTCCGCCGGTCAGTGTGGCATTTGTCACTCCGGTGCTTTTTACCCAAGCCGCAAGCTCTGCGGCCGTGCAGGCGTTTGACGCGGCGTCGGGCTGATTCGCCCATTTTGTGTCGCAGTAGGAGCAGTTGAGGTTGCAGCCCTTGAACCTTATGAACGCCGCAAGCTCGCCGGCTCTTTTTCCCTCGCCGTTTATGCTCACAAATTTTTCAACGACCGACAGCATTATATTTCCTCCGTATATATCGCGCAGTTTTCCGGAGTTTCATAAACCGTAACGCTTTTTACCGGCAGGTCTGCGGCATTGAGCGAATCAAAGAAATGCTTTGCAAGATTTTCCGCGGTGGGTCTGAACGGAAGCTCAATAAGCCTGAAATTCTCCGAAACCAGCGCGGCAAGCGTGTCGGGCTTTAGGCTCCCGGCTTCATAAATCAGCGCGTGGTCAAAGCTTTCGGCAAGACTTCGGACTTCTTTTTTCAGATCGCCGAAGTCGATAAGCATACCGCGCTTTTCGCCGTCGGAAGCCAATTGCTCTCCGCAGATTTCAACCTCGATTTTCCAGCGGTGACCGTGGATATTAGCGCACTTTCCGTTGTAGCCGCTGAGAAAATGCGCGCTGTCAAAGCACGCGCTTGATTTTAATAAGTACATAAAGATACCTCATATGTGCCGACGGGCACTTTTAGTCCGAGCAGATAGGTTATTTGTAAATCAAACGTTAAATGCCCGAAAATGCCTACATTTAAAAATAACCTTTTTTATTAAACATCAAATTCAGACTGTGCAAAAACTTATTTTGCGTACGCTAAGATGAACAACTTTAAAATGACAGTGTAGATTTGGCGTGAAGCAGCCGAAAGGCAGGCTTTT
>OMZU01000082.1 GCA_900315605.1 uncultured Eubacteriales bacterium | reverse complement strand
CAATCTTTCAAAACTTTTCATTTTCTTCACCCGTTTATGTTATATCATATTGGGATTGTTTTGACGATTACAAAATTATGACGAAATTAGATTGACGTGTTGTAACCGGTTTTGAAGATTGACATCTACATCATTTTCTGTTATACTGTTATCTAAGCGGGTCACTGTTTCGCTTATTGACTGAGAGTATTGGTCTCTCGTTTCTGCGAACATATCCGCTTTTTTCTTACCCCAAAAAGCGAAAGCTTCGGGATAATTGACATTTAAGGTCGTTTATGATAAACTATTATCGAAGTCAATGACTATATTCGCCTCGGGATACTTTTTCCCTGTGGAGTGAAGAAGCTCATTGGCTTTTTTGTTAGCGGCAAAAAAGAGCCTTGTTTATTTTACTTTCTATTTATTTGAGATCAGTATAAAACCTCCTGCGAAATCCTATCCACAAGGGTTTGGATTTCAACAGGAGGTTTTATTATTGTTTTAAAGTCTTAAATTTTAGAATGTTGCCAGCTCTGCAAGTACAAGTTGCAGGAAGGTCGCGTCGGAAATAGTTACTACGCCGTCTTTGTCGTAGTCCCATTTTGCAGCTGTGGCTTCATCAACATCAATCAATTCAGCGAGGTATTTTTGATATGAGTTACGTCGGAGATCGTGAATGATCCGTCTCCGTCGGCGTCGCCCATCACCTCATTAACGGTGTAGATAAAGAGCTTTGGCTGGCTGTCCTCCATGCCGTCCTTGACCGCATAAGCGATAATTGTTGAATAATCGTTTATCTCGATCGGTCCGGTGTACTTTATTCTTGAATTGCCTGTGAGGTTGCAGGGGCATGAAAGGTCGGTTATGTAGTAGATCTCCGCACCCTTTGTCGCGCAGGAAAGATAAACCTTTTGAGGTAACGCCGTTTTTAAATACAACGCTTTTAATATAGTCGCGGTATACAACCAAGGATGTCAGGCGTGCATTAACCCTGACCCCCTCAGAATTTCACTGTTAACGGCACGAGTATCCGCCGGCACTTTTTATGCGTTCAATACAAACTCACATACTTATATGACTATATATGTATATAAGTCGTAAAACAAAGCATGTGAATTTGATAAAAATTATATAAGTTCAACAAAAACAATAAAAATAACAAATACTTATGTTAATAATCACCTGAAATCACAAAAAATCTTGTATATTTAGCAAATGGATTTTTTTACAATAATATGTTACAATTGTGCTGTTCTTAGAAACTCTGCGTTTTGTGGATGTTTCGGAATCAAAGTCTTTTTCAAGAAGGAGGAATTTGTTATGCAAAAATCTAAAAGCACACAAAAATTTATTAGTATTGTTCTTGCTGTTATGCTTGTGCTATCCACCGTTGTTATCGGTGTTAATGCCACATCAAACGTTAAGGTAGCATTTACAAACAACAAGGGCTGGAGCAAAGTTTTCGTTTTCGCTTGGGACAGCAACGACAACCCGATTATGGGCGACTGGCCGGGAACACGAATCACAAACTCGGCTCAAAATGACATGGGTGAGCCGGTATTCTATACCGAGATCCCCTCAAATACCGCCGGACTTGTTTTCTGCGAGGACACAAACGGTCAGCAAACTGTTGATATCGACTTCAACGGACAGCCCACCGGCTGGTATATGACTAGCAAAAGCGGAAACACCTGGCAGGTAGCAACCTGGGCTTACAATCCCGACGGTCAGACTCAGACCGATCCGCCAAGCGGCTCAAAGACTGTTTATTTTACAAACACTCAGGGCTGGAGCAATATAAAGGCTCACGCGTGGGACAGCAGTCAAACTCCGCTTCTGGGCAGCTGGCCCGGAACCTCAATGACCTGGGACTCAAAGAACAGTATGAATCAGGATATTTACAAAATCACTGTTCCTGCAAACGCAACGGGAATTGTTTTCTCAAACAACGGCGGCGCGCAAACGGTTGACCTTGTTCCTGTTGACAACACAGGATATTATCCTCAGTCCCAGAACAATCAGGGAAAATGGAACTGCGGTTCGTGGTCGCCGGTAAAGCCGATCGCAACAACAGCACAGCCTACTACTGTTGCACCAACTACGGTTCAGCCAACTACAGTTCAGCCGACTACAGTTCAGCCGACTACAGTTCAGCCGACTACGGTTCAGCCGACTACGGTTCAGCCGACTACAGTTCAGCCAACTACAGTTCAGCCGACTACAGTTCAGCCAACTACGGTTCAGCCGACAACGGTTCAACCGACAACGGTTCCAGAAAATACAAATAAAGTTTATCTTGCGCTCGAACCCGAAACTTACGAAGTTACAATTAATTGCTATGCGGATGGCTATCCAACTTTTTATGATTCATGGGATGGATCCAGTGAAAGTATATTTTTGGAAGATGAGGATTACTACGGGAAAAAAATATTCAGTGTTTATTTGCCCAAAGGATATACCAATTTGTATGTATTTTGGTATGGTGAGACAATAGACGGATATATGTCAGATAAACTTAATGTTGAGAATAATCTGCGATATTTTCCTGTTAACACTAATGTTCTTGGAAGAGTTATGTTTGAAGAATGGGAAGCCGGAACAGCTCCGTGGACTGAAATTGAACCCGATCCGGTAACTACCAATACTTTATATATTGCGTTTGATTCGGAAGTTGTTTCAAACAACGTATATTCTTACGGAACAAGCCATTATGGCTATCCAAATCTTGGTTTCACAAATTTAACTCTTGAGGAAACAGGTTACTATGGCAAAAACATTTACAAACTGGAATACCCAAGTTATGTAGCATCTCTTTTGATAGATTATGGCAATGGTGGTACAGTTTACTTTGCTCCGGAGAATAATGCTCGTTACTATACAACAACCAGAGCAACTCCTGAGGGCGATCCACGCAATATGTGGTATGTTGAAAAATGGGAAGCGGGAACAGCTCCGTGGGCAGTTTATAATCCTGACGTTCCGGTTGAACCGGCAACTGAGGTAAAACCAACCGATGTTTCGGTTACAGGTCCTCAAGATTCAATCTACTATGCAGGCAATACCTTTAAACCATCTTCCTATTCGCTTTCGCTCAAGGATAATATCGCCATCAATTTCAGAGTAAAGCCCGAGGCGGTTGAAGGCTACACAAACCTTTGTCTTATGGTGTCTTATAATGATTCGGAGGAAATAATTAACGATTACACAACGCTTTCCGACGGAACGCTTGTGTTCCAGTTTGACAAGATCCTTCCTCAGTCTGTAGGCGAAGCGGCAACCGCAGTGCTTTACGGTACAAAGGACGGCAAAAACTACTACGGCGATGAGTATTCAAAATCTGTTTTGGACTATGCGGACAAGTATCAGGTGAGCGGTTCAAGCTCGCTCAAGGGTCTGCTCGTAAACCTCCTCAGATATTGCGCCGAGGTTCAAAAATATACAGGCAACGACGTTGACAATCTTGTTTCGGATCACATTGTTCCCGAAGCAGCGCGTTATGCCAAGAACACTCTTGTTCCTATGGATGACGTTAAGAATTACCATGCCGAGGCTTGCCCCAACACTGCAACCTCTGAATTCAAGAAAGCGACTCTTGTACTCGGAAGCAGCGTTGGAATCAAGGTGACCTTCACCGCAGACGAGCTTTCCGGCAAATCGATCAGAGTAGACTACAATGGTAATTCAACCTACTTCAACGCCAACAAGCTTACTGACGAAGGCAACGGCAGAGGCTCGTTTGTCTACAATCTCTATGCAAATCAGATGCACGACACCGTTAGATTTACGGTATGTGAGGGCACAACGCCGATAAGCGATACCATGACCTACAGCGCAGCTTCATATGCAGGCAAGTTTATTGATAACGAATCGGTGGGACCGCTTCTCACACAGCTAATGCTCTACGGTCAGGCAGCGGAATACTATTCAACTAATCCGTAACAAGCAAAAATCCTGCCAAACGATTGTTTTGCGTTATAGTCTGTCTTTGACGCCACATTCATCAAAAAGGGGCTGTCGCACTAAGCCCTAACAAAAAGTAAAAGACCGGGTAGCCCGAAAAGGGTTGCCCGGTCAGTGCTTTCGTTGTATAATTTAATTGCCAAAAAACCAAACAGAAAGCAGGTTAATTATACAATGAAAGTATTAAGAAATCAACTGGTTTTGCCGTTAAATTTTGAAATTTTAATTGACGAGAATGATCCGGTGTGGAAACTGACGGAAATATGTGATACTTTGGACTACACACGATTGTATGACGAATACCTCCGGCACTGGCGCGTGATTGAC
>OMZU01000084.1 GCA_900315605.1 uncultured Eubacteriales bacterium | reverse complement strand
GTCGCGGGAAATCCGGCGCGTATCATAAGAGAACTCAGTAACCGCGAAGAAGTGTGAACGCGAGTATAAATGCAGTAAACTAATAATAGACATACAAGGGATTATTGCTCATTTTTCTATATCTTCTTACGAAGCTTTATTATTGCATTATCACACACCCTCTTGGCAGTATCGGCATCACTAAACCCGTGATCGGTGGCGATGTCGGTATAGGGCAGCGGATTGATCGGCTTTTCTTTCGGCTTGCCATTTTCGTCCAAATTGGTTTTGTCAGCGTAGCGAGTGCTGAAACACTCAGGGCAAAAGCCGAGGTGTTGGGCGAGCATTATCTTCTCTGTATACTCTAAGCTGTCATATGCTTCATACAACTTGCCATAAAGCTCCTGCTTGAAATAGATGTTTTCAGGATTGAGCGAGGAATCCGGGATAGACTTTGTTTTCTCAGAGCTTTCACCGATTTGCGTTGCGACCTGTGAAATGGTTTCCTCCGTAAATTCACCGCCTGAATGATTGAAAATATCCATCACTTTACGTAGCCGGGCGTATTCAAATTCGCTTTGCACGGAATAGCCTGTCCGCATTGTGCGGATATAGTTGTGTGCTTCACGCTCCATATACCTCTGAGCATACGGCAAAAACGGAGATATGGAAATATCGTAATTAAGCAAAGCCTTACACAAGCCTGTTACAAGACTTTGCTTTATATCTGAAAAATGCTCATCCATTTTATACTTATTCCTAAAGAACTTCGCCTTTTCATTTAGCATCGGCTCATAGTGGTGCAGAAACCAATAGAAATACTTGTCGTCTCCGCTCTGTATATACTGACGAATACATTCCTGCAAATCCCATTCAGGCGGTGGCGGCGAAATGCGGTAAATTTCAAATTCTTTTTTCTCGATATGGCTCACTTTTGCTTAACTCTCCTGTCCGTTTCTCTGTACAAATTCTCACGCTTCAATACTCTTTAGCAACCTTCAGCGCCATTGCAGCAAACTCCGCTGTGATGGTGCTTCTTTTTTGTTCTACACGAATTGCGGAACATCGACTTTTGTAAACGGGATTGATAGGATTGCCCTCGGAAAGTTCCTTTTCCTTCATCCTCGCCGCGTATTTACGGCAGGTGATTGATTTTCCTTTCAGCGTATAAGGCGCGGTTCCATTGCAATATACTTGCCGCCTTACAGAAGTCATCAAAAAATATCGCTTGCAGATCGGACACCTTCTCGGATAGTGCCCGTAATGCAAGCCCTCGAAAAAGTCCGTCAGAACAAAGCTATAGTAATTATCAAAATATATTCTTCTTGCTGTAACCAAAGTTTTGCTTTTTGCTGTTTTGCGCATTGCGACATACTCGGATGCCGTATCAAGTATTTCATTGCCGAAAATATCCAGTGCAATCGGCAACAAATGCGGCTCATCAAATCGTTCTGCTTCATCAAGTCGGTGGCAAAACTCGGTTAAGCCCTCAAATGCTTCCCTCATATCGTTGCTGATACGATCATAGAAAGTCAGCGTTGTCATCATATCATCAAGTAGGCTGTCCGCTGTTTTTTGCTGAACTTTATCTACTTCGATTGGGAGTAAATCCAACGCGGATTCATTGATTCCCATAGCTAAAATCTGAGCCTTTGCATTGAAATATTCTCGGATAAAGTTTGCTTTATCCTCTGTAAAAAGTTCAAACATCCAGCTTAGTGAACGGTTGCAGCTTGGGCAAGGTCAGCAATATCTGCTGAATCTCCCAACCCGCTTTCAAAAAGTCGTTGTTATCAAGATAACCAGAAGAGATCGTATCGTATAAATGCCAGCTGTATTGTTTGTATACAGCCAACCGAGCCGCCGTATCGTCCTTATAGTATTGGTTCAAAAGGTGCGTAGCGAACGTACCGGCAGAGTAAGTTTTGTTGCCGGTCCGTATTCTTCCGTCACGAAAATCGGCGCTGAAAAAGCTGATTTTTTCCATAATCAACACCTCCTCACTATCAAGTCTATCAAAACAGGTGTCCCATAAAACTCCCTTTGCTCCGGTTTTGAGAAAACTTTTGAAAAAATTTTCAAAATATTGTTTTCTGTAGTATAAAAATATCGGCTTGAATTCTGATTGTTCAGTATTCAAGCCGTTTTTTAGTGTTTTCTTTTTGATTTTCACTATGTTTTCTTAAAACCCCAAGTTTTCGGATTTTCGTGTATTTAATACAGTAGAGGGACGAAAAGCCCTCCAAAATACACGAAAGGAGGTAAAAGCTATGGTACTGAAAATTACCGAAGAGCTGTCCGACAGAGTAAACCGCATTGTCCGTCATTCGTGCTGCAACTGCATTGACGACAACTGCCTGTTGCTCGACGACGGCGAAGAACACAGTTGCGTGCAGCTGATCAGTAAGTATGGCATATACTGCAACTATATTTTGAAATGCGTATTGCCTGCTTTTCCAAAACTCTACGGCGATATAATCGCCTACAACGAAAAACTGAAAGGATGATTTTATGAAAACACTAAACAATTTTAAGATTATCGGTATCGACCACGGTTACGGCAATATGAAAACCGCTAACTGTTGTTTCCCCACAGGTGTGATTGCGAGCGATACCGAGCCGCCGTTTACCAACGACCTGCTCGTTTGGAATAACAAGTATTATTCCATTGGCGTTGGGCACAAGGAGTTTACGGCGGACAAATTCACCGACGAGGATTACTATATCCTTACTCTTGCCGCTATTGCCAGAGAACTTAACCGTGAACGTATCACCGACACAAAGGTATATATTGCCGCCGGACTTCCGCTGACTTGGGTAACACGGCAAAAAGAGGAATTCAAGAAATACCTGCTTCAACATCGAACGGTAGATTTCAACTTCCGCAGGACTGATTATCATATCGAAATCATCGAAACCGACGTGTTTCCGCAGGGCTTTGCAGCGATTGCCGAAAGGCTCGGTGAATTCAAAGGTACGACAATGCTTTGCGACATCGGCAACGGTACGATGAATCTCTTAAAGATTTCCGACCGTAAACCCGATATGCTCAATATGTTTACTGAGAAATATGGCGTGTATCAATGTACTCTCGCCGTCCGTGAAACGATGATGAGAGAACACCACACTAACCTTGACGAGAGTATCATTACGGAAGTTCTCAAGAAAGGCACGGCGGATATTGACGGAGAATACCTTAATACAATCATTACGGCGGCAAAAGCCTATACCGCAGAGATTTTACGCAAGCTCCGTGAGCACGACTACAATCCAAAGCTGATGAAGCTGTATGTTGTCGGTGGCGGCGGTTGTTTGATCCGTCATTTCGGAGAGTACGATAAAGACAGAGTATTTATCAATTCCGATATTTGCGCCACAGCAAAGGGTTATGAGTATATCGCCTACACAAAGCTCAGTAAGAACGGCGGTGCGGTATGATTAAGAACTTAAAGCTCCGCCTCAACTTGGATGTTGAAGCGGAGAAACGGGTATATGATTATCTGCAAAATTCCGAGCGTTCCATCAGCAAGGAAGCGATACGCTCTATCAACGAATACCTTGATTTGATTGAGGAAAGAAATACGGAGAATAATTTTCTTGATCGAGTTACCGCTACTATCGAGGATAGCCTGAAAGCACTCACGCCTTTACTGAATCTGCTTACACTTACTCAGCCTGTTGCACAACCGCAGCAGGCTGTTCCTGTTTCGGAGAAAAAAGACAGTGCCGCTGAAGAAAATATGCTTGAATTTCTCGATAGCTTTTAGGCGACACTTTTGCTGTCACAAGTTTGCCAATATTCAGGCAAAATGTCACCGCTTTTATTATACGGTACAAATCCCGATATTTCCGGCGACATTTGTCGAAAGGTTGACCGCACTTTTGTCACCGAGATATTTGAGATTATTAAGACAGCGATATACAAAGTATAAGGCACAGCAGAACGGTTGGAATTAACACTCCGTGGCTGTGTCTTATACAGTAGCAAGCAGGGAATTTGTACGGCAAATTCTAAATACAACAGCCCAAAGCTGTTATAAATCTTTAGGGAAACCCTAACACCCGAAGAAAGAAGGAATAAAATGACAGATAAAAATGCAAGAATCGAGTTGCGTGTTACGCAGTCCGAGAAGAACAAGATAGCCCGGCTCGCTGAGAGCTGCGGCTTATCACAATCCGAATATGTCAGACAAAGGACATTGGGCTATGCGCCGAGAACGGAGCAACCTGATGTCTTTTTTGATTTCTACCAAACGCTCTGCCGCTTATGTGACGAGATTGCCGATAAGGTATCACCTGAAACCGAGCGAAAGCTGCTTGAAGTCGTAGACGAAATTCAACAGCGCCTACTTTTGCCGGAGAAATCCTCTGCCAAGCAAATCTGTAAGGAGGTAACGACGTGGCAACCACAGGCTTCTGGCCCGTCAAAGGGCGGTTAAAGGATGTTATCAATTACGCTCAGAATCCCGACAAAACTATCGAGCGCAAATATCTTGATGATGACTTAGCCGCTACCCTCAATTACGTTGAGAACAGCGATAAGACAGATCAAACGATGTATGTCAGCGGAATCAACTGCCCGAAGAAACGAGCCTACGAACAGATGATGACCACAAAGCGGCGTTACGGTAAACTCGGCGGCAATGTTGCGTATCACGGTTATCAGAGCTTTCAGGCAGGAGAAGTCACACCGGAGGAAGCACACCGTATCGGCATTGAAACCGCACGTCGTATGTGGGGCTATGATTATGAGATAGTTGTGACGACACATCTGAATACCGATCACCTGCATAATCATATTGTCGTAAACAGCGTTTCATTTCGTACCGGGAGAAAGTTTGAAAATCACATTTCCGACCATTACAAGCTGCGAGAGATTTCCGACGAGGTCTGCCGTGAGCACGGAAAAACTGTCCTTGAAAACGCTCCGTTTTACGGCGGCGACAAGGCATATTGGGTACGCAAGAACGGACGAATACCACACAAGGATATGCTACGTCACGATGTTGATGAAGCCTTAGCCAATACGATCAAACCGTTTGATTTTGAATTATATCTTCGCTCACTCGGCTATCAGTTTGTGCGGACTTTCAAATACCAGCATCCTTCCGTGATCGCTCCCGACTGGCTGAAACCTGTCAGGTTAAGCAGTCTTGGCAAGGATTACTCCAGAGAAGCGATACTCAGGCGGCTGCAATCTCAGCGTGAAGATAAATACTTTGTGGATTTCTATACCTATACGCCGAAATCGTATTATCAGCGCCAACCGCTGATAGTCCGTATAAGGGATTTTGAGAAAAGAACAGAACCCGATGTTATCACTGCGCTGTTCGACCTGATTATCACGATCGCAAAGCTCATCACGGGCAACAACGTGCAAAAGCGAGATTACCGTCCTGTTTCTCCCGAATTGAGATTGGAAATAAAGAATCTCGACCGAACGCTTGAAGAATATCATTTTCTCCGTGACCACAACGTGGAGTGCGCAGAGGATTTTGTATCTTGCCGAAAGGAAATCGCCGAGCAAATCAAAGCCTATGAAACCGAGCGGCAGCATATC
>OMZU01000086.1 GCA_900315605.1 uncultured Eubacteriales bacterium | reverse complement strand
ACGCATCATACTATATATTGAGTTTTTATTGATTATTATCAACGTTATATATCTATATATAGAACAGCATTTTGGTTTTAGCACAGTCTGAATTGAAAATTGAAAATGGAAAATTTCGGTCGGGCAGACAGAATTTATTTAAAAAATACGTCTGCTCCCGACTGTATTAGTATTGCTATAGTTTTATTAATACAGTCGTAGGGGCGCACCCATGTGTGCGCCCTCGGAAAAGCACATCGCTAAACCGCGCACTGTTTTCTGAATGCGTCTGCGCAGCCCTCCAAGGACAGTATCTCCAAGGCGTCAACCGAATTGTATATCGCTGTCAGCAAATATGCTCGCATGTTTCTGACGTTCACCGCGTTGCTTTCAAGGCTTCTGATAACCTGTTCGATATGCTCCGCGCTCAGCCTTGAAAAGCGGCTGCGAATGGTCTCAACAGGAACCTGCCGCCCTGCTATTCTGACGGACGGAGCGTTGGCACATAAAGTGTCTGCGATCAGACCAACTATTTCATCGAGCATACCTCCATAGCCGTGCTCAGACAAAACATCATACTCGATTTGATGTGCGATCTCATCGATCGCGTCGTCATAGCTGATAGATTGAGGATAGATTGTTTCCTGATAGTTTTTTTCTGTATAGTTTCTTTCAGTATAGATTGCAACGGTTTTGTCGGCTTCTTGATTCCGATTTTTTCGGCATCCGGAATCCTGAAATTTCGGAGTCTGTAGAGCGGCTTTATCGGCGTCCGTGATCCTGTTTTGTCGCTGCGCAAAATCCTGTTGTTCAACGTTCTTGTTGTCGTCTATCTTGCTCTGCTCCGCTTCGGCTTCATATTCCGATAAAGCTTTGACATAGATCAGAGCGGTCCTTCCCAGACCCTGAATTTTTCTTTTTATCAGTCCGAATTTTTCAAGCTCACGAAAAAGCTTTGTTACTGTATCTCGGCAGCAGCCAAGTCTTTGACAAACCTCCTCGACCGGGAAGAAAACTACGATTTTGCCGCAGTCGTCGTTCATTCCGTTTTTCTCCGAAAGCTCATTCCTGTCGAGCAGCAGGGAATAGAGCACCCTTGCGTGCAGCGAAAGAGTTGTAAATTTCGCGCTCAACACTAATGGAGAAAAAAAGAAAAAACTTGTATATTTTTAGCCAAGTTTTTGAAATTTTTTACGCAATATTTCAGATTCTCTTTTATGCACAAAAATCGCTCTTGCTTTTATGCAATATGCATTGAACGTAGTTGGATTATTTAGTCCGATATCTCGCCTGAACGGGATTTTATTATTGAATTATCCGGCAAAATAATGTATAATAAATACAGAGGATTTTTAACGTCGTTTGCGGCGTTATACAAAAAATTTATCATCTGCGAACTCGCGGATAAAAGTGCCCTCGCGGCACAGAAGGAGAGTGATTTTATGTTACATAACAAAAGGCGGATAACATCGATCGCACTGGTGCTCGCACTGCTTTTGGGCGTGTTTTGGACTTGTCCCACAGTATCGGCGGCTGAGGGCGATTTTCCGTCAAACGGACTTATTATCGTCGGCGGCAAGACCGTTACCAACAGCATGACGCTTGACGACGTTATCGACCTGTTCGGCGAGCCCAAGATCATGACAGACTCGCTTTTCGGCGGCAAGATCTGCACCTTCTACGGCGACAACTACAGCGACTATCTGTATATTGAAACCAACAGCGCGAGCAAAATCGTGATCTATGCTTCTATTGCCGATGATTTCCGCATGAAAACCATCAGCGCGGGTCAGCAAAATGTAAATTCCTATTACGTGCAGAGCAAAATGGATTATTACAGCAACAATCAGCAGCTGGTTTGCGGCGCGCTGGACATAAACTATTACGCCGGAAGCATTGACAGAACCAAATACACCCAGATGTTTTCGCAGGACATCTGCACCGCAAACAAGAACATGATCCCGCATTCGGTGGCAATGTTCAACGCGGCGACCGAGCTCTACGGCTACAATACCCCCGTCGTTTATGACGAGGATGTGTACGACCGTGTTTTGCAGCTCGCCGAAAACGGCAACAATCCTTACAACTACGCCAGAAATAACAAGCGCACCGCATACGAAAGATTTACAAGCTACGGAAGCGGCTCTTGGTTTTTGCACCCGATGATGTTTGCAAGCCGCGCGACAGGCTACACCTTCCCCGAAGGCAAAAATCTGGCGGCGTTTGTCAACTACATGGTGAACGACTACACCTATTATTACTGCGGTTCGGTCTCGTCTGAGCTGTTTGTAAACACCGAGCACCCGGTCGCTCTGACGGCTGAGGAGCAGGTCAAGCTGCAAAACGCCATGGAGCGTTATCAGGCTTCGGTAGACACCTGGAACAACGAGCCGGATTATTACGAGGTCGAGCCGTCGGTAAGTGAGCTGCCTATTGAACCCGGTGTGATAAAGGACGCCAAAATCGAGGGCGCGATCGGCTTTATCAACTCTATCCGTGCCGGCGCGGGACTTAAGGATCTTACGCGCAACGACGATCTGGTTGAGGGCGCGCAGGCAAAGGCGGCATATACGCGCTACCTCGGCTATGCCGGGATCAGCAACAGCAATCCGCACAATCCGCCGCAGGCAGAGGGAATTAGCGACGAGTTTTACAGAAAAACCAGGCTCGGCGGCAGCGAGAACCTCTATATCGGAAACGTTCAGTCAAGTATCAGCAACGCGATAGACGACGGCTACGGCGACCCGATCTACTGCGGACACCGCAGAAACCTGCTCGATCCCTACGCTTCGCAAATCGGTCTTGGCTCGGTAGAAAACCAGAGTGCGCACAAGTTCTACGGCGGACAGTCCAGCGACATTGATTTTGTCTGCTGGCCGTCAAAGGGAATCACTCCCTCCGGAGCCGTGGGCAGCACCGCGCAGTGGACGATCTGGGCGTATAACGGATACATCTTCAATAACGACACCTATGTGACGATCAAGCTGCTCAACAAGGACAACGCGACCTGGACTATCACGCGCAACGACAACAACAACCGCACCTCGTTCAGCAGATCGTCGATCTGCTTCTACAACGAAAACCTCGCGCTGACCGCCGGCTATGTGTACGAGGTCACCCTGCACAACGTGACCAAGACCGACACCCTTGAGGTGACGGACTACACCTACCGCGCGGCGATCGCACAGCTTTACAGCGGCGCACAGGAAGCAAACCCCGAACTGACCCTCGATCAAACCGAGCTGAACGTCACAAAGGGCGAAACCGCAAAGCTGCACGGTATCCTTAATCCGAACGGCAGCAGCAAATACACCGTTGAATGGACAAGCTCCGACCCGACGGTAGCCGAAGTTTCGCCCTGCGGTTTGGTTACTGCAAAGAAGAGAGGCACGGCGGTGATCACAGCCGTTTGCGGAACCGAAGAAAAGCAATGCGTTGTCACCGTTACCACGAACGTACTGATGGGCGACACCGACGGCGACGGCGAGGTGAGCATCAACGACGCGACCTGTCTGCAAAAGTATATCGCACACTATAATGTACATTCTGAGATCACGCTTGACAACGCGGACACCAACAACGACGGACACATTGATATCCGCGACGTTACCGAGATACAAAGGTATTTGGTAGGATTCAGACAAAGCCTTGGGTGAAGAAATGAATAATGAATGATGAATAATGAATAGTGAATAATATTGGTCGTGAAGGCAGGATTCATCTATAATAAACGTTTGTTCCCAATGATATTTATATTAATTTAGCAAAACATTACCTTAAATGTCGTAGGGGCGCACCCATGTGTGCGCCCTCGGTAAAGAACAACGTTAAATAGGGCGCACCCATGTGTGCGCCCTCGGAAACAATGACTTTTTTGGTAGGTCGCACACGCGGGTGCGACCCTACGGCATATAATAAACATGCTAAACAAATATAAAGGAAAGGAGTATCCATATGAAAAGGACTTTTATGCCCCTGAAAAAACTGACTGCGATTCTTCTAAGCGCGTTGATGATGACCTCGGTTTCGGCGTTTCAGCTTTCAACCTACGCGGCGGAAACAAAAGCAGCCGATGTCGGCGCGACAAGCGGCACGACAGGCGACTGCACATGGACGCTGAGCAGTGACGGCGTGCTGACAATCAGCGGCAACGGAGCTATGGAGGATTATATTGTGCAGTATGGTCCGGTTTATATGCCTCCCGAAGATGATGACGAGATCATTCCGTCCACCA
>OMZU01000092.1 GCA_900315605.1 uncultured Eubacteriales bacterium | reverse complement strand
CCAAGTAATATTATTATACCATAAATAATCGCAGAAATCAAGCTTTTTTCTGACTTTCTGCGATTATATTACTTGTTTTATTGAGAGTTTGGGGTTAATTATTTTAAAAATGATTGACAATCAAGACTATATGTATTATAATTAATGCCAACTGAATAATCTCAATTATCCGATAAACAGTGCAAAACCTGTCAAAATGTGGTATAATAAATGCAAGGAAAACGGCTGAAAAGCCGCAAAAAGCTTGCATTTGGAGATGGATGGGATGTATAAATTCGATAACGGACAGATAAGTCTTGAAGATTTTGGACAGCCGGTTGGCATGAATCTGAAAAACAGTAATCGATGGGTGAAGCGCGCACAGATGATTCCGTGGCTTGAGATCGAGAAGAAATACGCGAAGCTTTTCTCCAACAAGAAGGGCAATGTCGCGAAGTCGCTTCGTCTAGGTCTCGGCGCGAGAATCATTCAGGCGGAGTACGGCTACTCCGACGCGGAGATCCCGCTTCAAATCCAAGAGAATCCGTATCTCCAATACTTCTGCGGCTACAAAGCCTTTGACGACAGCAAGCCGCCGTTTGATCCATCGATGATGGTATACTTTCGCAAGCGCCTGACACCTGAGATCATCGGAGAAATCAATGAAATGATAATCTCCGCCGAACAGGCGAAGCTTGAAAAAGAGAAGGAAGAATCACAAAAAGACGAATCCGACGATTCCGATGATATCGACAAGAACAGCGGAACGATGATCGTTGACGCGACCTGCGCTCCGTCGCAGATTTCATATCCGCAGGACATTTCGTTGCTCAATAAGGCTCGTGAGTGCAGCGAGAAAATCATTGACGAGCTGCACGTGAAAGGCAAGCAAAAGCCGCGCACATACCGCAAGAAAGCGCATAAAGACTACACTTCTTACGCCCGCATCCGCAAACCGAAAGCAAAACAGACGCGTAAGGCGATCGGAAAGCAACTTGGTTATCTCAAAAGGAACATCGGTCACATCAAAAAAATGCTCGCCGGTGGAAAAACATTTCCCGCAAAATTCGAGGAAAAGTTTTCCACAATCCAAACGATCTACACCCAGCAAAAAGAAATGTACGATAACCGTACGCACAGTGTTAAGGACAGGATCGTCAGTCTGAGCCAGCCGTGGATCCGACCGATCGTGCGCGGAAAAGCCAAGGCGAAGGTAGAGTTTGGCGTAAAGCTCGATATTAGCGTTTGCGACGGCTGGACGCGTCTCGAAAGACACAGCTTTGACGCATACAATGAGTCCACGGGCTTGAAGGATATGATCGAACAGTACAAGGAGCGTACGGGACATTATCCCGAGCGTGTACTTGTCGATAAAATCTATCGCACCCGCGAGAATCTGAAATACTGCAAACAGCACAAAACCAGGCTCTCCGGACCGGCTCTCGGCAGGCCGAAAAAGGATGCCGAGGTCGACAAAAAACAGAATTATATCGACGAATGTGAACGTGTTGAGGTTGACTGAAGGAAACGACTTGCCACAGCATCGCTATGTCCGTCCTGCTCCTCAACCTGAGAAGGATTGAGAAGCTGAGGGCGGAGATATTGTTGCTCTTTGCCCGCAGTTTGAAATTTGGGTTTGTTCAGTAGATATTATATAAAAAACCTGTTTGATTAGAAATATTTCTGGTGGTTTTAAATCATAAGGGCACCTCTAAAAATTCATAGCTGCCCATAGTCACAAATCTTTCACAGCATATTTCTGCCAAAGCTCCTCGTTATACGCCAGTATGACATCGTCGTTTTAACATAAATCTACTATAAAATATCCGCACCTCTGAACAACAGTGAATTTTTAGAGGTGTCCATAAAGTATTTCATTTGAGAGTTTGAGGCAAATATGGTTACCGTATTGAAATATCCAAAGATATATGACGCAATGTATAGTGTAATTATCGACGATATTAACTTCTATCGTACACTTGTAAAACCGTATGATGAAATAGTGGAATATGGTGCTGGAACTGGTCGTATTTCCATCCCTCTAAGTATGGAGGGACATAGAATTGTTGCAATAGATAATGAACCTGAAATGTTAAACGAACTATATTGGTTACCTCTAAAAATTCAAAATTCACTTCTCAATGTTACGATTAATTCATTATTAGAACTAATTCCGTTTTGGGACATACACACCTTAGCATTATCGTCTGATTTTGTTCAGTTTTTGCCCATTTTGGGCGCAGTTATCCTATGTCATTAGTTTTGCGCTTTAAGGTTGAGTACCTACAAATGTTATATATCAGGTTTGTCAGCCCGATGTTGAATGCTGCGCGCTCAATTCCGATTGTCCGCACAGTAATGCCGTGCATTGAACCTGTCATAAAACCGAAAACATGTTCAATACGACATCTAATTTTTGATTTTCTCCTATTGTTTTGCTTTTGTTCCTCTGTCAACGGATGATTTCTATAGCCTTGTTCGCAGATTTGCGCTTCAATGTGCTCCGGGATTTCCTGACCAATATAAGTGCTGTCGGCATATGCAACCTTATCCTTCTCCTTGAAGAAATCTGTAAACCTCTGACTGTCATGGAGAGATGCGTCTGTTACCGAATAATCCTTTATGATTTTTGAATCCACATCTACCTTCGCGTGATTCTTGTAACCGTAGTGTGTCTCGTTATTTTTCTTTGTCCAACGTGCGTCCGTGTCTTTCTGTGCCAGCTTATGCTTTGCTGTCGGAGTGTCTTCTGTCCATTCTTCAGGCACTTCTCCGGATTTGATCGTCTTGTTTTCCTCGCGTGTGTTTCTCTGGCGAGGTGCGTCCACATGCGTGATGATACCGTTCTTTTCTAACTCCTTGCAATAGTCGATAAACAACTGGTTGATGATGCCTGCTTTAGTCAAATTCTCACGATAAAGCCAAATCGTTTTTGCGTCAGGGACTCTGTCTCTCAGAGTCAACCCAAGAAACCTTATGAAACTCAGACGATCATTGATCTGATATTCCGTCTGACAGATTGAACAAACGCTGAAATACAAGGATTTTGAACATCATTACAACATCGAAGGCGTGTCTGCCTGCATTGCTCTTTCATTCCTTATGGAATACTTCTTCAAGCGCAGGACGAAATCTATCCCAATTCACTACGTTGAGCTTTAGTAAAGAGTCGCCTAATTTCGTTAATTTCTCCAGTCTGTTGTCCTCGGCAAAGAGATTCAGTTGCATGTCATCACCATCTATCTTTTGATGGGTCTATTATACCATATCTTGACTGGATTTGGGAGTCGTTTTTAGAGGTTCCCTTAATTCACTCCACTCATAACAAGCAAATATATGATTCCCGCCAGATTCGTGCCGCCGTGCGCTATCATGGAGGAAATCATATCACCGCTCTTTTTGTAAGCCAAAATCCAGATGAAGCCCGCGATCAGCGAAAAACCGAAATTGTACCAATTCAGCCCGTGCAAAAACTTTTAAAACATGCTATAATATAGGTAACACAGCAAACGGAGTGATGACAGATGAAACACATCGAAGGAATCAGCAGAAATCAGGTAATGATGACTGATTTGGAGAGTCTAATACCGGCAAACAGCGAGTGCCGCGTCATAGATATTTTCTGCGACAAGCTGGATATGGTAAAGTTGGGCTTTGTGTACGCTGAAACAAAGGACGAAGGTCGTCCTCCGTATGATCCTACGCCATTGCTCAAGCTATATCTGTACGGATTGCTCAACCGCATTTGTTCCTCGGGCAAGCTTTCGCTGGAAACAACGCGAAACATTGAAGTGATTTGGCTGATT